>NZ_JANAIF010000145.1 GCF_024721015.1 Xenorhabdus bovienii
GCCCCAATCCAGCTCCAGCGGGCGTTGCTGGTTTTTATATCGATGATGTAGCGGACTATTCCGCCCCATGCAGAAAGTAGCAGAAGTATCAGCCACTGGTAGAGTTCAATCGGATCTTTGTTTGGCATACGCATATTCCACCCCATTTGAACAATGGGCGTCCGTGGGGTGAGCTATGGTCGCCCCTGTGAGTTGAGTTAATAGGAGATGCCGCCCCGAACTGGCGACGGCAGATACGCAATGCGTAACGTTTAGCAGGTATTACCCTGCGTGGTTTTTGGCGTTAAATTGTGATCCTGCCAATTTATGAGAGTTTGCTGTCGGCTGGAATAGGTAACCCAGCAACCCACCCAACACTTACACGGCAGTTGGCAGCCTAAAATGAAAAAGGCCACCTAAGTGACCTTCGATATAATTTGGTGGAACCTCTCGGAATCGAACCGAGTCCTAATGCTCTTCAGGCATCCGCGCGAACCCTCTACGCCAAAGTTCCAGATAGAGAAAAGGCCGCATTTGCGACCCTGACGTTAATCCATCCAGAAATAAGTAATGATTAGGGATCAATGCCCCATACGAAGTCATCACTACCCGTTCTGTGCGATCCGTAATGGACTTCATAAACTGAGCCGAAATTAACTGCTTGTATTTCGGCTTTCTCTTTAGTGGCATACACGCCAGCTAAATGCCAAGGAGAATAGCGTACAACTCCCCATTCAAGCACAAAACCAGCGTTATCCGGATCTGGCTTTAACCCTTCTTCTACAAACATTTCTATCTCCTTCGATTGGGTACCCGGAGAATAGATTATTAATTGGTTAACTAAAGTTCAATAAAGCGCAATTGATTATGCGATGCGGGCAGTAATTTTAAGTGATGGGAGATCGTGGCGGTTATG
Source organism: Xenorhabdus bovienii (assembly GCF_024721015.1). Classification (GTDB taxonomy): domain Bacteria; phylum Pseudomonadota; class Gammaproteobacteria; order Enterobacterales; family Enterobacteriaceae; genus Xenorhabdus; species Xenorhabdus bovienii. Next base: position 896 of record NZ_JANAIF010000145.1, read on the forward strand.
CTCAATTCTTACAGGCTCATTAGAATCATCGATATCATAAACCTGGTCATGCTCCCAATAGTTAGATTATTGTAGTAAACTTTCCATTTTTTATTACTGGTGAGATATGGCTAAAGTTGATGTGGTTTGTCGTTATTGTCACAAAGCAGAGGAGGTCAAAGGGCATGGAAAAGGAAGCAGTGGGCACCCGCGTTATCACTGTTATGCCTGCCGTAAAACCTTCCAACTGAATTACACCTATCAAGCCTGCAAACCCGGAGTGAAAGAACAAATCACTGATATGGCGATAAATAACGGCGGGATCAGAGACACTGCACGTGTTTTGAACGTCGGGATCAATACCGTGCTTCGCACGTTAAAAAACATGAACCCAGACAAGTAACAACACGGCCTCTGGCAGGAAGTGAGATTCACATTATCTGTGAAATTGATGAGCAGTGGTCATTTGTCGGCAACAAGAAGAATCAACGCGGGCTCTGATATGCGTGGGAACCAAACCAGAAGCAAATCATCGCACATGTATTTGGCGATCGCAGTAAAAAAACGCTGGAAAAACTGTTGGCGCTTCTGGCATCGTTTGAAATCCAGTATTATTGTACTGATAATTATGCTGTTTATGATTGCCTTCCTGAGAGAACTCACCTCAGAGGAAAGAAATTTACCCAACGCATCGAAAGAATGAATCTGACCCTGCGTACTCGAATAAAAAGGCTGAATCGGAAAACGATCTGCTACTCTAAATCAGAAATCCTGCATGACAAAATCATCGGAACGTTCATTGAGCGTGAATACTATCTTGCAAGGATAATCTAACTATTGGGAGCATGACCCACCGTGACCGTGATCGTCCATGAAGTGAAAGCGGTCAGTGCCGCCGCAGAGGGGGCAAGCGCCATGCTTACCCTTCGCCGGAACATCCACCCCACAAGCAGCCAGCACCCCTTGCCAGTGATCCTTCGCCGCCATTTTCACTGAACGGATATCAATATGATTTACCATTTGGGGAATCCCTCACGGTGATGGATTTCAAAATCCGCATACTGTGCGGTGTCATTCAGCGCTTCGGCAATCCTCGGCAAATACATCAGGGCTTCACCGATACGGCGCAAATCGTCCCTTGCCTGACAATCTGCATAGTTTTCATTATCGGCAGACCAGAAAGCCAGTTCCCCCATCGCTGACATTGCCGCCATCACTGCGCTATGTGCTCCATCTGAATGCTTACGCAGATCTTTAATTTCCTCAGTGCTCATCGCGTTAAAGTTGTTGCGTACTAAGTGGTTATAGATATCAGACATAATCAGGCTCTCCCTGCGTAGGTGTATTCTTTAGTGAAACGGCTTACTGGCATGATGCACGGGGTGTGATAACCCTCACGGACAAACGTCACGCGGTTAAAGGCTACCGACAACACCTGAACGGTTTCCCCGTTCTGATGGGTGTAATAGTCATGAGGGGCAGGATTAGGCATGGTTCACCCCCTGAACGGTAGACATATCGCTACAGTGGGAAGTGTTATCAATAGCTTCCTCACCTGCGATTACTTCAATCAGAAATACAGCAATATCGCCGGATAGCTTCGCCATCAGTGAAGACATAACGGATATTTCACTGCCCTGTATTTGATGAGGGTATGACTCAATAAGCTGATTAATAAATTCGAGTTGCTGCGCCTTTTCAGCGGCTTGATGAATAGTGATAGGCTTGCTCATGCGGCCACCCCCTGACGGGAAACAAATACCAGATTAGATTTGCCTGCCAGTAAACGGGCTTCACCTTCACAGTCCGCCAGAACAGTAATGAGGCGTACAGGGTGAATATCCACCAGACGTTGATTGCCCGATGCAATTAGGAATGTAAATTTAAGGCGAGTTTGGTTATGCTGTTGTATAGCCATAATCGTTACCTCAACTAACGGTTTGGTTAAACGCCCTACATGTGTTGCGAGCACTGTGGGGCGTTGCCTTATTTGATAACTGATACTACAATGGTCGTTACCATGTAACTCACAATATCCTAGGGTAATTACCATGTCAACACCAAAAGAAAAAAGATCTCCCCAGTACCAAATGAGGATGACAGAAGAATTTAGAAAACAACTTGAAGAGCAAGCAAAAATTGATGGCGATCCATCCCTCGCTACATGGATAAAACGCACCCTTCGCAAAGAACTACAATCTCGAGGCATTGAACCAAAAGGCTGAACCAACCGACAATAAGTTCGATGGTTAATAAACGCACAATAAGTACAATGGCTATCCAAGGCAATAAGATTGACTTGGTTAACTGAGTGAACATTACTCACATGGTTATCTGAGCAATAACTAACCAAGTAAATATCCTTTACTTGGTTCACTCCCCCTCTTAAAGATGGTAGCCTCTTAAGCTGTTGTAATTCTTCGTAAACCAGATTTGGATTACGGGTAACTGATTGAT
>NZ_JANAIF010000146.1 GCF_024721015.1 Xenorhabdus bovienii
ATATAATTTTCATTAGGAAAAGAATAATCAGTTTTGTATCAATTGTTCTCTTTCTTTTTTGCCAAGATTTATCAATTTTTGAACATGAATTAAAAAAAGTTTTGTTTAGACGTTGATAGATATTCATGATTTTCTCCCCCATTTAAACTTTATGTTTATAACATAATTATTGTATATTGGATGAAAATAAAGTTCTAAACCATCTTGTAGTTAATGAGATCTTTACTCATTAATGTGTCGCCTATAATCCATAGATTGATGTAGAATTCTGACAATGGTTATCCCATTTTCCACTACACGAAAAAAGATAATGTGTGAAGCTATTGGGAATCCCTTTAACCCAGATCTAAGGCACTGATTATCAGCGCTAAGTGACACTTTCCGCTCTATTCCTTCATTGATCCATGTATCCAGCAAGGCTTTCAGCTCCTTCCATGCCTGACACATATAATGGTTTGTGGCTATTTATGACACAGGTGTCATTTTCAGAAGACGATTGCACGGAATGTCAGAAGTCGTCTTCTGAAAATGACAATCGTATTGTCCGACAAACGTTGATTTATCGGACAAAAACCCTTAACGTGTGAAACCGTTCCACTGAGCGTCAAACCCCACCTTCCAGTCAATGCTCTGTTGATATTTCTGCAATGGTCTTGTACCCAGCGAACCCTATCTGTCATGTACATAATAATCATTACTTAAATGTCACTTTTTACCTTACATTAATTGCTGATTTTTGTGTTTTATACGTTATAATAAAAACAACACAAATGACAACACGAAGGGGGCGACATGGATACGGTGCATTTTCGTATTGATAGCGAAACAAAACGTCTAGCTATGCGGGCGGCAAAGCGTCACCAAACAGATTTAACCAAGTTAATGCGATTGAAAGCGGAAGAACTTGCAGCAGAAGAACGCGAGTATCAGAAAAACTCACATACTTACTGGTTAGAAAGTGAGATAGAAAAAGCAATAACACACTGTGAAAGCGGACAAGCTGTATTTATTGAACATAACGAAAGCCAAAATCGTATGGCATTGCTACGGACGAAACTTTGTGGTGGCGACCAGTGATTGGGCTGTTATGGGAAGAAACTGCTCAAGCAGATAGAGAGCAAATTTACAGCTACTTTTATGAACAGGCAGGGCTATTCCTCGCTGATAAAGTCGATGCTCAATTTCAAGAAATGGCAGAGTTGCTGAAAACGGCTCCTTATTCTGGTGTAAAAATTAGAAATAATGTTGATGAGTCGTACAGAAAATTAATAGTTCCTCATTTTCCATTTATCTTATTGTACCAATACATAAAAGAAAATTCAAACATCCGTATTCTTAGAGTGTTACATACATCAAGACAAATAACCTCGACATTTTAATTGCTAAGAGTTTTAACCAGAACCACCGAAATCCCCATATTGTATAAAAATAGGCTTAGCGTAGGATATTTCCCGTTTTCCAAGCTGACCCCTTAGAGGTTATTATGACAAACTCCGATGTATTTGAAAAAGCCCGCTACGTGATTCATGAATCAGCAAAGGAATAGGAAAGTCAACTTTCCTATTCTTCACAATCTTTTGCTTTCGACTATATCCGAGCACTTGCAGATCACAATTTGATCTCGGCTGAGGAATGTTTGAATTTAAGAGATGAACTGGTTACTGCTTTTGGCGGTTCGTCTTTGAAAAAGTCCATTGAAAGAGCTAAATCATCTGGCTTGGATTGACTAATTGATAGAAATTTTGACAAAATTTAAAGAGAATATCAAAAAATAGAAATTGATCATTTTAAGAAGAAACTTTAATTTTTTTCTTCTTTCAAAATACGAAAGATACTTGTGCGCCCTACTCCATCATGACCGTTAATTGTGCATATAATATTATTATATGCTAACGAATCATGCTAAAATAAATTTTTATTATGTCTAATGATGAAACTTTGAACACACTTCTTGCCAAAAAGAGCGTTACGTTGAAAAATATCACATTCAGTTTAAAATACATGCCAGCAGCAATTTTATGTTTCTTTTTTATATCGAATGCAAACGCTTCTATGTTGAAAGATAAAATTAAAATTTTAGAAGCACAAGGTTGGCAAGTTGGTGTATCCATACTTGACTATAATGGCAATAAGATTGAATCTGTAAACGGAGACGAACGATTCCCCTTAGATAGCACAGTAAAAGCCCTTGCATGTGCAAATATCCTCGCAAAAGTTGACAATAAATCACTGAGATTGGAAGACTCTGTACTTATAAAAGAAAAAGACATTGTTACATACTCCCCTATTACCGAAGGGTATGTAAATAAAAAAATAACTTTAAAACAAGCTTGCGAGGCAACCACCGCTTTTAGTGATAATACAGCTGCTAATATAGCTATATCGTCAGTAGGCGGCCCAAGTGAACTAACTAAATTTATGCGTTCAATCGGCGATAATACAACTAGATCTGATAGATATGAACCTGACTTAACTATTAATCCTGAGCATGACTTAAGAGATACCACAACTCCTAACGCAATGAGCAATAGTATCAGGAAACTATTAACTGGAAATGTTTTATCTGAAAAGTCAAAAGAGCAACTGAAGGAATGGATGATTGGGAATAAAGTTGCCGATAATATGTTAAGATCCGAACTACCTAAAGGTTGGTTTATAGCAGACCGTTCAGGTGCAAGTGACTATGGTATTAGAGGTATCACTTCAATGGTTTGGTCAGACAAAGAGCCGCCATTATTCATCAGTGTCTATCTAAGAAAAAGTAACACTTCTCTTGAAGAACGATCAGAGAAAATTGCTGAGATTGGGATGGTTATTTTTAGCAAGTATACTCACTAAACGACTACCGGCTGATGCCGGTAGGTTTATCGGCATGGTTTTCGATACACTGAAGTATAATTTTGTCCGTGACATTGCCACCGGCAGAGATATTTTATCGATTGACTGCATAAAGAGTCATCATTTCCACCTCCGCACAAATTTTCTCTTTTAATGCGAGCGTGTGAGGAAATCGCGGATGGCCGTCGCAATCTCACTGGCATGGGTTTCCAAGGCGAAGTGACCGGTTTCAAAGAAGGTGACTTTTGCCTCGGGGATATCGCGCTTGAACGCTTCAGCACCAAGTGGCAAGAAAAACGGATCGTTTCGGCCCCACACCGCAAGGAAGGGTGGTTTGTGAGTGCGGAAATATTCCTGAAAATTCGGATAGAGGGCGACGTTGCTTTTGCAGGGGTTACGCATGAAATTTTAGTCGGCTAAAATTGATTAAATAACAGTGCTTCCATATAACCGTTATCCCATCCC
>NZ_JANAIF010000147.1 GCF_024721015.1 Xenorhabdus bovienii
AATAAGCATTGTAAACCTCAGTTGATAGTAAAGTTGACGGACATTCTAAATGAATAATTCGGTTATGTCGTATTAAGCGATCATCAGGTAACTAATAGCTCTACTCACTCAGATTCCCTGATAAGTATGACTTTATATCCAACTAACTAAAGTGCCTCACAGTTTTTTATGCTCTACTACTTCATCAAAACAAACTGGTACGTCACTCGTCATTTTCGAGGGTTTTTCCACAGGACCCCTATTAAGAAGATTGCCGCACAAAATGTCCGGAGTTGATCACACGAGCCGCTTTTAAAGCTATGTATAGAGCTGTCTTGGCGATCTTGAGGCACTCAAACCAGCCGATTTCAACGGGATGAGTAATACACCTAAAGGCATAGAATAAATTTGGCATTCATGCTTGTAATTTTAAAGTTTAAAGAGTACTATGTACTCTAAAATAAGGGAGGTTTGACAGTGAGCCATGCGATAGAGTTTATCGAAACGAGTATGTTTACCCGACAGATAAAAGAGATTGCTACTGATGATGAGCTTAAAGAACTGCAACGAGAGCTTATCGAGTCACCAGATAAAGGTGATTTAATACGTGGTACTGGTGGGTTGCGTAAAATAAGAATGGCGATAGGCTCACATGGAAAAAGCGGTAGTGCCAGAGTGATTTATTTTCTTGCAACTGACGATATTATCTATCTGGTGATGGTTTATCCGAAAAGTAAAAAAGATAGCTTAACTGATGCTGAGAAAGCAGAACTGAAAAAGCTGACAAAGTTACTGAAAGATGAGGTGTAACATGAGTTTTTTTGATGAGTTGAAAACATCCCTCGAAGAAGCTGTTGAAATTAAACAAGGTAATAAAGCCGCAGCGCGTGTGACCCTATACGAAGTTGCCGACGTTAAAGCCATTCGTGCCCAACTGAACATTTCACAGGCAGAAATGGCAGAGGCTTTAGGCACTAGCATTGATACTATTAAAAGCTGGGAACAGAAGCGTCGGAATCCGACAGGACTGGCGGCAAAGGTATTGGCTATCATCCAAGACAACCCTAATTTTTATAAGGCTCTGGCGGCGCATTGATTAGCCGGTGTATTGTGCAATTGCCAAATCTCAGGTGCCGGCTTCACTTGCAGCTTTTAAGGCCGTGTATAGGGCTGTCTTGCTTATCTTGAGGCGCGAGGCCGCCTCGCGAACGTTCAGCCCGTTCGCGATGTGTTCGTGTGCCCGCTGCAATTTGTCGGCGGTGACAACGGGTTTGCGTCCGCCCTTTCTTCCGCGTACCGCTGCGGCCGTCAATCCGGCTTTGGTGCGCTCGCGGATCAGGTCGCGCTCGAATTGACCCAACGCGCCGAACACATGGAAGATGAGCCGCCCGCCCGGTGTGGTCGTGTCGATACTTTCGGTGAGAGAGCGGAAGCCGATGCCGCGCGCTTCCAGCGCCCTGACGGTTTCGATCAGGTGCGGCAACGACCGCCCCAGCCTATCCAGCCGCCAGACAGCCAGCACGTCGCTGTCGCGCAGATAGGCCAGTGCCTCGCTCAAGCCCGGGCGGTCGCTTTTTGCACCTGAACACCTGTCCTCGAAAACCCGTTCGCACCCGGCCTTGTGCAGTGCATCCGTCTGCAAGGCTGTGTTCTGTTCTATTGTTGAGACCCGTGCATAGCCGATCAGTGCCATCGTTCACCCCATTTGTCCGTTATTGCGTCCATCTATCATAATGTCCGAAATCCCATTCATCAAGATGTTTTCGGACAGATGTCCGTCATGACCGTCAAACGGTCGTTTGCCGGACAAAACGATATCTGACCATTGTTTAATAAATAGCCACAAACCATTATATGTGCTAATGTGGGTTTGTGTATGACCGATAAGGAGAAAACCATGAGCCGTCTGACAATCGACATCACCGACCGGCAGCACCAAAGCCTGAAGGCATTGGCCGCCCTGCAAGGCAAGACGATCAAGCAATACGCACTCGAACGCCTGTTCCCCGGAATGAGCGATAGCGATCAGGCATGGCAGGATCTGAAAGCCTTGCTGGATACACGCATCAATGAAGGGATGGAGGGGAAGGTGTGCGGGAAAAGCATCGGTGAAATTCTCGATGAAGAACTTGCCGGGAGCGACCGCGCTTGATGGACTATGTACTCACGAAGGCGGCTGAGGCCGATTTACGCGCAATCATCCGCCATACGCGCAAACAATGGGGTGACGTGCAGGTGTGCCGCTACGTCACCGCGCTGGAACAGGGCATCGCGCGGCTTGCTGTCGGCCAAGGCTCTTTTAAGGACATGAGCGCGCTCTTTCCGGCATTGCGCATGGCGCATTGTGAACATCACTATGTGTTTTGTCTGCCGCGTGAAAATGCGCCTGCGTTAATCGTGGCTATTTTTCACGAGCGCATGGATTTGCTGACGCGCCTTGCCGACCGGCTCAAATGACGTACCTCGCCAATCGGCTCAGGCAATATTATGGATATTGTAAGCAAATATAGGAAATTAAAAGAAATTTAAGGCAACAATCGACTGAACTTGCCACGCAACCCTACAAAAAATTGTACCGAACCCTGAAATTCCATAGTGAGGATATCACAATGAACACGATCTGCTATCAGAGTGCCGACGTAGATGGCTTCAAGATTTTCTATCGCGAGGCCGGTCGAGCTGACGCTCCAAAGCTCCTACTGTTGCACGGCTTTCCGAGTGCCGGCCATATGTTCAGGGACTTGATTCCGTTGCTGGCCGATCGCTTCCACATCATCGCGCCCGACTTACCAGGGTTTGGCCAGTCCGACATGCCGGCACGCGGTGCGTTCAAATACACCTTCGATAACATTGCCAAGGTCATCGACCGATTCACCGATGTGGTCTGCTTTGACCGGTTCGCTGTTTATGTGTTTGACTACGGCGCGCCGACTGGCTTCCGACTTGCTATGTGGCATCCCGAACGGATTACAGGCATCATTTCGCAGAACGGTAATGCCTATGAAGAAGGGTTGAGTGAAGGCTGGAACCCAATCAGGGCCTATTGGCAGGACGCCTCTCAGGCCAACCGCGATGCACTGCGTGCCTTCCTCGCTCCCGAGACCACAAACTGGCAATATACTTACGGTGTTCCCGATGAGACGGCCATCTCTCCGGACGGGCAAAACCTCGACAACTATTATCTGACTCGCCCCGGCGCCGCTGATGTGCAACTCGATCTATTAGGCGACTACAAAAGCAACCAGGGGTTACGCATGAAAATATTGAGTGGATAATTCTTTCATTTTTAGAGGGACGCTAATGAAAGAATTAGTGGAG
>NZ_JANAIF010000148.1 GCF_024721015.1 Xenorhabdus bovienii
CGAAAGAGCTCACCACTCGGTTGACTGATAACTTCCAGATTTTAAAACCCGCCTCTTCAAGTTAATTGCGTATAAACAGGAACTATAAATACTATTCATTCACATGAATAACAAATAACAAATAACAAATAATAAATAATAAATAATAAATAATAAATAATAAATAATAAATAATAAATAATAAATAATAAATAATAAAATAGCTAGATTAGACTAATAAATACAATTTTTCAGAAAGGCGGTCAATCAATATTGTAAGCATCTTTCTCGCCAAAGGAATAAGTGACCTTCATACTCATTAGGTGAAATGACCGTTGTATTGATTGGCACATGGTTGGATACCAATGTCATTACGGATACGTCTTTCCCTTTACGGAAATATTTGGTTGATTACCTAATTTTGAGTATATTGATACGACAAACCATCCAGATTTCAAACACAAACCACTACACTTATCTGAATCCTCATATTAAACTATAGCTTACCCATTGGATATACAACAAATCATATTATTAAATGACATATAAGGGATCACTTTATGAAAAATGAAAGAAGACATTTTCTGAAACAGGCGGGGGTTACTGGTGCAGTCTTTTCATTATTACCTCTGCTTCCAGCAGGAGCTCTCGCCTCTTCACCTAGTCAACTAAAGAAAGAGGATAGTATTGGTATCGGCATTTGCGAGATGACCCCAGAGGAAATGTCAGGTCCATATTTTATAAATAACAAACTGCTGAGAAGGAATATCACAGAGGATGAACAAGGAATACCTCTTTTATTGACAATGAAAGTCACTGATTCTGTAACCTGTAAACCTTTAGATGATATCCTTATTGATATATGGCATTGTAATTCAATGGGAAAGTATTCAGGTTGGAAATACATAAACCCAGATCTCGAAGCTCCATCTGATAATATAGGAACGATTTCACGAACGGATGAAAGCACATTTCTTCGTGGGGCACAAAGGACAGACAAAGAAGGCATAGTCAGATTCACCACGATTTTCCCTGGATTTTATGCCGGAAGAGCTATACATATCCATTTATCAGCAAGGAGTGCGAATGTACAAAAAAGACAGGAAAATAAATTCTATTTTGTAGGCCAACTCTATTTCCCTGAGGATATATCTAAAGAAGTCATGATTAATGATATGTATTCTCCAAGGGAGATTAATAGGCTTAAAAATGAAGATGATTCCATCTTTTCTGGAGCTAAAAATAGAGCTGCAATTTTGACAGTAAAAAAAATAGGTGATAATCCATTGGATGGATTACATGGAAAGATAGTTTTATCTATTAATAAAGACCATGTGTCCAAGAAAATAACCCCTAAAGACTTGGCTAAATACACTGTGTAGGTGAATCTAATTTAGAAAAAATCCTCCATAACCGGAATTTTAGATCCAACAGGATAAAAATAGACTATAAGCGGTATCGAAAAAAGACTTTGTGCTATAAAAATAGTAAAAACTCGATATTTAGAACCGCTTTTGAGGCCGAAAAACAGAGTCTCATATATATTAGCTCAGACTTGATCTGACAGTTGCCGATTATTTATACAGGTATCTGTCAGATTACAAGCTCTGTCGCATTAAGCCCTGTTTGGATAATATGATATTTTTTATTGGTTGAACTGATGATGTCCCTGACTCGAGAAGCGCTCAAACGCCTGCATTATCCTGTTGATATCATCGCTCAGTGTGTTTGTTGGTATCTGGCCTACGCGCTGAGCCTGCGTAATCTGGAAGAAATTCTGGCTGAGCGTGGGATTGCCGTTGATCATTCCACGCTCTCTTGTTGGTCATGTATTCAATATGTGTATTGTAAGTTTTATTGTGTTGAGCCAATTGCTGCTTATAACACTAAAATTACCTTATGATCTTGATCGTAGATAATGCTGGAATCGCCAAGTTCAACATATTAAATACACAACCAAAAAATGAAATTTTAAAAATGACCTGTCAGTCTAAGTCAGAAATCTCACACGTAATGTTTTATATTAAGATATAAAATGGTGTGTATTTCCAGTCTTCATCCTCTATTATTTCACCACTTTGCGGTTTTATAAGTTTAACCTTGAGATCATGGTCGATAAATATATTAACAGCATGGACGCTTTCTTCAAAATCCCCAAATACCACCTCAATTGCATACCCAAATTTTTCATTATTTGAATAGGCTTATTTAGAAGCCTGTGCTTTGTATACAAAACTAAAATCATCACAATCAAAGGAATTTTTTCTATATTTTAAATTTTTCATCCCTGATTCTTCGTATATTTTTTTTACTTTTTCGTCTGAAACTAATTTGTAGAATGGATCCAGAATCCTAAACGTTGATAACCTTAATTTGATATTCGGCCAGGTTTTTTTAACTAAGGGCTGTATAAGTTTTTCCTTAATAAAATCAGCATGCAGAGTAAATAAGCTGTATTTTTTATGATTTTCGGTTAGCAAGAACCGCGACTCATCATGGGAATGACTGTACAAAAACATTTCTGTTCCCTGATTATTCCAAACGAGCCTATATTGCTTTAACCCCTTTTCTGTTTTGCCATACTCTTTGTTGAATGATATTCGCCTATCATCAATGCTGGGATTACGAGTATGCCAGTATAATTTAGTTGAAGTGAGGTCTATAGAATTGTCATAGGCATACATGACGTACTTCTTATCGTTGTATTCACCTATCATCTTTATTGAGTTTTCCGGAATTTTTTTATCCCGCAGTTGTAGCATGATAAAGTTAGCAGAATAATCTTCCGATCCCATAAAGGCAGGTTTTTCATCAACCTCAAAATAAAGAACCTTCTTGTCTCTATCATCAATACAGAGTGTACGTCCATGTGTGTCTTTAATGAAATAGGAAGCGTGAGGGGATGTATCGACTTCGAGAGATTCTGCGTCATCGATCAAGATAACATCAGACTCATTTGGGGAAAGGGAAATGGGGTTCTCACCATGATGAATATTTTCTTCTTCTGAAAGTGTTGATTTATCTGAAGCGAATAAGCTGTGTGTTTTAATGACTTTATCTTTCTTTTCCATAATATAGCTGCCTTATTGTTGAATTAAGTATTTGTGTATGATTTTTAAGTAGTTACGTATAGTTTTCACTGGAAGTTAAAACATAATCAGTCAATAACTGAGGTTATTATGTTGTATATTTATAATTATATACGCAATTAACTTGAAGATGCAGGAATTAAAGTCTGGAAATTATCTGTCAACCGGGTGGTGAGTTCTTTCGC
>NZ_JANAIF010000149.1 GCF_024721015.1 Xenorhabdus bovienii
CGCATTATGGATGCCCGTGTTTTTGGCGCGATGATCCCTGCCTTCACGCCTGGCGACTGGTCACTGATGCTGTCGCCGGTCACAGAACTGATGATCGACACACCACAGCCGATGCCGTTTTGCCGCCCGGATGACTGTACGGAAGGTAACAGTGAAATCCCCTTTACGCTGGGCGACCATTTGCTGGACGTTTGGCTGCGTTCCCCTTACGGCCTGAAAGTGTTAACCAGTTCACTTTATGATGATTTATGGGAAAACCACGGTGAAAAGGCGAAACAACTGGATCAACCTGTGGGCAGTCTGGAATTACGAATAGAACAGTGGTTGCGGCAAAAAATCGAAGCCGGCCATCTCGTTGAAAAAGTCTTTGGTCAAGAATATTTGTTGGCGATGGAACAAGAAAAAATAACAGGAGCAATGGATTATGAATAATGAAAATTCAATTTATTGTCACGATTGTCAGAAGATGCTGAAAAATAAGATAGAAATTCAGCTTGTTGATGAGCACAATAAACCGATAACCAACATGCCCTATATGTTAAAAAATAGAAAAACCACGCGTAAGGGGACAACAGATGGAAATGGCATGATCCGGGAAGAACATTTAACTGCTTCTCCTTTACGTTTATTTCTTAGTGGACAGGAGCTTGCTGATGAAATGGAAAAACGTCCGCTCAGAATGAAACGTAACAGTGAATACACGCGCTCTCCCGAAGCGATGAAATCTATTTCACCCGTTTTTAAAGAGAGTCTGGAATCAGGCCGTCAATATCGTTATACAAAAATTGGAGAATTGGTTGATAAATTTCCAGTTATTGAAAAATGGAAAGATGATGATTTTCCCCTTTACCATTTCCCTGATGGGGAACCACAAGGTCTTAAAGTTCACCCATCATATGTAGGTGAGTACCGTTATGTTATTGAAGTGTGTCCATTCAGAGCATGGTCTTTATTGCTGCATCATCAAAAAGACTATTCACTAGTTAATGCTTATAACCTCTCATTGATGAGTATATTAACTTATGCCGAAGATACTGAAAATTACTTAGGCTCAGTCACAAACCTCTTCCAAAAACAGTTGCTCGATCTGTCACGTTCACCTCATAGGGTCAATGATCAGTCCTTTTCCCCAGTAGTTTATGATGTCCCATTTAGTGATCGCTATACTGAGGTTGTCTACATTGACTCAAATAAACAAGAAGTTCCTCAGGGTCACACTCAACTTTTTTACGTGGCAAACAAGAAAGAAGTTATTATTGGATGGCGCGGTACTGAAATGACGGAAACAAAGGACCTTCTCACAGATGGAACATTCCAGCCGCTAGAATTAGGCTGTATACCTAAAGGTGTATGTAGTGGTTTTAGCGAAAAAGGGAAAGTTCATAAAGGTTTTTGGGATGCCTTCCATCTTGTCACAGAAATCCAAGTACCTAAAAGAGACGATGGAAAAACAGTATTTGAACATATTATTGAGTTAACACAAAATAAAAAACTATTCGTCTGCGGTCATAGTTTGGGTGGTGCCCTCGCCTTGTTACATAGTACACAACTCAAACCCTATAATCCCTGCCTCTATACCTACGGTATGCCACGTCTATTCACCCAAAGCGCAGTGCAGGAACTCACTGAAATTACTCATTATCGTCATGTTAATGAAGATGATTTTGTTCCATCGGTACCGTTTAACAAGGATATGGATAATATTTCTCTTCAAGCAGATGATAAATTTGTAGGATACGCAATCGAAGTATTTGATACTGCAATTGGAACATCGTTAAGTATAGCAGGTGCTCTCACTGCAAAAAGTGTTAAGTCACTCAGCCGTGATAACGACCCCTTTTTACACCATGGTAAATTAGTTTACTTTTATGCTCTCCCTGATTCAGAGTCAAAACTTTATTTACTTCCAGAGTTAAATGAAAAAACCAGAAAAGAGACTAAAGAATTTATTGAACAACAGACCAAAGTAGATAAATACAGAGAGCAAGAGATACGTTCATTTTTTCAGGGTGACGAAAATCCTACAGGCAAGCGTGGGACAGGCCTTCTTGACCATAGTAGCGCCTTATATGCTGAATACATTGATAAGAGATTGCGAGAATTGTGCACTCTTTCACCGGATAAAAAATTGCAAAGGAAGCAGGAAGATTTATCATTTCTTGAAAGTGAACCGCATTCGATTCGCGCAGTATTTCAAAGAAAAAAAATCAGAGAATATTATTTCTTAAGAGAAATAGATAATCAATTAATGATGACTCTAGAAGTAACTAAAAACGATATAAGAGGCTCAATAGCCTTGCAACGTTACTCTGAGAAACGATAAAAGGATAACATGAGGCTAATAATGAAATTAACATTCAGATTATTAACAATATCACCACTTATCTTGTGTTTAACAGGGTGTGAATTCATATCCAATACTATTTCAAGTTACTGGCAAACTTATAAAGATAAATCGGAACCATTTTTACCACCTGAAAAAAATCAATGGATTACAGTCGAAGGCATTGCTCCTCCAAATACTAGACCTAATTTGGACAGTATTTATGCTTCAAATAGATGTCTTGCTACTCATAATACCGCAGGTGGAACACTCTATCACTTACCTAAATATCACTGGAACAGATTTAATATTTCAGTAGATCCTGTAACAGGCTATTTTAAAGAAAAAATACCTCTTAATGGTGGAGGCTGGTGTCAATGGCAGATTGATAATATTGAATTAGCTCTTGAATATACTAACGTTAGCCATCTGATGAAGAATGCTGTATCACGAGGTAGGGCTGGAATAAATGTATATATCAATGGTGCAAGAAAACCTAGTGACATGAAAAAATTAGAAAATATTATTGATTACAGGCCGACTATTTATCCAGTCTTAAGAAAAAGTTTTGTTACAGGCAATGCTAATCAAATAGGTCTTTATGCTGGGGGGAAACTAACCTTTTTTGAATTAATTCTACAGCAAAAAAATGAATGGAAAATAAAATACATACCAACTTTAGATGAAACTAAGATGCCAAAAATTATTATACCCGGAGGTAATAAACCATCCAGGGTTGAATATCCTGATGGTAAGGTTGATTTAGATAGGGATTCTATTGATTATTGGAAACTTAACTACCACCTACTGAAGTAGGTGGGTTAGCGCACTTCGGTGCCGACGACTGAAAGTCGTCGAACCACGCAC
>NZ_JANAIF010000014.1 GCF_024721015.1 Xenorhabdus bovienii
GAACGGAGTGGCCAGTTCCGCACGCACGGTTTGCAGGAGTGCGTCAAACGCCTCACAAGACTGTGACCGGAGAACCAAATTACCTTCCAGCCCCTGTTGGTAGGCCTGCCCCGCCTCATCGGTGCGGTAGACCGTCTTCATCACCGGATGGCGCTCAACCACCCGATGAATGGCGGTTTCCAGCTGAGACAAACAAGCGCCATCATCCAGTTGCACCAGATAAGGAACATGATAGGCATGGGTTCCCTGCTCAAACTGTTCGATAAACCGCATCCGCTCCTGGGCAAATGACAGCGGGTAACGCGCCAACTCGACGTGGGGGATCACCGTACAGGCCTGCTGTCCCATCTGTGCAGCCATCCCGGCAACGGTTTTCAAGCTAAACACCTGTGCCAAAGAAACATCCACGGCCAGAACACGGCGAATGGCTGCCGTCAGCTTAATCGCGATAAGTGAGTCTCCCCCGATCCGGAAGAAATTATCCTCAATGCCGACCCGCTCCAGCCCCAATACGTCCTGCCAGACGGCACACAGCTGGGTTTCCAGCGCATTACGCGGTGCCACATAACCATCCCGGTTTCCCCACACCGGTGCAGGCAACGCCCGGCGATCCAGCTTGCCATTCAGAGTCAGGGGCACCGTCTCAATCCGGGTCAAGCTGGCCGGCACCATGTAGTCCGGCAGGCGGGCGGACAGGTACGTCATCAAGGTGTCATCCGGCAGCTCCCCGTCCGTGACCAGATACGCGGCCAGCGCTTTATGGCCTTCATGCTCGTGGTCAATCACCACCGCCTGTTTCACCTGCGGGTGCGAGGCCAGCGCGCTTTCAATTTCCCCCAGCTCAATGCGGTAGCCGCGGATCTTGACCTGAAAATCATTGCGCCCCCGATATTCCAGATTGCCGTCCGGCTGCCAGCGCACCAGATCACCGGTTTTATACAGGCGGGTGTAGCCGCGCGCCTGATCTTCGGCCGTGGCAAACGGGTTCACCACAAAACGCTCGGCGGTCAATTCCGGCCGGTTCAAATACCCACGAGCCAGCCCCGCGCCCCCGATGTACAGTTCCCCTGGGGCGCCGATAGGTACGAGATGACCTGAGTCATTCAAAACATAGGCATACATGTCATTTAACGGTCGCCCAATGCAGGATGCCGTTATAGCGTCGTCTTTTATTAATTTCTGATAGGTAACATGTACCGTTGTTTCTGTTATCCCATACATATTGACAAGGGTTGGTGATTGATCTCCATAACTGTCCCACCAGGGCTTCAACTGAACAGGATTAAGTTTATCTCCTCCAAAGATCACATATCGAAGACAGGGAAATTTAGCGCCAATACTCAACGAGGCATCAATAAAAGCATAAAATGCGCCTGGAGTTTGATTCAGAACGGTAACTTTTTGGTGTGAACACAAGCGGGTAAAACTGACAAAATCCTTCGTGCAATCGACTGTTGGAATAATTAAACGCCCACCATATATTAATGCTCCCCATAATTCCCAGACACTGAAATCAAAGGTATAGGCATGGAAAAGAACCCAAGTATCATTTTGATCAAATTGATAATCCCCTTGGGTGGTAGCAAATAAACGCACAGCATTATGATGAGTCTGTAATACGCCTTTTGGCTGCCCAGTCGTTCCTGAGGTGTAAATGACATATGCCAGATCAGCGGCTCCGTTCACCGGTACCGGATTGTCCACTGGCCAGCCGGCCGTCACCGCCTGGTCATCTGCCGCTATCAGTGCCGGCTGGTCAATCAGAACTTGTGTGCATTCACTCAGTGTCGTCAGGTGCCGCTGCTGAGTCACCACGCACGGAGATTGGGTGTCTTCCAAAATAAACTGAATCCGCTCCGGCGGATGTTCCGGGGACATCGGCACATAAGCTCCCCCGGCTTTCAGCACCGCCAGAATACTGATGACCATCTCCAGACCGCGATCCAAGTACAGTGCCACCAGCGTATCTGCCGGCATCGCTTGATTGTGTCGTTGCTGATAGTGCTCGCGGATCACAAAGGCCAGTTGGTTCGCCCGCTCATTCAACTGGCGGTAAGTCAGCGTTGCTCCCTCAAATACCAGCGCCACGTTATCCGGCATGGCTGCTGCACGGGCTTCGAACTGCTGTTGCAGGGTTTGATTTTGTGGATACAGCGCATCGGGCTGGTTCCAAGTGTACAGTAGAGTGTGACGTTCCTGTTCTAATAAAATAGGCAATTCACTGACTAATAAAGAAGGTTTTTTAATCAACGCAGCAAATAAGTTTTTCAGACGTTCAAGTATTTTCCCTACATCTTGATCACTAAAATACGCCTGCAAATAATTTATATTTATTTTTAGTTCCTGATCAGTGCCGCTATAGTCCTTGAATCGAAAAACGATAGGATAAATATTAGAAGTTCCTTCTATATGATTATGTTTATTTTGAGTTACTTCAGATGCTGACTCTGAAAATCGTTCGTAGAAAATAAATAAATTAGGTAAAGGGATTCCAAAATTATTAGCGATTCGAATAAGGTGAGAGTGGGGAAATTTACAATAGCGATAACTATTTTTTTGCGATAATTCCATGAA
This sequence comes from Xenorhabdus bovienii, assembly GCF_024721015.1. GTDB lineage: Bacteria > Pseudomonadota > Gammaproteobacteria > Enterobacterales > Enterobacteriaceae > Xenorhabdus > Xenorhabdus bovienii. The sequence continues at coordinate 2,575 of NZ_JANAIF010000014.1, forward strand.
TTTAATCTGTTCAATCACACTTAGCGAGTGTGAAACCTGACAATGTACTGGATAAATATTTGCATGCATTCCAACGACATGCTTGTCTAACTTTCTTTTTCTTCCGTGTGTAATAGTACTAAATGTTAATTCTTTTTGCCCCGTAAGTTCTGCCATCATGATGATGACTAGACTAGAAAAGACAGCAAGCAAATTAGTATTATTTTCTCTACAAAAAATACGTAAATCTGATGTCATCGCAGAAGGTAATGTTAGCGAACCAACACCACTACCCGTATTTTGATAGCAAGGAGTTAAAGGGTATATTTCATTTTCTTTTAAAAAATCACACCAGTAGTTTTTATCCGTTTCGTAATGAGAAGAATTTAGATATTCCCTTGCTTTAATTATTGTATCTAAATATTGAGGAATTTCTGATAACCAAGCTATTGATGTTCCATTTTTAATACATTCGTACAATTTATTAACATATTCATGGAGTCGAAATAATCCTACACCATCAATCATAATATGATGGAATATAGTGAAAAAATAATATTTTTCATCTGTCATACGAATCAATGAAATCTGATATGGAGTTTCCTTTAAAAAATTTATAGGATTATCTATTTGCTGCTGCATCCAAAGCTGTGCTTTTTTTTCAGGTTCAGGCTGCATTGTAACATCATGAAATATAATTGATTCAGGTATACTTTGATCTTGGATATATTGTATAGCTTCATTATCCGCATTAACCGATATGCGTAACCGTAACATATCAATATGTTGATGTAGTAAATTCCACACTTGCTGAAAAGTTACTATATCAACATCTTCTTCTATCAACGTATACCAACCGAGGTTGTGTAGTGGATTATTTTCATAGAGTGCCTGCTCGTAAAACACATCCTCTTGAGCGGGATGAAGGTTATATAAGTTCGAGTTCAACGAGCTTTCAGATGTTCTCATAATAAATTATACGAATGCATTCCGTTCGCAAGTTACTTGTACTCTGTGACACAAACGAGTAGATTTCAGCTCTACACTTCACCTTCAGCAATTAATTTTTGGGTATTAATGTAATCCACTGTCCCACATCTAACTCTTTTACCTGTTTTTAGCCCACGCTGTCATGTGAATTTAATGGGTTTCGGCATTATCTATCGTTGTATCACTATAGCGATTCTCGCAATCTTTCAGCATTCTCCTTTATACAAAAATAGTTAATATCCATCAGCCTTAGTGGTTAAAAACACCCATTACTGATGTGACTTCCTTCATATATTTAGTCATGTACTCTTACTACCTAAGTTATTATATTCAATTCACTCACCATTTTAACCCCAATTATTATTTATTACCCTTTATTTATTAATAGAGTTCACGATAACTACAATTTCTTTTAACTGTAATATTGATTGTTATTTTGATTGAAGTCTATATTATTTTTTATTTAATATAGGTGCGTTTTTAATTACTTTAGAATACCAAACAGAATAGTTACTATTATTTAAAAGTAACACCTTATAATTTTAATCACTATTATGGCATTTTGTTAACACAATAAATAATAATTACCATCATTATTCATAATGACATTGCAAATAATTTCATTTCTATATAATTCATAATCTATTTAATTTCTTATTTTATATATAAAAAGTATTTTAATTAATTTACCCTGAGTAATTTTACTTCCTCGGCAGAAGAACAGTGATGGGGGAAGGATCACTGAAATAAGTGTGCTAACGCAAAAATGGAGTGGTGATAAGAAAAACTATTTCGTATTGAATGAATTACCGGAGAAAAGTCAGTCCGATTGATCAACAACATTCGATATCAAAAGTGCACGAATGCAAAGTAATGATATAGTCAGCAATGTCATCGTTGTGACAACAAAAATCAGTCCTTTCCAACCAAGTGCCCCGTAAATCCCTCCGGAGGCAAGCGCAAATACAGTCGATACCGAGGCCAGAAGCGTCTCACTCGCCCCTTGGACACGGACTTTATTGATACCATCAGGCATACTGTTGATAATATGAGTTCCCCCTAAGAACATAAAGTTCCACCCTAATCCAGCAAAAATCAGCGGCGCTGCGATAATAACCATTACTGCTTCATTTATAAGCCCTATCAGGAAACCGACAAGATACAAGATAGCCCCCAAGAGAATAATACGATTCGCCCCCATTCTTGATATAAGCATACCGGTGATAACACCGGGAGCGAACATAGCTACAAGATGAACACCAATTAATATGCCCGTTTCTGAATTTCCAATACCATAATCTATAGAGGCAATCGAGGCAGTCGACATGACTATCAGCATGATTGCATGACCTAACACCATTGTCACAATTCCAAAAAACAAACGGCGATTTGTGGCAATAAGTGAAAATCCTGATGCCTTACTAATGTCAGCTTCTGTTTGTCGATTAATTGAACATCTAAGACCACCATCAAGTGCAGCGAAAGCAAGAACTGCACATCCTCCGATAACGGACACGATCATGTATATCCCGATGAATGGAAGTTCGAAGCCCAAGCTATCTCCTCTCCCATAGAGCTCGCTTCCAATAATGACACCAATTATTCCAGAAGCCAGCAGTAAAGAGGTTGCTGTTGCAGCCCGGTTTTTTGCAACGCTTTCAGCAGCGGCAAACCGTAGAAAATTAATACCAATCATCGAGATGCCAATCAGGAAATGCCCACCGAGCAGAAGCCCGAAACTGCCTGAATAAATAGCCGTCGCTGAAGCAAGTCCACCGAATATCATTGCCATACTAGCCAGAATAAATCCGGTTCTGCGGCTGTAACGTGCCATCAAGTTCGAAAAAGGGATTGCACAGACACTTCCAGCAGCCATTTGTATCGCAATAGGCAATGTCGCAAGCCAGGCCAATGGAGCAAGATGCAGGCCAGCCAGTCCCCCAACAGTAAAAAGTAGCGGTACCGCACTTTCTAATGTGATATTCCCCAAAATAATGAAGATAAGGTTACGCATGGATGGCCCTCTGATAAGCGATATGAGCACATATTCCACATTGTTAAGTTGTTACTCCCATATTAAGGGGTGTTCTTCAATGTTGATATGTTAGATCATAGGGTAACGTCTTATACTGATTTCTGCTAAGAGTTCAATTTATGCAACAAAACCGCCATATTCTCCAAAATATCGGCATCTACATAAAAGTCACTCACTCCCCGATTATTAATAATCCTTAGTCGTTTGCCATGTTGGTGAATTTCTTGTTCAATACTCATTTGCCAGACATTCTTCCGATTTTCAATAACTGCAATACCATGATAGGGAAGATTGGGTGAATGGCTCTTGTAACCAGGATATATCCTGACGCCCATTAATGGTATTGTCTTATGGTGGATAGTGGCTCGGATTGCATTAGGAAATAGCGTATTTTCCCATCGGATACTAGCCATTGTTTCCTTCATAGCTCTATAATGAACGAAGGCAGTGTGAACTCTATTCATGATCTCATGCTTTATCTCCGAATCAGGGAAGATAGAATCACAAAATATAGCCTTTCTTTGATTATATGTCAGAGATAGATCTGATATATTGACCGTGCTCCCGACGCTTGCATTGAAACGAATGGCTTCCTCATGACTAATTCCCAAAGATGGATTCAATGTGAAGGTTCTCAGATGCTCTGGAAAGGCACGGTCATAATTATCCTGAAGTAATGAAACTATCTTAGATATATCGAGAATATTAACTATTTCATTGATTTTACTTACTTGAGTGAACTCTTCCAGATCCTTTATATATTGTTCTGCCGCAGCCATAGGATCACCAAAAATCCCGGCATAGAATGTGGCATCCGAAAGAATTTTGAAACGTATTCTGACCCCTGTATGTTCCTCAAGATAGGTTGAAATTTTCGCAAGATGTAGCAAGGACACCTCTTCTGCCATGGTTAAAGAGGTAATATCATGTCTTTTCTGCCAATTGCTAATAACGCAGAAGACAGGGAGAAGAATATCGATTTCTCTTCTTTCATTTATACTGAATTTGATATTTTCTAACGTCTCTACGCAGGATGAAAAAAGAGTTCGGGAATTAAACTGGATGGCTGGATGATTGAGATAATCCCGAACCAGGAAGTGCAAAGGCAAATCTTTTTTTCGTTTCTCTTTCCACCACTGTTCAGATGGCAATGTTTTAGAAATAGAACACTGCTCAAGTAATATTTTTCGTAAATCGGATGAAATTAAATGGCCATTAGATGTCATATTAGGTTCATATTCTGGCCAGCCAAATTGACCGAACATGAGTGAATTTTCAATGATTGAACCGTTTGTGCTAACAGATATATTTTTCAATTTCTCTTCCTAAGTAAATTATAGGTACATCCCGTAAAGATGTATGGATTTTTGAATAACTCTGTATTTAGCTTCTAGCACTCCTTTATCATCTAAAAAGGAGTTTTAACTCTCAATGCGAACTGAGTCAGTTGCTGATTATGTAGCCAGACATACCTGCACAACGTTCTTCTCCAGTTTTCCTATTCTCCTGAGCAAAAATGATGACTCTGAAGCCGAACTCTGACATAAAGAAACACAACAAAGAATAACAAAAAATAACGAAGATGGCCTATATCATTATCCGGAAAATGATAGTTATCATTTATATAGTTTTTTATTTATTAAAACCTTATAAAAAACATTTCCTCCACATGAAGATTAATAAATTAAACACCCAGAAAAAATGAAATATATATTTTTAGATCTGATTTATTTTTAACTTAAAACCACATTACATATCAATATATTATTTAAATTCAATAAATTAATAATTATCATTACAAATCTAATATTAAATAAAATAGAATATTACTTATTCAGAATGAATAAGAATTTATAAATATAAAAATATATAATATCTTTTTTTTGTTATTATTCTTAATCGAGAATGCGGTAGCGTCCCAATTCACAATAATAAAAATTTATTTCATTAAAAAACACCTTTATAACTTAGTACTACAGCCGTAATGGCTCTACAGGCAGAGAAACGCGCCAATCTGAATAGGGGCCATGCCCCTATTGATTAAATTTCATTAAGAATAATAACCCAAACTACAGTGATCCAATTCCTTGTGCCAGAGAAGTAAATCATCACGGATTTTCTCTGGTAATACGGCAACATGGCAACCTTCTATCGCACCAGCCAACGCAAGCAATATGCTGACATTCGTCTGTTTTCTGTGTTGCTGTAACTTAAGGTAAGTCGCTTTTGCTCCCAGCACGTGCAACTCTTCTACTTTAGATATGCCGACTTTCCATAGTTGACGTTCTAAAGTCATTCCCAAGTTAGGGAGATCTTTTAGCCTAAGGGGCATTTTTTGCTTATCGATAATTTCTGCCATTGTATATTGATAAGCTAAGCTGACATATTCAAACAACTGCTTTTGATCCTGCCAAAGTGACTCATTAACCCGGTAGTACCGTAAAGTCACGGGAATGCCCCTTTTTGAAAAAATAAATTTCTCCATGCCTCTGGCTTTAAATAATACCTCAGCATGACTATTTCCTCGTAAATACAGTTCGCCATCTGAGCTAATGGCAAACAAGACCCCGTCAAGTAACAACCCAAACCCACCAAATTGAGATTTTTTCTTAAGTTTTCCCAATGAAGATACGCCGTGTTTCAATTGAGCAAAACGCGCCCCAGATAAAAACATTTTTATCACTCCATGAATTATATCCTAACTAATATTTTTCTCATGTTTTTATTAGCAATATAGATAACAAGAACAAGTAATTAAAACCATACGCAATCTGTTTCCAACTGCCAATCGTTAAGTCAGAAAAAAACGGTTTTATGTAAATTTTTGCGAAGCGCTTTGAAAAAAAATAGGCTTGCTTTTAAGCAAGCAACGATATACTGTATAAATATACAGTTCATTATGGCGAGGAACATTATGGGCATTCGATCATCTTGGGGATATCTTATTGAGAAGAAAACGGCAGCTAACGGAACGGAAGAAGAACAAAAAACAGACAGTTGTCCGGTTCTCAAAATAGACAAAACAGCAAGTATCACAACTGCCAGTCGGCTATCTTTTGTCGAATCATCCCAATATGATTCACAAATGGTAAAAGGAATGGTCAGTGAACTGATCTACGGTGAGCACCAGCCAGCTATCAATCACCTTCTGCTTCCTTTACTCCGTCAATCCGGGCATGAAAATCGCTGGTTACTCTGGGTTACACCCAATAAAAGATTGAGTCGTCAGTGGCTGATGAGTTCTGGTTTACCTTTGGATAAGGTTGTTCAGTTAAATCAAATCCGTCCTGTTGCATCAATTGATGCCATGGAAAAGGCTCTAGCAAGTGGCAACTACAGTGTAGTACTGGGTTGGCTACCAGAGCTATCTGAGTATGACGTACAGAAGCTACAACTGGCCGCTCAGAAAGGTACAGCATTGGGATTTATTATGCGCCCACAAAACTCGGCTCATCATTTCAAACCGCCAGTAAACAGATTACAAATTTCTTCTGTTTACTATCATTGACTGGAATTAAGATTTATCCCAATTTCTTTTATAAAAAATAAACTACTACTGCCACTTATCCTTGTTTTCAATGGAAATCAATATATTAATGCTGTCAATATTGTAAATGTTCGTCAAAAACATTCATAATTTGTATAGATGAAATTAAAAATTTTGTGCCATGAGTCACAGTGTACTTGTAAGTTTTTAAGTTCGTTGTAGACTTTACTCAGTTTAGATTTGTACTAGCCGTCCTAATATTTTTCAAGACACATCTAGTGATAGAAGTACAAATACCTAACTAGACATTTTAACCAATGGCTAATAATAAGGCTTTTAAGGCCAATTGCCTATTTGGATGATAACGAGGCGTAAAATGAAAAAGACAGCTATCGCAGTAGCAGTGGCAGTGGCAGCTTTCGCAACTGTTGCTCAAGCAGCTCCAAAGGATAACACTTGGTATACTGGTGCTAAGCTGGGTTGGTCTCAGTACCATGACGTAAATTTTTACGGCAATGGATACGATAACCAAATCGGTAACGGCCCTACTCGCAAAAACCAGCTGGGTGCAGGTGCCTATGTCGGTTATCAGGCAAACCCATATCTAGGTTTTGAATTGGGTTATGACTGGCTGGGTCGCATGGCATATAAAGGCAGCGTCAACAACGGTGCTTTCCGTGCTCAAGGCGTTCAACTGGCGGCTAAACTGAGTTACCCAGTTATGGATAATCTGGATGTCTATACTCGCCTGGGTGGTATGGTATGGCGCGCAGACTCTTCCGCTACTTATAATGCTAACGCATTAGGTGGTGCAGGTGATAAAGATCAGCGCAGACTGAAAAACCACGACACAGGTGTTTCTCCGCTGGCTGCCATTGGTGTTGAATACGCCCTGACCAAAGATCTGGCAACCCGCCTGGATTACCAGTGGGTCAACAACATCGGCGATGCAACCAGTGTCGGTGCCCGTCCAGATAACGGCATGCTGAGCGTTGGCGTTTCTTATCGTTTCGGTCAAGATGACATAGCTCCTGTCGTTGTACCTGCTGCTCCCGTTATTCCAGCTCCAACGCCTGCGCCTTCACCAACTGTTGAAAACAAGAGCTTTACTCTGCGCTCTGACGTTCTGTTCAACTTCAACAAATCAACGTTGAAAACAGAAGGTAAACAAGAGTTAGACAACCTCTACACCCAACTGGCCAAAATTGATCCAGATCAAGGCAGAGTTCTGGTAATTGGCCACACTGATCGCATCGGTAGCCAGCAGTATAACTTGCCATTATCCCAGAAACGAGCTCAATCCGTTGTTGATTATCTGGTAGCTAAAGGCATCCCAGTAGCCAGCATCCAAGCAGAAGGCCGTGGCAAAGAAGGCTCTGTCACTGGCTCTACATGCGATAACATCAAAGGTCGCGCTAAACTCATCGACTGTCTGGCTCCAGACCGCCGTGTAGTTATCAATATTCAGGGTACTAAAGAAATCGTTACTCAGCCGAAAGCAGCACAGTAATCGTCATACTGCCCTCCATATTTAATTAAAAACCCCATGTTAAAATGGGGTTTTATTGTTTCTGTCTATGGCTCTTATTTCCCCAAGATAGCTTCCAAATCCTGCTTTAGGCTCGACATTTGATGGGTATATTTTTCTCTATATTCTGCATCTTCCAGCAATTGCACTATCGTTTCTGATAAAGTATTGCCACGACGTCGGGAAAGAGCTGAAAGCCGCTGCCAAACTTGGAAATCCAAATCGATGGATTTTTTTCGCGAATGTTGATGTTCCGCATTAAAATGACGTTTACGCCGCGCCCGAATCGTCTGTTTCATTCGGTTGGATAAATCTGGGTTCATATGCCGAGAAATCCATTTCAGTACCTTAACTGGCTCACGCTCTAACTGCATCAACTCATTGATCGCATCCTGCGCAGCGCTCTTCTCAATGTATTTAGTAATTAGCTCACCTTCACGATATTTTTTCGCCAAATAAGCCCATTTCCAGCCACATTCCAGATTTTCCAATTGTTGATATTTCATTTCATCTCTCAGTGACAGCGTAACTTAAATTAAGCATAGCAATTATTTTCCTTAATTGCTCACAGCAACACAGGATATTAGAATATTTTACAGATAATGAATGAGTTAACTCAAATGTCATGCCTTTCAAAGATTATGACATGTCGGTTCATTGCCTAATCTTGTATAATAAATGTTTCCCTTTTCACTATATGTAGCTATCACTTTGACGAATATAAAATTAGACTGGCAGGCATTACAGCTAAACAGTACGCCTTATCAAGCACTCTTCAATTCTGTCGCTGAATTGGCACCCGTCACTATGGATGCAATTCAATCTAGATTACACAATGGGCTAACCCTCTTTTGTCAGGCCGATCTGCGTCAGCCTTTTATGTTATTAAAGGCTGATGAGAGTGATATTTATCTGTCTCATTTATCTGATACTATCTCAGCTTTACTGCCGGAAAGCCGTCCCAAAATCGGTGGTTACTATCAGATAGAACACCAAACCATTACTTGGCGTTCTTCTGGTGAAGGCTCCTTTGCACCAACTGAGCGGGTTGCTTATCGCGAATGGATTGAACCGGAGCAATTATTCGGCAACATCTACACCCATCAAGGTGCGCTTCAGCTACAACCTGGTCTTATCCATCAGGTCAATGGCGGTGTCCTGATTTTGCCTTTACGTACCCTACTTTCTCAGCCATTAATGTGGGTTCGTCTCAAGCAGATGATTATCCAGCGCCGTTTTGATTGGCTATCACACAATGAGAATCGCTCACTACCCCTTCCTGTACCTTCAATGCCGTTGAATTTGCGGCTCGTTCTGGTAGGAGATCGCCTGAGTCTTGAGGAATTACACGCTCTTGAGCCAGAATTGGCCAACAATGCACTGTATGGCGAATTTGAGTTGGATATGCCATTTCATGAAGAAGATGATCTAGCGCTATGGTGCCGCTATGTTAACAGAATAATTCAGCAGCAAACATTGCCTCCATTAAGTACTGATGCATGGCCTGAACTGCTCAAGCAAGCCGTTCGTTATACTGAAGACCAACTCAGCTTACCTTTGGATATTCAGTGGTTACAACAAAAGCTGGAAACAGCCGCCGCTTACCAACAGGAAAATCAAATCACATCGCATTCGATGCAACAAGCGGAAGACAATCGTCTCTGGCGTCATGGCTATTTGGCTGAACGTAGCATAGACGAAATTCTGAAAGGTCAGATACTGATCCGTACACAAGGCTCAGTGATTGGCCAAATCAATGGGTTATCCGTGCTCGAATACCCAGGGCATCCAGATCCGATGGGCGAACCTTCACGCATCAGTTGTGTTGCTCATTTAGGAGACGGTGAATTTATTGATGTGGAACGTAAAGTAGAGCTAGGCGGCAATATTCATGCAAAAGGCATGATGATCATGCAGGCTTACTTAATTTCTGAATTAAAACTGGATCAGCCACAACCGTTCTCTGCTTCTATTGTGTTTGAACAATCTTATGGCGAAGTTGATGGCGACAGCGCCTCACTGGCTGAATTATGTGCGTTAATCAGCGCCCTGTCACAACAGCCTATTGATCAGCAAATTGCCGTAACAGGGGCTGTAGACCAATTTGGCTATGTTCAACCCATTGGTGGCGTCAATGAAAAAATTGAAGGTTTCTTCCGTTTGTGTAACTACCGGGAGCTGACAGGTAAGCAAGGCGTGATTATCCCAACGTCCAATGTGCAACACCTGTGTCTGAATCAAGACATTATTGACGCGGTAAAAAATGGGCAATTCCATATCTGGACAGTTGAACATGTCTCTGAAGCAGCATCACTTCTGACGGGTATTCCCTATTACGATCCACAAAAAGAACACTTGTTAGCCATTATATACGAACGCATTACACAGGCTAATAGTCAAGAGCGGCCTAAGCTTCCTTGGTTTCTGCGCTGGTTAGGTTAATTCAGTATCATCTGATCGGAGTTGTTCAGCGTACAAGTGTACGCTATCCTCTGGCCTTACATAATTAAAAGGCTATCCAAAAATATGTTTAACAAACAAGAGTCCTATACAAAAGAAGAACTTCAAACCTCTGGACAAGGTAAGTTATTCGGTGAAAATGGCCCACCACTGCCTTCTGGCAATATGCTGATGATGGATCGCATCATAAAAATGACAGAAACCGGGGGTGCCTACGATAAAGGCTATGTCGAAGCTGAGTTAGATATTAATTCTGAGCTGTGGTTCTTCCATTGCCATTTTGTCAATGATCCCGTTATGCCAGGTTGCCTCGGCCTTGATGCTATGTGGCAGCTCGTTGGCTTCTTCCTTGGCTGGATCGGGGGTGAAGGTAAAGGCCGTGCGCTTGGGGTGGGTGAAGTTAAATTCACTGGCCAAGTGTTACCAACGGCAAAAAAAGTCACCTATCGCATTAATTTCAAGCGGATTGTTAACCGTAAGCTCATTATGGGGCTAGCTGATGGTGAAGTTTTGGTAGACGATAAACTGATTTATACCGCAAAAGATTTGAAGGTAGGATTATTTAAGGACACCAGTGCCTTTTGACAATTTCGTATTGGCTGCGAACGCTTATTTCCAGTGCTAATCACCTCCGCTACTGTGGCGGAGGTGATTATCCTAATGAATCGAGTTATTAACCAAACTTACTTATCGTCAAGCACGGTCTTCCATCGCTTGACGCCAGCCACCCAACCAATGTGAACGCGCATCCAATGAATGATAAGGGCAATTCTCTCGCGGCCGTCCGTGAATTCCAGCTTGATAACCTCTGGAAAGTGCTCGTGCCAAACGGTCTCTTTTCTGTCTTTTCATGCCTTACTTCCTCATCCTATTACCATGTAAATAAAACAATGATCGTTTTTCATCCACATGGTTCTAAGTGATACCCTTATATGCAGCGAAGATCAAGTAAAGATGTTCATAGAAATGTCAAATACACCATACCAATTAGACAGGAGAGGCTATCTGACTAGCGATGGATTGAGCCAACTGACTATAACCTGTTGCCAAAGTGCGTACTAATTCAGCATAACCATCTATTTTCTGTTTCAACTCAAGATTGAATGGCCGTTTAATCACGCCATTCTGATTAAATAACATCCAATATCCTTGAATCATCACCTTTCCGTCATACCGTCCGTGAAAAGCGGTTATTGTGATATCCAGTGTATCCGCATTTTTCTCCAGCGGTTGTCCGGCAACGAGTTTTTGTGGAAATGCCGCGCTTAGTTCCGTGATCAAAACCTGCTGTAATTGTTGTTCTAATGGGCTAGCCCACAAGTGATTCGAAGCATTGACATAGATCACGTCCCCTGTTTGATAAACGATACCCGGTGATGCAAGGTAATCAGCAAGAGTCACTCCTTTTACCCATAATTGTCGTTCATCTTTGACACCTAATCGACTTTCCTGTGATGTACTCGTTAAAGTCGGTAGCTGGTAGTAAGTTTTTTGCGGCTGACTACTGCTGCACCCTGAAATAAACACGCTACTAACAGCAAAAACACTGACAGAAATAAAAAACGCCAATCTTAACATCAACTTTTTCATTAGTTACGCGCCTTTTTGGGTTCAGGATCTTTCATCTCTTCAGCTTCAAATACCAATGCGTTGCTTTTATTGTTAAGTGTCTTCAAGACAGGTTGCAATTCACGCAAGACTTGATCCAGCCGTTGCATATTATCAATCAGCTTATTGTAAGCCGGAGATCCGGGTTGAATGCCCTGCATACTGCGGTTTAATTCTTGCAGTGTATTTTGTATATCTTTGGGAAGCCCCTGAGCTTCTTTGCTCGCAAGGATGCGATTTAATTCATCCATTGTTTTTCGAGCTGCCTTGATGGTTTTCTGGCTTTCTTCTAATGTCCGGGTAGCTTGAACAAATACGGGCTCAATCGGCATATTATTAATTTTATCCAGTGCCATAATGACTTTTTGCTGGATTTGAGCCAACCCACCACTTACTGTTGGCAAAATTTCATAACCTGCGATTTCATATGGACCTGTCCATTTTTCCTCATTGGGGTAAAAGTCCAAATCAATGAACAATGCCCCTGTCAGTAAGTTTCCTGATTTCAAAGAGGCTCTCAGGCCGCGCGCAATAATTTCCTCAAGTTCCTTATCAGTATAAAAACCACTACCAATCTCTTTCTCAAAACGCTCAGGTTCAATATGAATCAATACGGGAATACGGAAGTCATTATCAAGTCGCTGTCTAACGCCTTCAGTGTAAAAAGGCACTTTTGCCACAGTTCCCACCCGTATGCCGCGAAATTCGACTGGCGCTCCCAGCTGCAAGCCACGAACTGAATCAGCGAAAAACAACAACAAATCTTTATGCTTTGTATAGAGTGAGTTTTGGATATTTTTCTCACTGTCATAAAGTTTGAAAGTTTCTTTTTCTTTAACCGGGTTGCCCAAATCCCAACCTTTCGGTACATCAAAACTGACACCGCCGCCAAACAGAGTGGATAATGATGCAACCTCGACCCGTAGCCCCTGTGAGGACATGTCGAAGGCAACACCGCTGTCTTTCCAGAATCTGACACCCGAGGTCAACAATCCATCATAGGGTGCATTGACGAAAATTTGGTAGCGCATTAACCGCGATTTGGGATCAAAAATACTGGTTTCAACCGAACCTACCCGATACCCCCGAAATAGCACAGGGTCACCGGGAGTTAACTGCCCTGCTTTTTCACTGATTAAGACCAGACGCATACCTTTTGCATCAGGAGACGCCAGCGGAGGTGAATCCAGTAATGAAAATTTATTCTCTTCACCGCCTTGATTGCCTGGCTGTAATTCAATAAATACCCCGGAAAGTAATGTACTCAAGCCAGAAATACCTTCACGGCCAATTTGAGGTTTAACGACCCAAAACGCAGTATCTTGGTATAATAGCCGCTCCATACCATCATTCAGGCGAGCCTTGATGATAACTTGGCCTAAGTTATCACTCAGTGACACACGTTCAACTATACCGATATCAACACTACGGCTTTTTATTTTGGTTTTGCCTGCTTCAATGCCCTCAGCATTGGATGTCATCAATGTCACTTCAGGCCCTTGATGACTGAAATGATAAAACAATATCCAGGCACCAATTAGCACAGTGATAATTGGCACAATCCATACAGGTGACCAACTCTTGAGTTTACTGATTCTGGCCTGAGTCAGATCTTCTTCTTTATCCGTCACCTTACGACTCCTCATTTTTCTGTAACTCAAATTTATGATTGGCTTTGTCCCAAGTTAAGCGCGGATCAAATGTTATTGACGCAAACATCGTCAAGATAACAACCAGAGCAAACAGGACTGCTCCGGTGGCAGGATAGACACTCATGAACTGCCCCATGCGAACCAGCGCTGATAGCACCGCAATAACGAAAACATCAATCATGGACCAGCGCCCGACAAATTCGACCATTTCATAGATAAAATGCATCGTTTCAGAATCATGACTGCTCTGACTCTTCGCATCCCAGCACAGCCAACTGATAGCCAGCATTTTCAGTATAGGCACCATAATACTGGCGATGAAAATAACCATTGCAACCGGGTAAGAACCTGTGCTCCAAAGTAGAATAATGCCTTCCAGAATGGTGGAGTTAATATGGCTACTCAATGCCTGAGTCACCATAATCGGCAGCAGGTTCGCTGGAATATAAAGTATGGCGGATGTTATCAATAGTGCCATAGTGTATTGGAGGCTATGGCGACGACGGGCATGTCCCGTAGTATGGCAGCGGGAACACTGCGGCAGCTGGGCTGGCAAGATGGCGGTACAACACTGGCACAGCCTGACACCTTGCACCAAACCCGGTTTACCTGCCTGTAAAGGTATACACACTTCAGGTGCCGGCTCTATTTCATTCCAAAACCAGTGTCTGTCAAGACATTGAAATGCTCTGACCTGAAACAGGCAGAATAGACAATAAGGCAGGAAACTCAACCCAATACCAATGTCGCCATAAGCCATTAACTTGACAAAGCTAACTAACACTCCTGCAAGGAAGATCTCTGCCATGCACCAGGTTTTCATCTGAAACAAAATACGCGCCAGCTCAATTTTCAAGCGACGCGCCATCTTAATGTTCTGACACAAGAGAATAATAGCGACCATGCAAAATGCAGGTACGAGCTGAACAAAAATCAGGAAAAACACTGCGATGCTTGAATAGTCTTCGCTAAACATCACTTTCGGGATCTGAGGCAGCGATATTTCACTGACAATACCCGCGATATTCATTCTGACAAACGGAAAGAGGCTGGCGAGGAACAGCATCAATAATGCACTCGCTGCATAGCCTGTTGGCTGATTACGTGGCTCTTTCCACTTTGCTGTCAGAAAAGTCTCACATCGGGGGCAAGCCGCTTTATTCCCTTGTTCCAAGTTAGGCACGGCCACCAGCATGTCACACTGGGGACACAAAACCAGCTTGTCATGCTGATGATTATTGGAACACAAAGTGTTTCTCCTGTAGCAAATCAACAAGGCCATACTCTTGATCTTTCAAATTGCTGCTGCGTTCACTCACCCCAGCCACATAGTGATCTATGCGCCCGGGGGATTTCCTCACTTACCGCCGCGCTGCAAATTGAAATTTATTGGAAATAGGCAGCAGCCATCATCCATTTTTTATCATTTCCAGTTCCTGCCAGCGATCAAAAGCTTTTTCCAGCTTTTGCTCTTTATTTGCCAATTCATTCAGAACATTTTGTGTGATTGCGTGTGGTTGATTGAAGAATTCAGAATCACCGACCTGGGATTGCAATTGTTCTATTTCTTCCTCTAAGATTTCTAATAATGATGGTAGTTGTTCTAACTCTCGCAGTAAATGGTAACTTATCTTATTGCTTGCCCGTTTAGATGTTTCTTTAGACTTGACTGCCTTCGTTTCGATACTGTTTTTTTTCTCTGAAGACTGGTGTAGGGAGATAGTCTGCGTCCGTTGTTGTTGGGCATCATAATAACCTCCTACATAGTTATTGATTTCGCCATTGCCTTCAAAAATCCAGCATTCAGTCACGGAATTGTCAACAAATTGACGATCATGGCTGACCAGAATCACCGTACCTGTATAGCCATCAACTAATTCTTCGAGTAATTCCAGCGTTTCAACGTCAAGGTCGTTGGTCGGTTCATCAAGAATGAGCAAGTTGCTCGGTTTCAGGAACAGGCGCGCCAGCAACAGTCGGTTACGTTCACCGCCAGAGAGAGCCCGCACAGGCGTCATCGCTCGCTTAGGATGGAAAAGGAAGTCCTGCAAATAACCCAGTACATGACGGGAGCGTCCATTCACCATCACTTCCTGCTTGCCTTCTGCAAGGTTATCCATGACAGTTTTGTCCGGGTCTAATGCGGCACGATGCTGATCAAAGTAAGCCACTTCAAGTTTTGTTCCACAGTGAATGCGCCCACTCTCTGACGACAAATCTCCCAGCATCAGTTTCAATAATGTCGTTTTGCCACAACCATTTGGCCCAACTAAAGCAATTTTATCTCCACGCTGAACTTGCGCCGAGAAATTCTTGACCAATGTTTTATCACCAATCTGGTAATTCACATTTTCCATTTCAAACACGATTTTACCGGAACGTGTCGCTTCTTCGACCTGCATTTTCGCCGTACCCATAACATTACGACGATCGGAGTGCTCTACACGCAACGCTTTCAACGCCCTTACCCGCCCTTCGTTACGGGTACGTCGTGCTTTAATGCCCTGACGGATCCAGACTTCTTCCTGAGCCAGCTTTTTATCAAATTCGGCATTTTGTAATTCTTCAACCCGCAATGCCTCTTCCTTGCTTTCAAGGTATTTATCGTAATTTCCTGGCCACGAAGTCAGTTTCCCGCGATCTAAATCAATGATGCGCGTTGCCATACTGCGAATGAATGAGCGGTCATGGGAAATAAAAACAAGGCTTCCGTTGAAGTCTTTCAAAAAATTTTCCAACCACTCAATCGTATCAATATCAAGGTGGTTTGTTGGTTCATCAAGAAACAGCACTCTAGGCGAGCTGACTAGCGCCCTTCCCAATGCGGCCTTGCGCAACCAGCCACCGGAAAGTGAGGACAATTTTGCTTCTGCTGGCAAAGAAAGTTGTTTCAAGACATCACTGATCCGGCTATCCAGTAACCAAAGCCCCTGAATATCCAGTACTTCCTGCAATTCTGCTAGCCGATTGAGGTTCTTGTCGCTAGGATCAGTTTCCACCAGACGGGAAGCATGATGAAATGCCTTGATGCAATCCGCCTGTTCCTTTACCCCTTCCGACACAAAATCAAATACCGTGCCTTCTACATCACGGGGTGGGTCCTGCTGTAAACGGGCAACAATCAAATCCTGCTCATAAATAACCTGGCCATCATCCAATGGCTGCTCTTTTGCCAGTACGCGCAGCAGGGTTGATTTCCCTGCTCCATTGCGACCAACCAGACACACTCTTTCGTTTTCTTCTATATGCAGTTCAGTATTATCCAACAGTGGCGCATCACTGAATGATAACCAGGCACCGGAGAGATTAATCAATGACATAATATTATTTTTCCTCGCCAGCGTGACGCAGTAGCCAGCAGTTATGAATCTGGCGGTTACGGGCAAAATCCTGAGATACCGTTTTCTCTGTGATTTCTTCCGCAACCAGCCCTAATTTCTCAAGTTCGGCAAAGTCCATTTTGAAACCTCGCTTATTGTTGGAGAACATCAGGGTTCCGCCACGACGAAGCAGACATTTAAGCTGTTTCATGAGTGGAATGTGATCACGCTGAACATCGAATGAGTCTTCCATTCGCTTAGAGTTAGAAAATGTCGGAGGATCGATAAAGATCAAATCGAATTGCTCGCGACTTTGTGCCAGCCATCCCAAACAATCAGCCTGAATCAAACGATGCTGGTGCCCAGACAAGCCATTAGCCTGTAGATTCTTTTCTGCCCATTCAAGATAAGTGCGGGACATATCCACTGTGGTCGTAGACCTCGCACCGCCCAATCCAGCATGCACCGTTGCTGAACCGGTATAGGCAAACAGGTTAAGGAAATCTTTCCCTTGGCTCATTTCACCCAATTTTTGGCGGGCAATACGATGATCGAGAAACAGACCGGTATCCAGATAATCTGTCAAGTTGACCCAGAATTTCGCACCATATTCGTTCACCAAAAAGAATTCTTTCTTTTCGGCCATTTTTTCATATTGATTTTTGCCTGTTTGACGCTGGCGGGTTTTCAGGATCAGTTGATTAGATGACAATTCGAGCACATTCATGGTTGCACTGATCACATCGAATAAGCGTTGGCGGGCTTTGTTGGCATCTACGGTTTTAGGTGGCGCGTATTCCTGAACAACAACTTTGTCCGCATAACGATCAACCGCAACGTTGTATTCAGGTAAATCCGCATCATATAAACGATAACAGTCAATACCCTGCTGCTTCGCCCACTTACTGAGTTTCTTCTCATTTTTGCGCAAACGGTTAGCATAATCATCTGCAATACCGGCATCCAGTGATTGCGGTTTGTCCGAAAGTTGATAATTTTTCTGGACACAATCCAGCGGGCCATTTTTAGCCTTAAACTCGCGTTCAGCGCGCAGTTGCAGGCAACTCAACAACTCTGGCGAAGCACTGAATAATGAGAGACGCCAGCCTGGGAAGCGGCTTTTCATTATTCGTCCAAATATGCTGTGCAAGGCAACCAGTGCTGGCTCACTTTCAAGACGTTCGCCATAAGGCGGGTTGCTCAGTATTGTTCCCACAGCGCCCTCCGGCAATGGGTTTTCCAGCTTACTCGCATCCCCTTGTTGAAACTGAATTAAGTGGGCAACGCCTGCTCTGCGGGCATTTGAGCGAGCCATATCCATGACCCGACGATCAATATCCGAACCAAAAAAGCGAGAAGTCGTTTCCTGTAGCCCTTTACGGAAACGTACCTGCGCTTCAGCCATCATTTCACGCCAGATTTCTTGATCGAATTTCAGCCATGATGTGAATCCCCAATGCTGACGATGCAAACCTGGAGCGCCATCTGCGGCCATCATTGCCGCTTCTATCAATAACGTTCCTGAACCACACATTGGATCAATCAGCGGCGTTCCCGCTTTCCAGCCAGAGCGCAAAACAACCGCCGCCGCAAGTGTTTCTTTCAGCGGAGCTTGACCAGCCAAATCACGGTAGCCACGGATATGCAACCCTTCTCCACTCAAATCAAGCGACAGTGTCGCTTTTTCTTTGTTCAGAAAAACATCAATGCGAATATCCGGCTGTTGTTTGGCAACATCAGGACGTTGCTTTATTTTACGTACAAAGCTATCAACAATGGCGTCTTTCACTCTCAGGGCACCATATTGTGTGTTTCTGATTTCCTCATTCGTGCCACTGAAATGCACTGAGAATGTGCTATCGACTGAAAAAATTTCGCTCCAGTCAATAGATTGAACCCCAAGATAGAGATCCAAATCGCTATAAACATTGAATTCGTTAAGCGGCATCAGGATACGTGATGCCAGCCTGCTCCAGAGCAAGCTTTTATACATCACCCGATCATCACCTTGAAAATGAACCCCACCTTGGGCAATCTTGCAGGATTGCGCTCCCAGCATTTCCAATTCGTTTTTTAATAATTCTTCCAGCCCACGTGCCGTGCTGGCAAAGAGAGAGTTCATATTATTTTTCACCACAAAAAGTCCACCACCAAAAAAAATCGCTGCACATTATAGCTAATACCAGCAACATGTCATAAAGTTGCTCACCTTATCAAAAAATAAAAAACATTTTTTGGGCATACTGAATGATAACTCTGTCACGTCTCTATACATACCCAGTGAAATCAATGCGTGGGTTGCAGCTCTCGCACTCCTTTACCGGTGAAAGTGGTTTGATGTTTGATCGCAACTTTATGATTACCAAAACAGATGGCAGTTTCATGACAGCTCGCCTGTATCCCCAAATGCTGCTATTTACCCCTTCCATGCTCAATAACGGTATTTACTTGAGAGCGCCTAATGGGGAAAGTGCAACGATACTCTACAGCGATTTTAAAGAAGAACACCATCCTACCGAAGTTTGGGGCAATCATTTTACTGCGTTGGTCGCTCCCGATGAGGTGAATACCTGGCTGGGTGGCTTTTTTGATACACCTGTGCAACTCCGCTGGCTCAGTGAAGAGTTAACCCGCCGAGTGAAGCAATTCCCTGATATCTCACTGTCATTTGCTGATGGTTTTCCCTACTTAATTATTAATGAAGCTTCTTTTCATGCGTTGCAGCAACGTTGTCCCGCCAGTATCAAAATAGAACAATTCCGTGCCAATATTGTTGTTACAGGCGCAGCACCTTTCGAAGAAGATAGCTGGCAGACCATCCAGATCGGCAATATTATTTTTGACCTGCCAAGACCATGTAGCCGCTGTATTTTGACTACAGTAAGCACTGAAAAAGGCCGTAAAAATCCGAAAAGCGAACCACTGGCTACATTGCAATCATTCAGAACTGCCAAAGAGAATGGGGCAGTTGATTTTGGACAGAATGCCATTGTCCGCAATAATGGGATTATTCGCGTAGGTGATAGCGTCACTATTTTAGATAAGAAAACACCTCGTGAATATGGCTGCGGTGAGCAAGCAAAAGATTTGAATATACAGAAAGCAATTGGGCAAGCTATTTCAATTGAATTCAACGGTCAGCGTTTTACTGGAAATAATCAGCAAATTATTTTAGAACAGTTGGAAAAACAAGGTATTAAAATCCCCTATTCATGTCGCGCGGGAATTTGTGGTTCCTGTAAGATATCTCTGATTGAAGGTAATGTGTCACCATTAAAATCGACCGCTATCAAAGATAATGGGAAAATTCTGGCGTGTAGCTGTATTCCCCAAAATGATTTAGTTATTGAATTAAAATAAGCACCAATAATACATATTATTGATATTTACATAGCTAATCAGGCTGTATGGATAAAAACATCTGCCTGATTTTTTATATCCAATAGTACTGGCATTCAGCTATGCCGATCGTTTCAACGTGGACTGTCATTGAAAAATCTAAGACAGGAAAAATATTTTGAGATCAAAGACTCAATTTAAACAAAAAATGTTCTGAATGTTACTGTTGAATGGTGATAAATGACAAGTGATATTAACAAAATGGCTTAATATATTAAATCGCTCTGCCATATATCGTTTCCCGAGTGGGTTCAGTATAAGGCATTAAACGGTCATTCATTATCTTAATTGG
Source organism: Xenorhabdus bovienii (assembly GCF_024721015.1). Classification (GTDB taxonomy): domain Bacteria; phylum Pseudomonadota; class Gammaproteobacteria; order Enterobacterales; family Enterobacteriaceae; genus Xenorhabdus; species Xenorhabdus bovienii. Next base: position 23,325 of record NZ_JANAIF010000014.1, read on the forward strand.
ATCACAAAAATTCATCACTCGATCATTAAGTTCTAACTTTTGTTGTGCTAATAAACACAAGCTGGCGCTATCACCGACTTCTGCCACCATGAATAGCACTTCAGTACCGCAATCCTGTAAACGAACTTGAACAATTTCCCCCTGTTCCGGTTTTGTCATTACAGAGAAACTGGAAAAATACCAGCTTTTTGGCATTTGTGGTTTCATAAAACGGAATGCAACTACGCCATTCAATGCTAATTCAGCCCCGAGCTCTGATGCAATATTAATACAACGGAAATGTTCTTCGAAAGCATAATAAAGTGCTGCATCATCGACAGAAAAAGGCATTTCTTCCATCGTGATTGCATAATCAGTCAGCATTTTGGCAGGAAAACGGGAACGGAAAACCATGCCATTAGCGAGATCGAGCATGACACGGCTGTGCTCGGAATCAAAGTACCAGCGCCACTGATCATCAGGTCTAATTTTCATTGATTACCCTTTATATGCTCAAAATAGCTTGTTTGGTTCAAAATAAATAACACTACCATAGTGGAAAACCAGAAAAACTGATAAAAAAATTAATCTATCAGACAAAATATAGACGAGTTGAGAGTAGAAATAAACCCCCAACTCCGAATTGCGGCAAATATTCAGATATGATTAACAATATCTTTGATTAGTTTTGGCCCTTTATAGATAAAACCAGAAAATATCTGAATCAAAGAAGACCCTACTTCCATTTTTTCTCTAGCCGCAACTAGGGAATCAATTCCCCCAACACCAATAATGGGTATTTTACCTTTTAATTCTTGAGAAAGGCATCGAATTATTTCTGTACTGCGAAGTTGCACAGGACGACCACTTAATCCACCAGCCTGCTGGCAGTGATTCAACCCTTCAATGAGCTTTCTGTCCAGTGTGGTATTAGTAGCAATAACGCCATCAATGCGATGGCGCATTAAACTGTCTGCAACTTGTATTAATTCTTCTTCTGTCAGATCTGGTGCAATTTTTACAGCAATCGGAACATACTTTTGGAATTTCTGCTGAAGTTCACTCTGCTTATTTTTAATCGCAGATAAGAGATCATCCAACGCTTCACCATACTGTAACGTTCGCAAACCTGGAGTATTGGGGGACGAAATGTTAATCGTAATATAACCTGCGTGAGGATAAATTTTATCCATACAAATTAAATAATCGTCTTTGCCATTCTCTATTGGGGTATCTTTATTTTTGCCAATATTGATCCCAATAATCCCATCGTATTTTGCCCGTTTGACATTCTCAACTAAATTATCAACACCAAGGTTATTAAAACCCATTCGATTGATGATGCCTTCCGCTTCAACAACGCGGAACAATCTTGGTTTGTCATTTCCAACCTGTGGGCGCGGTGTTACCGTTCCGATTTCCACAAAACCAAAACCCATTGCACCAAATGCATCAATGCAATCACCGTTTTTATCAAGGCCTGCGGCCAAGCCAAGAGGATTTTTGAAAGATAAGCCCATACAAGTGACGGGTTTAGTGGCAACTGACTGGCGGATAAGAAATTCGAAAGGAGTACCGGTAACAAGTTTGAGCTGGCGGAAAGTAAGCTCGTGTGCCTGTTCGGGATCAAGCTGGAACAATGCCTTCCGTAGTAGCGAATAATACATGCAATCTCCTGCGGGCGTAATGACAGGTCGGGGCGACTGTGAAATAAGCGCCGAGCATCTTAAAGAGATCCTGTCAAAATGTAAATGTGCGGGAAGATATTTTTCAATTTGCTGGCAAACATCCTCCGGCCAACGCCGGAGGAAAAACGACAACTCAGCTCTCAAGCGCCTTGGTGATTTTTTCAAATAAATCACCGGACAGGTTTTCTAACACTTTCAACTGCTCCAGAGTAGCACGCATCAAGGACTGGCGTGCCTCATCATAACGTTTCCAACGAATCAACGGTTCAATCAAACGTGACGCAACTTGCGGGTTCCGGCTGTTCAATTCAGTCAGAACTTCTTGCAGGAATTGATAACCACGGCCATCTTCAGCATGAAATGCCACAAGGTTATTAGCAAAAAACGTTCTCAGCAACGAATAAACCCGGTTTGGATTACTCAAACTGAAAGAACGGTTGTTCATCAAGCTACGGACTTTATCAAGTGCATCGAAAGCGGGATTAGTTGCCTGTAGGGCAAACCATTTATCCATGACCAGACCATCCTGATGCCAGCGCTGCTCAAACTCATCCATCAATTGGTAACTGCAAGGCAACTCAGCAGACATAGCGGCAGACAGCGCTGCGACGGTATCGGTCATATTATCAGCTTGATAATATTGTGCCGCCACTAATTGATCCACCTGTTCCTTGTCATCAATGAAGGCCAGATAATAGAGGCAGGTATTGCGTAACGCCCGTTTCGCAATATCTTGATGATCAACTCGGTATGCACCTGTGTGAATACTGTGGTAAACCGCAGTGAATTCATCCGCCATTTCGTTGGCCAATCCACGCGTTATTGCATGAAGCACGTCATGAATGGATTTTGGATCAATCACTGTGAACAATTCTGCCATTTCATTTTCAGACGGCAAGGTCAAGATTTGTGCTGCCAATGCCGGATCAATATCTTGATTCAATAATACCGCACGGAAAGCATCAATCACATGCATTGGCAACTCCAATGTCAGGGATTGCTGATAACGGGCAACATTCAGTTTCACATAATTAGCCAGCAGTGACTGTGCTGCATCCCAGCGGGAGAATTCATTAAGCGCATGTTTCATCAAAAATGCCAGTTGTGTATCACTGTATGGGTAATCCAGTTTCACTGGCGCAGAGAATTCACGTAATAAAGAAGGAACAGGCAATGATGGCACATCATCAAACACAAACGTCTGTTCTGCATTGATGATATTCAAAACATGATGTATTGGCTGACCATCACGGCGTAATGGGATCACACTGCCGTGCTCATCATAAAGCTCAATGTCCAGAGGGATATGCAGCGGCTGTTTCTCTTTCTGGTCAGACGTTGGCGGTGTCATCTGGCTGACATGCAAAGTATACTGCTGTTTTTCTGCATCATACTCGTCACGAACAGTCAAAATCGGTGTCCCTGACTGACTGTACCAACGGCGGAATAGCGTCAAATCGACATTTGAAGCATCTTCCATTGCCTGAACAAAATCATCACAGGTTGCTGCACTGCCATCATGACGGTGTACATAAAGCTGCATCCCCGCCTGAAATTGTTCTTCTCCCAATAGTGTGTGAATCATCCGAATCACTTCCGAGCCTTTTTCATAGACAGTCAGCGTATAGAAATTATTCATTTCCATCACTTGGTCAGGACGGATCGGGTGAGCCATCGGGCTGGCATCTTCGGCAAATTGAGCCGCACGCATGATACGCACGTTATTGATACGGTTGAAAGACCGTGAGCCCAAGTCAGAGCTGAATTCTTGATCACGGAATACCGTCAGCCCTTCTTTCAGGCTCAACTGGAACCAGTCACGACATGTGATCCTATTTCCTGTCCAATTATGGAAGTATTCATGGCCAATCACGGCTTCAATGCCAAGATAATCTTTGTCTGTCGCGGTTTCGGTTTTTGCCAGAACATACTTGGAGTTAAAAACGTTCAGCCCCTTGTTTTCCATCGCGCCCATATTGAAGAAATCAACGGCAACGATCATGAAAATATCAAGGTCATACTCTAAACCAAAGCGAGTTTCATCCCACTTCATCGAATTTTTCAGCGATGTCATCGCCCAATCGGTGCGATCCAAATTACCACGGTCAACAAACAACTCCAACGCGACTTCGCGGCCACTGCGGGTAACAAAAGTATCACGCAGGACATCGAAATCTCCCGCAACCAAGGCAAACAGATAGGCAGGTTTTGGGAATGGATCTTGCCACTTCACCCAATGGCGGCCATCACTCAGCTCTCCCTGCCCAATTCGGTTACCATTGGACAACAGATAGGGATATTTGGATATATCTGCTGCAATACGGGTAGTAAAACGAGCCAGAACATCCGGACGATCCAGATAATAAGTGATATTGCGGAAACCTTCTGCCTCACACTGAGTACATAGAGCATCGCCAGATATATACAGCCCTTCAAGCGCCGTGTTTGCTGATGGATAAATTTCATTCACAATTGTCAGGGTGAACTGGGCTGGCAACTGCTCAATGGATAATTTGCCATCCTGCTCGTGATAATGTTCCCACGCCTTATCGTCAATATGAATGCTTTTCAGAGTGAGATTTTCTCCATCCAAAATCAATGGAGTAGTATCATGGTTCAAGCGTTTTACTTGACTGATTGCCGTCACAGTTGTTTTATCGGCATGCAGATCAAAGTCGAGATCGATGTCCGTAATCGTGTAATCTGGTGCTTGATAATCCAGACGATGTTTAACGAGTCGCTGTTGTGTCATAGGGAACCTTTTTCATTACTTTTAATCGGCATATTGATAACATCTGTATAACTTCAGCCATAAGATGCTAGCATACTCCGTTTCCATAGAAATTTTCCAATCTCTAACGCTGCCATAGAGATCCCATCCTTTCAATCATGAAACCTCTTTTTTCGGATGTTAATCAATCATTAAATAAAGGTGTAAATTATGTAAGCAGGATATTAGTACTTTCGTACGAATTGTCATCTCATATCTCATGTAACATGATATTATCTGCAGATGGATTAACCTTAATCGTTACTGTCCGGAAAAATATATGCGGTTATGTGGCTTTAATAACAAAATAATCACGGTATACTCTTCCGACTTTATCGATTTAGCAGACACGAATATGCTCCGCGAGGATGCCTAACGCGCCATGACTTTAGACGCTACCCCGATTATCAAATCACTGCTTGATACTGATGCCTATAAATTTCATATGCAGCAAGCAGTGTACCACCATTACAGGCATATTCCTGTCGTTGCGGAATTTCGCTGCCGTGGTGATGAACTGCTCGGCGAATATGCCGAGACGTTACGCCATCAGATTGACATGATGGCTGATCTAACACTGACAGAACGTGAAGCTAATTATCTTGCCAGCCTTCCGTTCTTTAAAGAGGATTACCTGAACTGGTTCAAATTATTCCGTTTTAATCCTGAACAAGTCAAAATATCCGTTACCGATGAAGGTCAACTGGCTATCCGTATCTCAGGCTTATGGCATGAGGTTATTCTGTGGGAAGTCCCTTTATTGGCACTGATTAGCGAACTGGTTCATCGCCACCGTTCTCCGGAAATAAAACCGGAAGTGGCCGTCAGCCAGCTCAGGAAACTGATTGAGCTATTCCATCAAGACGCGGCGGAAAAAAATATCGATCTGGCCGGTTTCAAACTGATGGACTTTGGTACCCGCCGTCGTTTTTCACACGAAGTACAGTATGCCATCGTCAATGAGCTGAAAAACAATTTCCCTTATCTGATCGGAACCAGTAATTACCAACTGGCAGAACAGCTTAGTCTGACTCCTCTTGGTACACAGGCTCATGAATGGTTTCAAGCTCATCAGCAGATTAGCCCGGAGCTTGCTAACAGCCAGCGAGCAGCATTGCAAACTTGGCTGAGTGAGTATCCAGCTCAGCTGGGCATTGCCCTGACAGATTGCATTACCATGGATGCTTTCCTGCGGGATTTTGACAAAACCTTTGCTACCGCCTACCAAGGCTTGCGCCATGACTCCGGTGATCCTATCGAATGGGGTGAAAAAGCGATTGCCCACTACCAATCACTGGGTATCGACCCAATGACGAAAACATTGGTATTTTCGGACAGTCTGGACTTGCAGAAATCCTTGAAGCTGTATCGCCGTTTCCACAAGAGAATCAATGTCATGTTTGGCATTGGCACTCGGCTGACCTGCAATATTCCGGGGGTAAAACCACTGAATATCGTTATCAAACTTGTGGAATGCAACGGCAAACCAGTGGCAAAACTTTCGGACAGCCCTGGAAAAACCATCTGTGAAGATGATGAATTTGTCGATAGGTTACGTAGAGCGTTTGACATTCCCTACATAGAAAAAGCAGTATAATCTTCGCTAATTGTCCCTTGTGTAACCAGCTTCATGCTGGTTACACAAGTAAAAAGCCGCTTTTCCCTGTTTTTCCCCATTCAAACTCACAATTTCTGCTTGTTTCCTGAGATATGGCAAGTAAGATAGAAGATCTGCTCCTGATGGGGCATTTACGGTAAATCTATCTAACTATCTAATTCACTATATAAAGAAGAGAGAAATTTATGAGCGTTGCGCCTGTAGTCGATGTACTGCAAGGCCGCGTCCCGGTTGACAGCGAAGTCACCGTCCGCGGTTGGGTACGTACAAGGAGAGATTCTAAAGCTGGTATCTCGTTCCTCGCCGTCTATGACGGTTCCTGCTTTGATCCAGTACAGGCCGTCGTTAATAGTAATTTACCTAATTATCAGGATGAAGTTCTGCATTTAACCACTGGTTGTTCTGTGGAAATCACCGGTACAGTCGTGGCATCACAAGGCAAAGGCCAAAGCTTTGAGCTGCAAGCCACCAACGTGGTTGTAGTCGGCATGATAGACGATCCTGATACTTATCCAATGGCGGCCAAACGCCACAGTATCGAATATTTGCGTGAAGTCGCCCACTTGCGCCCACGCACAAACCTGATTGGTGCGGTTGCTCGCGTTCGCCATACACTGTCACAAGCCCTGCACCGTTTTTTCCATGAGAAAGGCTTCTTCTGGGTATCTTCCCCGCTGATTACCGCATCGGATACCGAAGGTGCTGGCGAGATGTTCCGCGTTTCTACATTGGATCTGCAAAACCTGCCACGCACCGATAAAGGCGACGTGGATTTCAGCAAAGATTTCTTCGGACGTGAAGCCTTCCTGACCGTATCGGGTCAGTTGAACGGTGAAGCTTACGCCTGTGCATTGAGCAAAATCTATACCTTCGGCCCGACTTTCCGTGCTGAAAACTCCAATACCAGCCGTCACTTGGCAGAATTCTGGATGCTTGAGCCAGAAGTGGCTTTTGCCGATCTGAACGATATCGCCAGTCTTGCCGAAGAGATGCTGAAATATGTCTTCAAGGCAGCATTGGAAGAGCGTGCTGATGATTTAGCATTCTTTGCAGAACGTGTTGACAGTGAAGTTGTCAGCCGTTTAGAGAAATTTGTTGATTCCGATTTCATTCAATTGGATTACACCGATGCCATTGAAATTCTGGAGAATTGTGGCCAGGAATTCGAGAACCCTGTTTTCTGGGGGGTTGATCTGTCATCAGAACATGAACGTTATCTGGCGGAGAAACATTTCGAAGCGCCAGTGATCATGAAAAACTATCCAAAAGACATCAAAGCCTTCTACATGCGTATGAATGAAGATGGCAAAACCGTTGCGGCCATGGACGTTCTGGCACCGGGCATCGGTGAAATCATTGGTGGCTCTCAGCGTGAAGAGCGTTTGGATATGCTGGATCAGCGCATGGAAGAAATGGATCTGAATAAAGAAGATTACTGGTGGTATCGTGATCTGCGCCGTTATGGCACCGTTCCTCATGCGGGTTTTGGTTTAGGCTTCGAGCGTCTGGTCGCTTATGTGACTGGCGTGTCCAATGTGCGTGATGTTATTCCATTCCCACGGACACCAAGAAACGCAAGTTTCTAATGAATCAGCTCAATAATTGGGCAAAAATTAATCCATTGAAAAGCCAACGAAAGTTGGCTTTTTACATTTTATGGTTCAAGCCGGACGAAAAAAGTTCCCTAAAATTTACATTTTGAAATATCTATTTACAAATTGTTACCAATTATTCGATTTTGTAGCATTTTGAGGGTAGATAAAATTCATTACCAATGGAACACTGGTCGCCGACTAATAAGACACTCAATGTCCATAAATAGTTCCAAAAATTTTTAGTGTTCTATTTCTGGCAGTGGCCGGTGTCAACATAACACCAATGAGGGTAATAATAATGAAACGCAATCTTCTTGCAGTGGTAATCCCAGCTCTGCTGGTCGCTGGTACAGCTAACGCGGCTGAAATTTATAACAAAGACGGCAACAAAATCGACGTTTACGGTAAAGTAGACGTTCGTCATATGTTCGGTAAGTCTAAAGACTACAAAGCAGACAAAGAACATGGTGATGATTCCCGCGCACGTCTGGGCGTTAAAGGCGAAACTCAGATCAATGATCAGCTGACTGGTTTTGGTCGTTATGAAACCGAGTGGAAATCTAACGGTACAGAAGCAGCAGGCAGCGGCTATAAAACTCGTCTGGCCTACGCTGGTCTGAAATTTGCCAACTATGGTTCACTGGATTACGGCCGTAACTACGGTGTAATTTATGATACTGCTGCATGGACTGACGTTCTGCCTCTGTTTGGTGGCGATTCCATGGCTCAAACTGACAACTACATGACCGGTCGTTCTACTGGCCTGTTAACTTATCGTAACAATGACTTCTTCGGTCTGGTTGATGGTCTGAACTTTGCTCTGCAATATCAAACCAAAAACCACGAAAATACCATTAACGATCGTAAAAAATTATCAGAAGCTAATGGCGATGGTTACGGCCTGTCTACTTCTTATGATGTCGGTTACGGTATCACTCTGGGTGCTGGCTATTCAAACTCTGCACGTACCAAAGGCCAGAAAGATTCTGAAGCATCAGGTAAACGTGCTGAAGCATGGGATATCGGTGCAAAATATGATGCCAATAACGTTTATCTGGCAGCATTGTATGGCGAAACCCGTAACATGACTAGATTCGGCAAAGATCTTATTGTCGAAGACAACGATTTTGGCAAAAGCATCGCTAACAAAACTCAGAACATTGAATTGGTTGCCCAGTATTACTTCTCTGACTTCGGTCTGAAACCATCTCTGGCTTATGTTCAGTCTAAAGGTAAAGATCTGGATCTGGGTGAAAGTGAAAACAGAAACAACCAAGATCTAGTTAAATACGTTTCTGTAGGTACTTACTACTACTTCAACAAAAACCTGTCTACTTTCGTTGATTACAAAATCAACCTGTTGAACAAAAATAAGTTCACTAGAAACGCAGGTATCAGCACTGACAACGTATTTGGTGTGGGTCTGACTTACCAGTTCTAATTACAGTTGATGAATTGTTTAGCTCAAAGTTAAACAAAACCATCTCTGAAAAGCAGCGCTTAGGCGCTGCTTTTTTACGTTTTACTTTACTGTTTTTTATGACCTTTTTTTCACTCCGTAAACTACTTCACAAGATTGTCTTCTTTTTGCTACAAATTGTTGGCAAACGAGTTTCTTGGAGTTACCCTGAGCAGCGTATAACTTATTTTTTGGGCTTAACTCTCCGAGTCTTGGAATCAAAAAAATGTTTGAAAAAATTACAGCCGCACCTGCCGACCCTATTCTTGGTTTAGCGGATAGCTTTAAAGCTGATCCTCGTGAAAATAAAATCAATCTGGGTATCGGTGTTTACAAAGACGAAACTGGTAAAACCCCTGTCCTGACCACCGTTAAGAAAGCAGAAAAATTCCTGCTGGAAAACGAAACCACCAAAAATTATCTGGCAATTAGTGGGTTACCTGAATTTGGCCGCGTCACTCAGGAACTACTCTTCGGCAACACCAGCGCTATCATTACTGACAAACGTGCCCGTACTGTACAAAGCCCAGGCGGAACCGGTGCACTGCGTACTGCTGCTGATTTTATTGCTAAACAGACCAATGCAAAACGTGTCTGGATCAGTAATCCAACATGGCCAAACCATAAAGGCGTTTTCTCTAGCGCTGGGTTAGAAATCCGCGAATACCAATATTACAATGCAAAAAAACACGCTCTGGATTTTGATGGCATGCTGGCTAGCCTGTCTGAAGCTCAAGCGGGTGATGTTGTTCTGCTTCACGGTTGCTGCCATAACCCAACCGGTATCGATCCAACGGCTGAACAGTGGCAGGAACTGGCAGATTTATCTGCGGCAAACGGCTGGCTGCCCGTGTTTGACTTCGCTTATCAGGGTTTTGCCAGAAATTTGGATGAAGATGCAGAAGGCCTGCGTATTTTTACCAAAAACCATAATGAACTGATCGTTGCCAGCTCTTACTCCAAAAATTTTGGCCTGTACAATGAGCGTGTAGGTGCCTGCACCATCGTTGCAACTGACAGCGATACCGCAGAAAAAGCATTCAGTCAGGCGAAATCTATTGTTCGTACTAACTACTCTAACCCACCGGCACACGGCGCTTCTGTTGTTACTGCAATTCTGTCTAATGACGAACTGAAAGCAGAATGGATCCAAGAACTGGCGACTATGCGTGAACGCATTCGTCGTATGCGCCAGCTGTTTGTGAACACCTTGCAGGAAAAGGGTGCGAAACAAGACTTTAGCTTTATTATTAGCCAAAATGGTATGTTTTCATTCAGCGGTCTGACTAAAGAACAAGTTGACCGTCTGCGTGAAGAATTCGGTATTTATGCGGTCAGCTCTGGGCGCATTAACGTAGCGGGCTTAACACTGGAGAACATGGTTCCTCTGTGTGAAGCTATTGTTGCAGTACTCTAGTTTTTCTGAGTACCAAGATCTCCCTCAATCACAAAGCCGCTGAAAAAGCGGCTTTTATCTTCCGAGCAATTAAAAACGCATCAATCAATCTTGCAGGAATGGATTAGTTTTACGTTCATGACCCAATGTTGACATCGGCCCATGTCCGGGAATAAAGTGGAAATCATCACCTAATGGAATTACTTTTTCTTTAATGGATTGAATCAAATCATCATAATTACCACCCGGAAAATCCGTGCGGCCAATACTGCCCTTAAACAACACATCTCCCATTGATATTAATTTATCGGTATGATTGACAAAGATGATATGCCCTGGTGTATGCCCTGGGCAATGCAAAACAGAGAATTCGATATTACCAATCTGCAATGTATCCCCTTCATCCAACCAGCGTTCTGGTGTAAAAGATGGACATGCCTCAACACCAAACATCTGGCATTGAACTTCCAGCGCTTCTATCCAAAAAGCATCTGCTTTATGTGGCCCATGAACAGGAACATTGAAGTATTTAGCAACGTCAACAGTAGCGCCAACATGATCATAGTGGCCATGAGTTAACAGAATTTGCGTTAATTTCAGTCCACGTCTCTCTATTTCAGAAATAAGTTTTTCAGCCTCACCACCAGGATCAACAATTGCCGCTTCCAGAGTTTCCTCACACCAGATCAACGTACAATTTTGCATCACCGTAGTTACAGGGATAATGTGGTAATTCATTATATTGTTTAACTCCACGATCAAGACAAATGCCTGATAATAAGATTACCACGTCCTGACTGGGCCTGTATCTATATGAATAAAATTACTCTTTGGGTAAAACCCAACGCCCCCCGCTCTCATCTTCAGTGCAGCTTTACGAATATGCGCGAGCTGAACACTATCGATATGAAAATCCATTGCTTGCCCACGGGTATGATAGCTACGTTTTGCGACACCACCGCTAGCCTGACGCAACATATTATTTGTCGCCAATGAACGATAACCAGACACCAATTGAACAGGTTTATTTATTCCTATCATCATTTGCAATAAATAAATCTGATCAAACAGTTTCGGATCAATAGATTTGATTTTATTTTGGCGATAATCGCGGAATAAATAATTCAAACGAGCCAATTCTGACTTGTTATAACGGCGACCATCAAAAAATTCTGCTTTGAGTGTTTCCCCCGTGTGCAAATTATCAAAACGTAAAATTCTAGGACGTGGCGTTGTCAATGCGGCCAATGCGTGTTGAGGTAATAAACTTAACCCCAACGCAGCTGCACCTACACCAAGCCACTTTCGGCGGCTATAGTCAATATCATTCATGGATTAATATGCCCTGCTATTCTATGATGTATTAATAATTTCTAAACTAGGTGACTCATTGAGTCTAACCGACTAATAAGACAGCAACAAACAAAAAGTAGTTTCAATAATTTTTGTATATTACTGTAAATTTACCAGTCAGTAATTGTGACCAATCTAACATAATAAAAATAATATTAAACATAGATGAAATATTAATGATGTCGTGTTATTACAAAATTTTATCCATCTGAATCATGATAAATTTTTCAATAGCAGAGAAAAAAATCATATTAAGAAAAGGTAATCATAAGGAAAAATAGAGTCAAAAGACTGGATAAGGAGAAAATAACAGTGAGGAAAATAGCGCTATTTCCCTCACTGTACAGATATTAATTTTAAATTTTCTTCTTTCATTCATTATAGAAAATTATAAATCATTTCGAGTTGCCAGGATCTCGGGTAAAAGCTCAGATTGCTCTCTGGCACTCATATCATAATCATAAATATCTGCGCGGTATTGAGGCACTCCTCCTTCATCGACCCACGCCGTTTGATAATAGAGAAATACCGGAATTTTCTTCGGAATATTCACATATGCTGTTGTCCACGTTTTTAAGGAATTACTTACCCGATCCTTATTCCAACCTGCATTCCCCAACAACATATTAGCCAATTCAGGAGCCTTATTAACACGTACACAACCTGAACTGACCGCTCTCATTTCCCGGCCAAATGAAGCCTGATTTGGCGTATCATGCAAATAAATCGCTTCTGAGTTTGGCATGTTGAACTTAAAACGCCCTAGTGAATTAGTTGGACCAGGCGCCTGCCGTATACGATAAGGAAAATTATTTGGCGTAGTCACTTCCCAGTTAATTGATGAAGGATCGATAACCTTGGCATCATTGCTCCAACTGGAAAAAACGGTATAACCACGACTACGAAAATAACTAGGGTCACGCATTGCTCTAGGTGCAATATCCTTCCGTGTCATACTGGTAGGAACAGTCCACGGTGGATTAATCACCACATTATTCAGCTCACTACTCATGATAGGCGTTTTTCTGCTCGGTCTCCCGACAACGACTTTAGAATTCAATACTTCTTTACCATCCAAGTAATAAAATAATGAGTAGTTGGGAATATTGACCAGAATACCCGTAGGAATATTACCTGGGATAATACGCAGCCTCTGTATATTCAATGCCATAATTCGAGCGCGGGTTTGTGGCGTAGTATTCAGCCATAATTTCGTCGACTGCCCAATAACACCATCAGCCGATAATCCATGTAAAGCTTGAAAACGTTTTACGGCAGCCACTAATTCTTTAGTGTAAACCTTGTTTTCAGGTTTGACTGTTGACGAATCCAAAGTATCGAAACGAATTAATATTTCCCTTAACGCCACAACACTTTCACTATTTTGCCCCGGTCTTAATGTTCCTTTCATTGAAAATTCAGACAACTGCTGTTTATCAGCCAATTGTTTCAGCATCTCCTTACGCATATTTTTATACATAGGGTTATCTGGTGATAACGCAGTGATGTAAGAAAGTACATGATTATCAGTAATATACTGTTGCCATTTATCAATTAAATCAGAAGGCGGTAAATCAAGCTTATAAGAATTTTTACTGTATAACCACGGCTCCCCTTTTCTCTTAACATTATTGACAAAATGCAGATAACCCAACATGGCATCTGATAAAATAATATCACGCCCCATATCACTTAATTCAGCAGAATGAAGTTGAGTCAGCCACTTTCCAAACTGGGGTTGAACCCCGGCCAATGATAGTTCAAATAATTGCTGTTCAAACTGTTGAACCGTATTTTTATCTTGCCATAGCGGTTTCATTTTATTGACTGCATATAACGTTGCCAAACGGTCAATGAATATTGGTTTTACTTGTTGCGGCAACCAACTTTGTATCTGTTTTCGATTTGCTTCAATAGAATTCACTGCAGATATAGGAATAATCTGATCCGGTGAAGCAACTACGTCTTCCTTTTTTTGTTCCTCCGAAAATTGTTGGGTATCATTTACTATCAGTCCATTTTGTTGACTTGCAAAGGTTCCTTCTGATACCGCCAACGCGCTACAGATAAAAGAAACTTTCAGTAACCTGACCGTGTTCTTCGCCATAAGACCTCACCTTACCTTATTATGCATGCAGCTATCCAATGACTTATTTTAATTATCGGTAGACTTGTTTTATCGAGAAAGAATAGTGGTAATTATATACATAATTATCTATTAAGATAGAAGCATATCATCATAGCCAATCACCTCGGGTAAAAAAAAGTTTTTATTATAATAAATTAGCTTATGTTAGCACTAAAAAAGAAAAAGGCACCTTAAGTGCCTCTAACTAAAGTTCATTCTGTAAAATTTTTCAGATTAATACTCGGATTTAATGACTACTTCTTCCCCAAAGCGGCCAGCTTTAGGCAGGGGCTGATAAGAAGAATTTGATGCTCTCAGAATACGGATACCTCTGATATTCAGTTCATGGGCAGCAGCAATATCTGCATCTGCATCGCCATAGTAGAGTTTTAATTTATGTTCTTTCATCCAGCTAACTTTATTATTTTTGCCTGGCTCATCACCTGCAAAAATAACGGCATTCATTTTGTCAGCAGGAATATGTAGGTCTTTCTGCAAATATTTGGTCACTGTTTCTGTTTTAGTTTTTGTACGTCCTGTAATGAAATAAATATTATCTCCCCGTTTTAAGTGCATCTGAACCAATTCAATACCGATTTGTTTCGGCATACTGAATTCATCCCATTCATTATTCATTTTTTCCCAAAATGCCGGATTTTTCAGATAGCTATTGTCATTTGGTGAATATTTCAATTTACCACGATAAAAACCAGGACTGGAAAACAATACAGTGTCATCGATATCAAACCCTATCGCCATTGGCGGCTGATCTTGCAGGCTTTTTTCAATCTGATCGACTGAGACCCAATGCACCGCCTGGCGCTGCGAAAGTTCTACTGTAGTCACTCCTGAACTGACTGATTCTGGCATTTGTACTTTCGCCTGTACGACACTGTTTAAGCTAAAAACAAACGCAATAGCACTGAATACTAACGTTACTTTACGCATCGTTATTCCTTTTTATATTGATCATAACGATGTGAGATAATAAACGTTCTTATCGCATTAAAATGAGATACACTGCACAATAACATGAGGTTACAATTTATTCATAGACTCATTATAATCCTTTATTTATTAAAAGAATAATAAGCTGATTCAAGGGAATCTATATCATCCCCTTTCAAATAAGGGAGCAATTTTTCCACCATCTCTTCATCCAGATCATAAATTTTCAACGCCAACAATCTCGATATAACAGAGGGTTCAAAACGATATTTAATGAATCGGGCAGGATTTCCACCCACTACGGTATACGGAGAAACATCTTTCGTGACAATACTCCCCGCAGCAACAACCGCTCCCTCTCCAATCGTGACGCCAGGCATGATCATTGAACGCATACCAATCCAACACCCATCAGACAAAATTGTATCACCGGAATGTTGATAGGATTCTTTAATACCTTCCAAAAAAGGATAGACAGAAAACCAGTCCATTCGATGAGTATGATTGCCTCCCATAAGAATGACAGCTTCTGATGCAATACAGACATAATTTCCTATGTAAAGCTTATCAACGACACCTAAAGGTTCCCACCCAAGACTGATTTCATCACCATGAAGATAACGAACAACACTCTTCTCAAAACTATCACTCCAGCAGTGACTATAATAACTATGCGTACCTTTAATCTTTATATTGGGGTTAGTTACTGTTGAATGTAAGTATTCAACTTGTGACCAATGCTTTTGGTTTCCATTCATAAATAATTACCTAAAGAAATAGTAAATTAAAAATCATTCCCTATACAGCTCAATCACCCTAACAAATGCTATAACTGCTTGTTGGTCTCTATACGTTGAAATGTATATCTGTGATAAAGAAAAACTTAATTGATACGTCTGAAAAAATTTTCTTCAAACTATATTCAGATCATACTCCACCAGATCATATTATGATTGATTTTATGATGTTGAATAAGTAGTTATTTTTCGATTATCGAAAATAATAAATACATAGGTTTTTCAAAGGCAATATGGCTGTTTGTTTTACCCGAATAAGCACAAACAAAATATAACAATGTCAGCACAACAGTCATAAATTATGACAATAATCCCTGAATTTGAAATATACTCTGGTAAATCTCACGTACAACCTGTTCTTTTCTCTGATTATAGTGCATTACCTGACTGACATTATCTTTGGCGTTTATCTTCGCAGCCATATATCGTTGACAATCTTCAGGATGTTCTCTGAGCCAATTGCGAAACAAAATATGGCGAATGTGTTCAGGGCAATCTGGACCAAAAACATGAAGGTTGGCTCGTGGTTTTGCCAACCGTAGACAGCGATGTTGATAAAAACTCGGTTCACGCACCGTTAAGTCATAACCAAGCTGCTCCAGCGCCGGAACATAAGTTTGTTCCTGAATTGGATCTAGCACAATCAGATCGATATCAATAACCGGCTTGGCTGCAAGACCAGGAACTGCGGTTGAACCAACGTGCTCAATATGCAAGACAATGTTTCCCAGTGCTTTCTTGATAGACGCAGAGAGTTGCTGCCATGTAACTACCCATTCAGGATTATATGCCACAACACCTATCACCTCTTCAACAGGTTTACCATGCACCCAAGGATTTTCATTAGGATCTGGCTCTGGAAAAAAGATAATGTCTTTAGGATTTATCATTAATTCACTCCTTATTTTTCTATCTATACCCAATGGATTAAAAGAGATCATATCCAATATGACCTCTTTGCACGATAGAAACATCACCCAACGCCAGAATTACTCTTCCAAGATGGGTTGAGGCTGTTCAATGGCGGGAGCATCCTGTCCAAAACCACGCAGACCAACGACATGCACATGTTCATGATTATTAAATATTTTACGTACTAATTTATACGTTGTACCTTTTTCTGGGCTGATGTTTTCCGGCGCTGCGATAATTAACTGCATCTGCAAACGTTCGCACAGTTCAAACAGCGTAGCGATTGATTTCGCATCCAAACGCGCCGCTTCATCAAGGAACAACAGACGGCATGGTGATATGTCTTTACCACGCAGACGCCGTGATTCCTCTTCCCAACTCTGCACGACCATAACCAGAATTGACATCCCTGTACCAATGGCTTCACCCGTAGACAATGCTCCACTTTCAGCTTTGAGCCAACCATCAGAGCCACGGTTGACTTCAACGTCCAATTCGAGGTAGTTACGGTAATCCAGTAATTCTTCACCAATGGTCTGCGGTAAACGCTGCCCCATGTCAATTTGTGGGTTCAGACGCTGGTAAAGTTTCGCCATCGCTTCCGAGAAAGTCAGACGCTGGCTCTTGAACAGATCCTGATGTTGCTCCTGCTGTTCGGAAAGCACATCCAGCAAAATGGAATGGCTTTCACGTACATTGACGTTCAAACGCACTCCTCCTACCTGACCAAAAGAAACAGCCTGCAATCCCTGATTCAACATGCGAATACGGTTTTGCTCGCGCTGAATTGTCTTGCGAATGATATTGGCCACACTCTTGGAACTGATCGCCAGTTTTTGTTCACGCGCCATCAATTCTTCCGTCAAACGAGCCAGTTCAATTTCCATCTGTTCAATGGCATCAACCGGATCATCAGTACGGATAATATCTTGGCGGATACGCTCACGCAGATGTTGATAAACAGCAACGAAAAATTGAATTTTACGTTCTGGACGTTTGGGATCTTCAGACAAACGCAGTGCATCACGCAAGTGTTCATTATCTGCCACCGCCAGACGCAATGCCCCCAGCGCTTTATCCGACATTGAACGCAGCTCATCTCCATTCATATAGGCCAGTTCGCGGCGATGGAGGCGACGTTCGACACCATTATCTTTCACCATCCGCATAACAGCACACCAGCCGGCTTTTGAAGAAACCACCTGCTCGCGTTTCTGATAATAGTCACGCTCAGATTTACGCAATTTCTTCTGGAGGTTATCCATTTCGGCTTCACAGAATGCGATCTGTTTCTCAAGCTGGTTGATGCGGGAACGATTGGTGCTCAAGGCAGCGTGAAGCTGATCGCGACGTTCACGGGCACGACTTTCTGCATTCGGATCGGCCTGAACACCGATGTCTTTCATTTCCTGCTCAAGTTCCTTCAACATATCCTGCTTAGTGTCATAGGAACTCTTCAATGAGGCCAATACTTGATTAAATTGGGCGTATTGTGATTGCTGCTGGCGCAATTGTTCACGGGCACGGCTGCGATCAGACTCCGCATGTTCAAGGCGCTGGCGCAATTTATCATTCAGATCAGCATTGTCACTGAGCATTCCTACAGAATCGCTATAGCTGAAATGTGCACGACGCTGCACCACTTCCGTCAAAGCAAAAGCTTGCTGTTTCGCTTTATTCTGGGTGTGCTTCGCCGTCTCATAATCCTGCTTCAACTGCTCATGCTGCTGTGGATCGCTTTGCAGGACAGAAACCAGCGGTTCGAGTTTGTTCAGTGCATTACTATGCTGTTGCAAAAAACGAGCCGCATCTTGTGCTTCACTCATTTCTTCACGCACCGTTTCTACACGGTCAATCAGCGTTTCATCCAGCAAGAGGGTGATTTGTGGGATCAGGCGGTTCAGCGCTGACAGACTCTCTTTTACCTGAGCCAGTTTCTGGTGATGCTGTTGAGTCTGTGCTTCAAATTGAGAGAGTTCGCGCTCCAGTTCAATTCGCTGCTGATTTAAGCTACGAATATCAGCTTCTGGATCGTCATCAAATGCAACTGACAGATGTTTGCCCACAAAACGGCTGAAAGCCTGATAGGCGCGCTGGATTTTCTGGACGTCAAACGAAAGCGTTGCATAGCGTTCTGCCAGCGTATCACGTTCAAAGTTCAGTATTTCCAGACGATTTTCCCTTGCAGCCCTTCCAAACAGCGGAACGTCAGGATAACGGGAATAACGCCACTGACGATCCGATGATTTCACCAGAACAGCATTTTTCCGCTCTTCGAAATCCAAGACGCTATCATCGAAGGATTGCGGATCACCTTCGATCAGATAGAGATCTTCTGGGCAATCTTCCAGTGCTTCCAGATGTGGACTTACCAACGAAAGATCCGGCACAACTATGGCATGACGGGCTGGCCCGTACAATGCGGAGAAATAAGGCGCATCATCAATGGTGATGTCATCATAAATTTCTGACAGCAAAACACCACCAAAACGTTCCGCTAATGCAAGCAATCTGCTGTCTTCGGCACCACTTGGCTGGCTCAAACGCTCAATATGCTTTTCAAGCTCACGTTTCTGTGCTGCTACATCGTCACGTTCGACGGTAGTTTCGCGTTCTTGCTCCAGCAATTGTTGCATGTATTCAGTGACATCATTGGCACTTTCGAACGTTTCGTCGCTCTGTTCACAAAGTTGGTTCAATGCATCCTGTGCCGTCAGCCAAACTGGTGCCCGTGTTGTCAATCCCTGAATTTTCTGCTTAAGTTGTTCCAGTTGCTGACGCATCTGCATACGGCGCTCGCCGCTTTCACTGGCATTTAGGCTTAACTCTTCCAACTGGGCTTCCAATTCGCCCTGCAACGCTTCTAAATCTTCCGGCTGATATTGCTGGTTGTGGCGCTTGCAGAATTCCCCCAGTAAGCGCTCTGCATTTTGCTGGCTGTTCAGGCGCTGTTCCAATTCAGCTAATTGAATACGCAGAGGCTGAACACGATCCGCCAGATGGCGTTGGGATGGCCATTCGCGCAGTACTTCACGGGCACTTTGCCATGCTGCGCTACGGCTCACCTCACCAACAATATTTTTCACCAGTTGATAAGCCTGCTCAAACTGACTATGGGCAGCATCTGCCACACTCAGCTTCTGCTCCAACGCCAGCAAGGTTTCAGTCGCTTGTTGTTCTTTGGCCTGATAGGTTTCCTGCCACTCATCAGCATTCTCTATCAATAAATCAGGGAGCTGACAAAGCTCACAGGCACGTTCCAGTGCTTGCAGCGCCTGTTGATATTGGATCGAGCGAGTTTGTTGAACATCCAACGCCTGCTGGTAATCAGCAAGCTGACTTTTTAATTCATCAACTTCCTGTTCAGCCGCCTCAGACACAGTGTCATATTCTGCCTGTAACTCTTTCGCTTCTTCGACAACTTCAGTCTGTTCTTCCAGGCGATAAGTCAGCTCTTCAATATCTCCTTGATAACGATCTATTTTCTCCTGCTGACGCATGGCCGTCTGAACTAAATTCAGATGATCGCTAGCCGCCTGATAATCCATCTCCAAATCAGAAGACGCACCACTCTGTTCCGTAAGCTCCCGTGCTATTTCAACATGGCGATACTGTTCAGCCACTAATTGACGGCGGCTACCAAACAATTCACTGCGCAAAGCCAAGGCTTCATCCAGATGGATACGGCGCTCATTGGTATGACGCATGTAGTCAGCAGAAACATAAGCTGTCGCTTCCGTGATGAGATGTTTAAACAGATCGCGATCAGATTGGGTAACGCGGATTGCTTCCAGCGTGATGCGGTTTTCACGCAGTGCCGCTTCCATGTCCTGAAACGCTTTTCTAACGCCACTATTTTCTGGCAGTAAGTAATCACGCAGTGAGCGAGTGATGGCGCTGGAAATACCACCATATAGCGATGCTTCTATCAGACGGTAAA
Organism: Xenorhabdus bovienii; assembly: GCF_024721015.1. Classification (GTDB taxonomy): domain Bacteria; phylum Pseudomonadota; class Gammaproteobacteria; order Enterobacterales; family Enterobacteriaceae; genus Xenorhabdus; species Xenorhabdus bovienii. The sequence continues at coordinate 43,908 of NZ_JANAIF010000014.1, forward strand.
ACTTACTACGGTCACTGGCTGAACGCAGACGTTTTGGAATCACTCCCAAATCAAACATCAGGGAATGGTAGTCGGTGATAGAGTTAAATTGTTTGAATTGAACGCCTTCCATCTCATCAAGGCGCTCTTTCAGCTCATTTAATGGCAGAACCCGCGCCTGACGTTCGCCAATATTTTCGGTCAATAACTGCGTTGGCTGTACTGATGCAGGGACACCCTGGATCATGAATGGTTTGATATCAACCTTGCGGTCACGCCCGGCAACCTGCTGTAAGCGAACCCCCGCAATGATCCGCTGGTGGCGAGAGTTAACGACATCCAGCGTGGAATAACAGACCCCGGCACGCAGTTTACCGTGCAAGCCTTTATCACGGGAGCCACTGGTTGCGCCCGCTTCCGTGGTGTTTCGGAAATGAAGCAGCGTCAAGTCAGGGATCAACGCTGTCACAAACGCTGCCATCGTGGTGGATTTACCTGCACCATTACCACCGGATAAGGTGGTCACGAGTTCGTCAAGATCAAACGTTCTGGCAAAAAAACCGTTCCAGTTAACTAGCGTCAGTGAGCGAAATTTACCGCGTTCAATCATGACTGTTTACCCTCCGCACCTTCTGCTGAATGCTCTGATACTTCTTCGTGTTCATTATCTTCCTGCGATAAATTGCCTTCCACCGGCATCGCTTCACCATCACGGATCATTCGTAATTGTGCTTCGCGTGGGTCGTCACCACTGCGTACATCTGCACCAAAGCGGAATACCGTTTCAGTAATCGTAAATTTATTGCTGTCATTTTGCAGAAAATAGGCCATCCCCAAACGGCGCAGGCGGTTTAAGGAAGTCCGTGCTTTTTCCTGTAGTTTTTGTTTATCCAGATCGGAACCTGTCGAACGTTGGTTCACCAATTTCATCAGCTTACTTTCGTCAGCGAGCGACAATAGCTCGTCATACAGTTCCTGAAAGGTAAATATTCCCTGATTGGACAGACGTTCTGGGCTGAGATAGAGGTAACACAGGATTTTACCTACCATCATGTCCATTTCAGACAGGACAGATCGAGGGATCAGCGTCGTTGAGCGCGGACGCAGGTAGAAAAAACCTTCTGGTGCACGGATTAACTCAACATTATAGCGAGCATAAAACGTTTCCAGCTCCTCCTGAAAATCCATCAGGAAAGCATGATTATCAAGATCATCCATCCCAATATGACGCCCTGAACGAAGTTGGCTGTCTAATTCAGGAAAAAGTGTGTTGGATAATGCCTGAGCCAGTTTGACTGGCATAAATTGTTCAATATGTGTCGATGACATGTGCCTGCACCTTGGCTCCGTAATCATTAATCGCTAACCATTCCGCTGGCAACCCAGAGAAATCCGCTTCTGCAACGCCCAGCCGTACTGCCTGATCCACCAGAATACGCGCCACATCGAAATGGCGGTTACGTGGATATTGAGCAAGATAATCGCGCAGTACTGCCCCCAAATCTAATGGGAGCCTGGCCTGTTGGTAGACTGCCAGTGCTCGTGCCACCATCTCGGCCAACTGTTCGTTGATTTCACTAAATTCTTCATATTCCATGTCTGGCGGTAATTCTCCCATTACCTCTTCATTGCGCAATGTCAGTTCTTCGTCGCGCATATCCAGCAAACGCTCTGCATTGGCGATGGTCAGCGCCCACGGATGATCAAAATAGTGTTGGATAGATTGGCGGAGACGTTGAGCAAATATGCGGTTCTTATCCATATCGATAGCGGTACGGATAAATTTGTGAACATGGCGATCATAGCCAATCCAGAGATCGATAGCCTGTTGCCCCCAGCTAATAATGCGGTCGAGTTTACTTTGCAGATCAAAAACCAGTTTATCCACCAATTCTAAGCCACCGCTGCCCATATTAGCATCCTGAATACGCAGTAGATTGGCCTGTAATTTATCACCAGCAGCTTCCAGCGTATCTTGGAGCTCTCTCAATGTGCCCGACGTTTCAGACAGTAAATGCTCGCAATTAGCGATAGCAGCCTGCCAATCTTGGTTGAGGAGTGCAGCAATGTCTGTTTTTACGCTGTTTTGCTGTTCATCCATAGTACGCTGTGACATATCGATGCTGTCAAAAATTTCAGCGACAGAATATTTGAGCGGCGCAAAAACATTGCGGTGCCAATGGAACTCATCGCCGCCTTCTTCAGCAGATTCAGCCGCCCGATGTAGTTCGTTGGCAACAATGGATAACTGCATGGAAAGGCGCAACGTGGAAAATTCGCGCTGGCGAATATAATAGTCACTGATACCAATACCCAATGGCGTCAACCGATAGATAGCATTGCCATCCGCTAATTCACTGGTAAAGCGGTTAATCAGCTTTTGGCGTACCATATCGTTAATGGCATTATTCGCCCGGACAGCAACCGCCTCTGACGTTTGTTCAAAACCTTTGCAAACTTCACGGAACGCATCAACCAACTCTCCCTCGCTCATTTCGCCATCAAAACGTTCGCTGTTCAGCACTGAGATTGCCATCAAAAAAGCCAAGCGTTCCGGTGGCAACGAAATCGAAAAATCATTCTTTCTGGCCCAGGACACAAGTTCAGGAACAGTCTGGGAATATTCACTCATAATTCACTCTTTAAAGTCGGCTTGCGTGCCATCACATGAATGTAACGCCCCAGGCTGATATAGGGCTCCTGTCTGCAATAACGTTGTTCAAGTTCAAGCAACGCCGGAAAATCTGTATTTTGTAATTGGCGGCTTTGCAGGTAGTCGTGAAAAACCCTGACGCCTGTTTTGCCTGTTATTTCCATATTGAGTTCAATAAGCCACTGATATACCTGTTCGGGTACTAATGGATTCTGTGGCGATAAAGAACGCTTTCGGCGACGCTGAATATTTGGCGTTGCCAAATGAAAGTTACCCAATATGGCATTACGCATGACCAGTCCATTAGCATTATAAAACATTAATGAAAGTGCTCCACCGGGTGTTATTATCTCCCCCAATGTTTCTATCGCATCTTTTTGGTCAGTGATCCATTCCAATACGGCATGAAATAGAATTAAATCGACGGGTTGTCTAATGTGTTGACCAATATCCTGTACCGGGCTTTGGATAAATTGCATCTGATGGAGAACACCCCGCTCCTGTGCATTACATTTCGCCCGCAGGATCATTTCTTCAGAGAGGTCACATAATATGACCTGATGGCCTAATTCAGCCAGTTGGCAAGCCATGTTTCCTTCACCGCCTCCCGCATCCAAAATGCGCAGAGGGCGCTGAGGTAAATGATTCAGCAATTCGTTGATATCCTGCCAGACAACGGCCTGCCTGATTTTACCCTTGGTTGTGCCGTAAATATTACGTGAAAATTTGTCTGCAATATCATCGAAATTGCGATCCCGCATGAAAAACTGCCTCACTGATAAGCTAAGTTTAATTTATTTATTGAGTAATAATGCTGGCTACTGTTATTTTGGCACAGTAATCATTGAATTCACTACTTTTAGCCCTAAATTCGACCCTGGGCGGCTATAATTCCACCAAACCAAGGCCAATCAATGTTATTTCTGCTTAAAAAATATGTTGGCGCGCTATTAATGCCTTTGCCTTTGATTATTCTTGTTTCTTTGACAGCCCTGCTATTTCTGTGGTTCACCCGCTGGCAAAAAACGGGTAAAGCCATACTGTCACTGAGTTGGATTGCGCTACTTTTATTTAGTTTACAGCCGATTGCTGACAAACTTTTACTTCCTATCGAAGGGAAGTATGTTCAACGCTATGAGCCTGACAAAGCATATACTGCCCCCGTAAAATACATTGTTGTTCTCGGGGGCGGTTTCACTTACAACTCACAATGGGCGCCCAGTGCCAACCTTATCAGTAATAGTCTGCCCAGAGTCACCGAAGGTATTCGGTTATATCACCTTAATCCTGGCACTAAAATGATTTTCACGGGCGGTAAAGGCGTTAATTCAATTAGTAGTGCCGAAATCGCTGCTATGGTAGCACAATCTTTGGGAATTCCTGTAGAAGACACGATTGCATTAAGAAAACCTTTAGATACGGAAGAAGAAGCTGCTGAAGTTGAAAAAGTGCTTGGGCAACAACCTTTTATTCTGGTCACTTCCGCCAATCATATGGAACGGTCGCTCAAGTTCTTCGAACGGCGTGGTATGCACCCTATCGCAGGCCCTGCCAATCAACTGGCTGTGACAACTCCACTATATGCATGGGAAAAATACATTCCATCCGCCTATTATTTTTCACATACGGAACGAGCTTGGTATGAAACGCTGGGTAAAATTTGGCAGGCAATAAAGCCAGTAAATAAAGAGGCAGCAACCGAGAAATCAGAGAACTCTTAATAGAAAACAGTGAGAGCCAAAATCATACTGAAAAAAGAGAATGCCGCTTCCGCGGCATTCTCTTTTGACTGTTATACCGGATAACGTGTTCAACACTCAGCAAAGGCTTTTCTGACGGCTTCCAAATCTTCAGGTGTATCTACCCCTGCACCTGGCGCTTGTAGCGCTTTCGCGACATGAATTTTCTCACCGTACCAAAGCACCCGCAGTTGTTCGAGCATCTCAATGCTTTCCAATGGGCTTGGCGCCCATTGCACGTAGCGACGGATAAATCCTGCCCGATATGCATAAAGCCCGATATGGCGCAAGAAGTTATCCCCGACTGTTTCTTTTGACTGCATAAAGCGATCACGTTCCCACGGAATCGTGGCGCGTGAGAAATAGAGCGCATAGCCCTGCGCATCCATCACAACTTTTACAGCGTTAGGGTTGAATGCTTCTTCTGCATCTTGGATCTGCACTGCAAGTGTTGCCATTCCAGCATCACTTTCTGCCAGATTATCGGCGACCTGCTTAATAATTTGTTCTGGGATAAGTGGCTCATCACCTTGAACATTCACGATGATCTCGTCATCAGCAAATTGGTATTGATCAATGACTTCAGCTAAACGCTCTGTACCTGAATGGTGATGCGCACTTGTCATGCAAGCTTCACCGCCTGCAGCAGTGACTGCATCAAAAACGGCTTGGTTATCTGTCGCCACAATCACCCGATTGGCACCGGAGCGGATAGCCCGTTCCATAACGCGCACAATCATTGGCTTGCCATGAATATCAGCCAGCGGTTTTCCAGGCAGGCGAGTTGAAGCAAAACGCGCTGGAATGATAACGGTAAACATGAATTATTTTTCTTCCTCTGCTGGCAGGGCGCGGGCTTCATTTTCTAACAGCACAGGAATGCCATCACGGACGGGAAAAGCGAGGTGGTCAAGTTTGCAAATCAGTTCAAAGTTTTCTTTATCGTAATTAAGCTTACCGTGACATACCGGACAAGCAATGATTTCGAGTAAACGGTGATCCATATATCCCCCAAATGACGGGCTTCGAATTTAATGCGGTTCAGAATACCACAAGCAATGTATCACCGTTAACTCTGTTATTTTGTTGAATGTTGTGATGATTTACCAAGATTATCTACGCATGTTCACTTTAGGGAGTAAAGCACAAATTTCATCCAGCATTTTTTGCTCTTTTTCTTCTGGAAAATGTGCAGAAACCGGTAAATACCACCAATTAGGCTGCGCGAATTCGAAACATTTAACTGCATCTTTTTCTGTCATCAGCAAATTCTGCCCATCATCGGTCAAAGCCGACAATTGAGTTTTATCATAAGATTGATGATCAGCAAAAGCGTGTGTTTCCTGCAAAACAGCTCCCAACTGCTGCAAAGTTGCAAAAAAACGCGGTGGATGACCAATACCTGCCATTGCCACCCCATTGGGAATATCACTGACCTGACGCGATTCTCCCGTCAGCAGGTTAATCGCCAGTTCACCTTTTAGCGTCATGGGCAATTCGCCTGCTTCCGGTGTTCCTCCATTAACAATAATGGTATTGACCGTATTTAGACGACCAGCGAGTTCCCGCATCGGCCCTGCCGGTAGCCAGCAGCCATTACCGAAGCGACGGATACCATCAATGACCACAATTTCATAATCACGCTGTAAGGCATAATGTTGGAGACCATCATCGGTGATGATGATATCGATGGGAAAATGCGTTAATAACGCCTTGATAGCATCGGTGCGTTTCGGTGCGACCGCAACAGGTGCACCAGTACGGAGATGAATCAAAACTGGCTCATCTCCCGCTTGTGCCGTTGTCACTTCTCCTGTTACCAACAGTGGGTAATGTTCCGCTTTCCCGCCATAACCGCGAGAAACAACACCAACCTGATAGCCTGTTCGCTGCAATTGTTCAACCAGCCAAATGACGACTGGTGTTTTGCCATTCCCTCCTGCCGTCAAGTTACCCACGACAACAACAGGTACAGGCGCTTTCCAAGAACGGATCAACCCCAGTTTATAGCCTAAACGACGCAGACCGCTTATCAGCCCATAAAGGGCTGACAGTGGCAATAGCAAGATGTAAAGCCATGAACGGCCGAACCATATGCGTTCAATCATTGACCAAATTGCATCCGATGTAATTGGGCATATGCGCCATCTTTTTCCAACAGAACCGAATGATTACCTTTTTCGACGATAAAACCGTCTTCAACGACGATAATTTCATCCGCATTTTCAATGGTAGAAAGGCGATGGGCAATGACCAAAGAAGTCCTGTTTTTCTGCAATTCATCCAGCGCCGCTTGTATGGCGCGCTCAGATTCAGTATCCAGTGCTGAGGTTGCCTCATCCAGAATAAGAATCGGGGAATCACGCAGCAACGCACGGGCAATGGCAATACGCTGACGTTGCCCGCCTGAAAGCAGGACACCATTTTCACCAATCATGGTATCAAGACCTTGATCCAGTTTCTTGATAAAATCCATCGCATAGGCCATTTCCGCGGCTCGTTCAATTTCTTCACGGCTGAATTTTCCTTCGCTGGCATAAGCGATGTTATTAGCGACCGTATCATTGAACAAATGGACATTCTGCGATACCAGCGCTATCTGGCTGCGCAGTGAAGACAATGAGTATTCACGCAGATCATGCCCATCCAATATGATGCCGCCTTCATTGATATCGTAAAAACGAGTGAGAAGATTGGCAATCGTCGATTTTCCTGAACCAGAACGCCCCACCAATGCGACAGTTTTACCTTTAGGAATGGTCATTGAGATGCTTTTCAGCGCAGGATGATCTTTGGTTGGATAGCAGAATGTGACATTACGGAATTCAAGATCACCTTTTGCTTTTTTCAGCTCCAGCTTACCTTCATCTTTTTCCTGCTCCATATCCAGAATCGCAAATAATGTTTGGCAAGCGGCCATACCACGCTGGAATTGTGCGTTAACATTAGTCAGCGATTTCAGTGGGCGCATCAGGGCGATCATGGATGAAAATACCACGGTGATTTTACCCGCAGTCAGTGCGCCCATAATTTCCGGGAAACTGGCAGCATACAGGACAAACGCTAAAGCAAAAGAAGCAATTAACTGAATAATAGGGTCAGAAATAGACGACGCCGACACCATTTTCATGCCTTGCTGACGCATATGGTTACTGACTTTGTTAAAACGTTTAGTCTCAATCTTCTGACCACCAAAGATCAAAACTTCTTTGTGCCCTTTCAGCATCTGTTCTGCGCTGGTTGTCACCATTCCCATGCTGTTCTGCATATTTTTGCTGATATTACGAAAACGTACCGAAACAAGACGAATAACAAGAGCGACAATCGGAGCAATGACAATCAAGATCAGGGAAAGCTCCCAACTGTAATAAAACATCAGAATGAACAGGCCAATAATTGATGCTCCTTCCCTGACAACTGTCACCAGCGCGCCGGAAGAAGAAGAAGCAACCTGTTCTGAATCGTATGTAATGCGGGAAAGCAATGTCCCCGTAGATTGCTGGTCAAAAAAGGAAACTGGCATTCCCATCATATGGGTGAACAGACGACGGCGCATCTGCATGACAACTTTGCCAGATACCCAAGATATACAATAACTTGATATAAAACCCGATATGCCACGCAAAAGCATCAACCCGATAACAACCAGTGGCATCCACTCCAATACACTCATGTCTGCCTTGCCAAAACCCTCATCAAGTAAAGGTTTCAGCAAAGAAAGCATCAATGTATCACCGGCAGCATTTATAACCAGTGCAATCGCCGCCACTGCCAACCCTAGCTTAAATGGTGTGATGAGCGGCCACAATCGGCGGAAGGTCTGCCAGGTAGAAAGGTCTTTATCATTCATTATTGAGTTACCAAAACCAAAAGAAATAGCGGGTCATTCTACTCATGATCGCTATGAATACCAAACCACTGATGATACCACCGTGACATTATGTGTTGTCTATAACCTGCTAATTTAATGTGATCACGATAAAAATAACCGGTAATCTGGCCGGAAACCGAAGTACTATACCATTGAATTTCAGCATTTTTATAACGTTTCTGCACTTTCACTGAAGGCAACTTCCACGGGCTATAACGGGCAACCGAAGTTAATGCATATTTAGGCATAACTGTCCGTATAAATACCGCTGTGGACGAAGTATTGCTCCCATGATGAGGAACTTGCAATATTGTTGCATTCAGATGTTCTCGCTCAAGACTGACTAAGCGGTATTCACTCTGTTTTTCCAAATCACCTGTTAATAATAGACTGTGTTTACCATCATCAATGCGGATCACGCAAGATTGATTGTTACCGACAACCGCTGTTTTTTCTTGCGGCCAGATGACCCGAAACGTTAATTCCTGCCAGGTCCATTGCTCACCACGAATACAAGGCAAATGTGATTGCTCGATCAAAGAACTCCTGATTTGAATATCAGGATATTTTTCGCGCAAATATTCTACGCCACCTGTATGGTCCAAATGATCGTGGCTGAGAATAATCTGTTCTGGTGTCAAACGATGCCAACGCAAATAAGGTACAATGACTTTTTCTGCCATACTTCCCGTTTCCCAACGGTTTCCTGTATCAAAAATGATTGCCTTTCCTCCCTTGTCAATGACCACTGCCAAACCATGTCCAACATCCAGCATCGAAAAACGCCATTGGTATTCATCATCGCGTTTTAAATAACAGACAATAATTCCAATCGAGACACCTAACAGCCATTTATAAGACTTCCACCAGCCCAAACGCCAAAAAATGACAAAAAACCACCCCACAAGCGTTATAAAGATAGGGAAATACCCTGTTTCAAACCATGAATGTGTTAAAATCTGCAAAGGTGCCAAAGCGAGTACAATACTGTAATCAACCAACTGCCACAAAATTGGCTGAATAACAGGAAGAAAGAAACAGGATAACGCTAACATCACCAGTGGCACAGACAAGAAAGAGACTATCGGTACAGCCCATAAGTTAGCAACCAATGATGCAATATTCAGCCCCTGAAACAGCAAAAGCTGCAACGGCAACAACATTAGCATCATTCCCAATTGCATATGCAGCCCACGTAGCCAACTCCACTGCCAGCCATAACGAATACCCTCGGGTAAGGGCATCCAGTGAAACCAGAATAACAACGCCATCACCGCAGTAAATGAGAGCCAAAAGCTGTCAGAAAGGATTGCCAGTGGATCAAACAGTAAAATCAGGGCTGCACTCCATAAAGCCCACTGCCATGAAAAACAAAACCGGTTTCTGCACCGCAGATAAATCCAAAGTGTTAATCCTAATATTGCCCGAACAGCCGGAATTCCCCAGCCTGACAGCCAAGCATATAACGCCGCAGTCAGCCACCCCATGAGGAGCGGGAAACGAAAACTCACCCACCTTGCCGGAAAGAGAAACTGAATGCCCCTGGCAAGGCTCCAGCCGAATAAACTGGCCATTGCAATATGCAACCCTGAAATCGCCATAAGATGAGCGATGCCCGTTTGCTGCAACAGCAGTCTGGTTTGTTGATCCAGCCACTTTCTTTCACCAAAGGTAAGAGCCAGAGCGATACCTGCATATTTCAATGGTTGGATTTCTGGCGCCAGTTTATTTATCAGATCTTGCCTAAAACTGCACTGACCATTCAGTAACCTCGCCTTAGTTATTTTGCCATTAAGTGGCTGACGAATAGAAAGTGCATATCTCTGGCTATCATAGCTTCCATGGTTCAATTGAGCATGAACCGGCCTGAGTTTCATTGTGACCTGCCATATCTGGCCAGCACACAGCGATGCAGGAGGATTCCATAGTACCGATGCAAATAACGCAGGGAAAATATATTTACCATCACTTTCAATTAATCGGATCCGATAACGTTCTTTTTCTCCCGCATTATTTTTCTCAGCACCTAAAGATACGCTCTCAATCATGACCGTTGCAGAACGGGATGTTTCGCTGAAGTAAGTGATTTGATTCAATATCAGGTGACCATGCCAACATCCAAAAATAAATGTCCATAGCATCAGTGAAGTTATCCGAGTGGATTTACAGGGAACAAACCATAAACAAAATGCCAGCCCAATCAGGAAGCAAATTTCCCTCTGCTGAGGTAATTCAGCAAGCAATAATAAAGGGATCATTCCCAGAATAATTGCTATAGCAGCCTGATTCAGACTAATAATAAACAGCGGCTTTCGCCAAATGGAGAAAATACAAGTAAAGGGGAAAAAAATGATAGGCCACATCCGGTTATGCCTCTGCGCTGATATTCCATTCAGACAGACAAGCCTATTCCATTATTTATGCTGCGACCAGACAGATAAGTACTAATATAGAATCACTTCGCAAATTAGTTCGTCGGTCAAGAAAAGACGACAAAATAATGCGAAAATAATCACAAAAAAACGGCACCCTAAGGTGCCGTTAGCAATTAAGTAATAACTTCTATCTTAGCTGTCGCTATAGATATTCACGCGATCGCGTAACTCTTTACCTGGTTTAAAGTGAGGAACGTACTTACCTTCCAATTCAACTTTATCGCCAGTTTTGGGGTTACGACCCACACGCGGAGCCCGGTAGTGAAGAGAAAAGCTGCCGAATCCACGAACTTCAATTCGTTCACCTGCGGCCAATGTTTCTGCCATATGATCAAGCATTTCTTTCACTGCATCTTCAACGGCTTTAGCGGGCATGTGAGATTGTTGCTCAGTAAGTCTTTCGATTAATTCAGACTTGGTCATAATACCTCCCTAAACTACCGTATCGGGTAATACCGCCGTTTCCGAGGTATCACCCAATGTTATTGACTTAGATTATTCGCCTTTAGCTGCTTTGAAAGCTTCAGCCATTGCGTTGTTAGCAAAACTCGTATCTTCTTGTTTGTTCACAGAAGCGATAGCGTCTTTTTCATCAGCTTCGTCTTTCGCACGAACAGACAGGTTGACTATGCGATTTTTGCGATCAACACCAACATATTTAGCTTCAACTTCATCGCCAACGTTCAGAACTTGAGTTGCATCTTCAATGCGGTCACGAGAAGCTTCTGATGCACGCAGGTAACCTTCAACGCCGTCAGCTAATTCAACTGTAGCACCTTTTGCGTCAACTGCAGTCACTTTACCATTAACAATCGTACCTTTCTTATTTACAGACAGGTAATTGTTGAATGGATCTTCTGCCAGTTGCTTGATGCCCAGAGAGATACGCTCACGCTCTGCATCAACCTGCAGAACTACAGCAGCAATTTCGTCGCCTTTCTTGTATTCACGAACTGCTTCTTCGCCTGCAACGTTCCAGGAGATGTCAGACAGGTGAACCAGGCCGTCGATGCCGCCGTCCAGACCGATGAAGATACCGAAGTCAGTGATTGACTTGATTTTACCTTCAACGCGGTCGTTTTTGTTGTGAGTCTCAGCAAATTGCTGCCAAGGGTTAGATTTACACTGTTTCAGACCCAGGGAGATACGACGACGTTCTTCATCGATATCCAGAACCATAACTTCCACAACGTCACCAACGTTAACAACTTTGGATGGGTGGATGTTTTTGTTGGTCCAATCCATTTCTGAAACGTGTACCAGACCTTCAACGCCCTCTTCGATTTCAACGAAGCAGCCGTAATCAGTCAGGTTAGTTACGCGACCAGTCAGTCTAGTACTTTCTGGGTAACGTTTAGCGATTGCTACCCATGGATCTTCACCCAGTTGTTTCAGACCCAGAGACACGCGAGTACGCTCACGGTCGAATTTCAGTACTTTAACTGTGATTTCATCGCCCACATTGACGATTTCGCTTGGGTGTTTAACACGTTTCCAAGCCATATCAGTAATGTGCAGCAGGCCATCAACGCCGCCCAGATCAACGAACGCACCGTAGTCAGTCAGGTTCTTAACGATACCTTTAACTTCCATGCCTTCTTGCAGATTTTCCAGCAGCTGATCACGCTCTGCGCTGTTTTCAGATTCGATAACGGCACGACGGGAAACAACTACGTTGTTGCGTTTCTGATCCAGCTTGATGACTTTGAACTCAAGCTCTTTGCCTTCAAGGTGAGCAGTATCACGAACTGGGCGAACGTCAACCAGTGAACCTGGCAGGAATGCACGGATACCGTTCAGTTCTACAGTGAAGCCACCTTTGACTTTACCGTTGATAACACCGGTAACAGTTTCAGCTTCTTCGTATGCTTTTTCCAGCATCAGCCATGCTTCGTGACGTTTTGCTTTTTCACGGGACAGGATAGTTTCACCGAAACCATCTTCTACCGCATCCAGAGCAACGTCGATTTCATCGCCAACTTGGATTTCCAGCTCGCCCTGAGCATTTTTGAATTGTTCTACAGGAATTGCAGATTCTGATTTCAGACCTGCATCAACCAATACAACGTCTTTATCGATAGAAACGACGACACCACGAACAATGGCACCTGGACGAGTTTCGATAACCTGTAGGGATTCTTCAAAGAGTTGAGCAAAAGATTCTGTCATGTTAATGATCTTCAAGGTTTTAAATTAACGTCCATCTAGCATCCAGCCGAATGGGGTTGTTTTACATACCTCGCAACTATTCCCTGTTACAAGGTGCTTTGGTATGCCAGCATATTTTACTGCCCACATACCAGGATTCTATATACATCTTCTTGGTGCGCTGTTGCAAGAGTACAACATGCGAAAACAACAATTACGCAGGCAGTGCCAGCGCGTTTTTCGCATAAGTCAGGGCCTTATCAATCACTTCTTCGATAGACATGCTGGTCGAATCCAAGAGCAATGCATCATGTGCAGGCACTAACGGCGCAACGGCCCGATTACGGTCACGGAAATCCCGCTCCTGTATCTCGGATAAAAGGCGGTCAAAGTTAACACTAAAACCCTTCTCCTGCAACTGTAACATGCGCCTGCGGGCGCGTTCTTCCGCGCTGGCATCGAGAAAAATTTTCACTGGCGCATCAGGAAATACCACCGTCCCCATATCGCGCCCATCAGCGATCAACCCCGGTGCGATACGAAAAGCCCGCTGCCGACGAAGCAGTGCTTCACGGACACGAGGAAATGTTGCCGCCTGTGAAGCCGTATTGCCAACGGCTTCAGTACGGATTTCATTGCTGACATCTTCGCCTTCCAGGATGACCCTGAGTTTGCCATTTGCAGGCATAAAACGAACATCTAGATTTGCAGCCAGAGGAACCAGTGAGTCTTCCGATTGGATATCCACCTGATGATGAATGGCTGCCAGTGCTAATACACGATAAATGGCACCTGAATCAAGTAATTGCCAACCCAATGCTTCAGCCAGTGCCTGACAGAGTGTTCCTTTGCCAGCACCACTTGGCCCATCAACGGTTATTACTGAGGCTATCGCCACCATTATTATTTTCCTCCTTTTCGCATAGCGCTTTCCGCACAACAAACGGGTCATCTACCGATTGCAGAAAACTGCTCAATTAATGAGCAGTAAAATATCTCTTATTATACGCACTCCGCAGATGAGTGGAATAAGCACATCATGATTACCTGACGATTTTCACTATGAGTAAGCCACTGAAATGGATTCAATCCCTGATTACATTATGTATTGACTCAGTTTTTCAAGCTGATTGAAATAATCTGGGAATGTTTTGGCCGTACAGCCTGGATCAAGGATCGTCACTGGTGTATCCGAAAGTGCAACCAGCGAGAAACACATCGCCATTCGATGATCATTATAGGTTTCAATTTCAGCATGATTGAGCTTTTGTGGCGGAACGACACGAATGTAATCATTCCCTTCTTCCACCTCAGCCCCAATCTTGCGTAGTTCAGTCGCCATTGCATTGAGACGATCCGTTTCCTTTACCCGCCAGTTATAAATATTGCGGATGACGGTTTCACCTTGAGCAAACAGCGCTGTTGTCGCAATAGTCATAGCGGCATCAGGAATAGCATTCATGTCCATATCGACACCAATCAATGTACCACGTTCACATTCCACAAAATCATTACCCCAACGAATCGTCGCCCCCATCTTTTCCAGCACATCAGCAAATTTTGTATCGCCTTGCAGGCTATTCTTACCGATGCCTGTTACGCGAACCGTGCCACCTTTTATCGCAGCGGCTGCCAGAAAATAAGAGGCAGATGAAGCATCCCCTTCCACCAGGTAATGTCCCGGCGATTGGTATTGCTGCTGCCCTTTAACGTGAAAAATTTGATATTGGTGATTTTCTACCGTCACACCGAAACTTTCCATCAGCGCCAGAGTAATATCAATATAAGGTTTAGAAACCAGATCACCTTGAATATGAATTTCTGTATCATTCGCTGCCAATGGTGCGGCCATCAGCAAAGCTGTCAGAAATTGGCTGGAAACACTGCCATCAACGACAACTTTTCCCCCCGAAAACCCACCTTTGATATGCAGTGGCGGATAATTTTCCTGTTCAAGATAATCAATTTTTGCTCCGCCTTGACGCAATGCATCCACCAAGTGACCAATTGGACGCTCTTTCATCCGAGGTTCCCCTGTCAGCACGACATTGTTGTCTCCCAGACACAGTGCCGCAGCCAACGGACGCATGGCCGTTCCTGCATTGCCCAAAAACAGCTCCAGCGCACCTTTTCCGGTGATAGTTCCCCCAATACCATCAACTTCACAGCAAGTACGATCGTCTGATAGACGGTAGGGAATTTCGAGTGCTGTCAGAGCATTAAGCATATGGCGGATATCATCACTGTCCAACAAATTGGTCAGGCGAGTTGTTCCCTTGGCGAAGGCTGCAAGCAGCAGCGCGCGGTTGGAAACACTTTTGGAGCCGGGCAGGTTAATAGTTCCATTGATACAGGAAATAGGTTTTAACGTCAGGGATTGCATAAACAGCGGGATCTCCGGTTTTTAATACGTTGTATTTGTAATTTTCGCTTTAATTTTTTGAAATAAATGAGGAATATTCACATCGGGAGGTTTCATTCCTCCCGATGATAAGCGCATTATGCGTTACGGCGTTCAAAATCAGCCATCAACTCAACCAATGCCTGAATACCTTCATAAGGCATGGCGTTATAAATGGACGCTCGCGCACCACCAGCAACTTTATGCCCTTTCAAAGCGTGCAACCCATGTGCATAGGCTTCTTCCAGAAATTTACCATCCAGCATTGGGTTGGCCAGCTGGAATGGTATGTTCATGATGGAACGGTTCTGTGGCGCAACACGGTTGATATACAGGTTACTGTTATCAATGGTGCGATAGAGAAGCTCTGCTTTCGCATGATTACGTTTGCTGATTTCCTGTAAGCCTCCCTGCTCTTTCAGCCACTTGAATACCATGCCAGAGAGATACCAGGCAAATGTTGGTGGAGTGTTGTACATAGAGTCTGATTTAACCTGCACAGTATAATCCAGAATTGACGGAGTATGTTGATGTGCTTTACCCAATAAGTCCTCACGGACAATCACCACTGTAATTCCTGCTGGCCCGATGTTCTTCTGGGCTCCCGCATAAATCACGCCGTAACGACTCACATCAATCGGGGCTGAAAGAATAGCTGAAGAGTAATCCGCAATCACGATCTTATCATCGCCAAAATCAGGCTCTTCAAAGATTGCAATACCTTCAATAGTTTCATTAGGACAATAATGCATATAGGCGGCATCACTGCTCAGCGCCCATTCACTCATTGGCTTCACGCTTCTGATGCCATCAACTTCTGTCGTAATATTTATGACATTTGGTGTGCAATATTTTTCTGCTTCTTTCGCTGCACACTCAGACCAATAGCCACTGACGATATAATCAGCTGTCGTTTTGTTACCAAGTAGATTCTGTGGCAAAGCCGAAAACTGACCACGGGCACCACCATGACAAAACAAAACTTTATAATTCTCAGGTATCGCTAATAAATCCCGAAGATCTTTTTCTGCTTCAGCCGCAACATCCATGAACTCTTTGCTACGGTGGCTGATTTCCATAACAGATGTTCCCAGGCCATGCCAGTTGCAAAGCTCTTGTTCTGCACGGCGTAATACTTCTGCTGGCAACATGGCTGGACCAGCGCTGAAATTATATACCTGACTCATTAACTTCACCCTATCAACGGATACAATAAAATCGGATGTATTGGTTTTATCATCCCCGCCCTGTCGCTGCAATGGTTATTAAAAGATTGTTGCAACCTATTGTATAACTGGTTGATAGACTGCGTTATTAATAATATGGATATAAAAAAACCAATAAAACAGCCAGAATGGTACCGCTTTCAAGCTATCTTAAGGATTTAAATACATTTAAATAACAAGATAAATATATAAATTAAGATAAATAGATTACTTTTCATATAAGTATATTGGGTATTAAATTCACACTCTGTAGTTTTCAATTTTCATTTTATTTTAGAATAATTAGCTATTATCGCGCTCATATTTTGCCTAAAATATTATATATACTCAATAGATTTAAAATTACAGGGAGGGAGCAGGGTTAATATCAAAAATATATATCTTGATTCATAATCTAGATATTAATAATTAATTTTTTCGTATATTCCATCTGGTTAGCTGTATTTTATTGATTCTATTTTCAGCTATTTAATGACGTTCCGAGATATATATTAAATAGCCCAATCCAGACTTTCCGTTATTTATGACCACACTATGGAGATAAACAAAACATTGAACTGATTTGTAAAGTGGATGAACAATCGGCTTCGTCTCCTGCATGCTTTCTCGGGTTGTTAATTTTTTGTTCAAATACCCATAAAAAATAACATTGACATCATAAAGGTAAATGCGATTCTCTCTCGAAGTCACTAGGATTAATCCTAATTATCCAAAAAAATTACAAATTAGGATTTTTCCTATAGGTGATATTATAGACAGAGACAATCTGCCACTAATTTATCGAGGACATCATTATGATTCAAGAAATTATGAATATTGCTCCCAGTAGTTTCGCGGAAAGATTAACACACGTCATTGATAACAGTGTGATTGATATCTTTATACAAAAAACCGTGGAATATCCTGAAAATAAAGCAATCATTACCGCAGAGCGAACTGTGAGCTATCGTGAACTGGCTCAGCAGGCACAATCTCTGGCAGTTTATTTACGCCAACAGGGAGTAAAATATGAATCCCCTGTTGCCATTTTGTTGGAGCCAGGGATTGAGCAAATCATTTGTCAAGTAGCCATCTTACTGGCTGGCGGGAGCTGCGTTCCACTCGACCCCGCCATGCCTGATGAGAGGCTAGGTTTTATGCTGCAGGATTTGCAAGTCAACCTGACATTGACAGATATCAAATCGCAAGAGCGCCCTCTGCCCACAAATTTCATCACTATGAATGAAAGTTTACTGAAACCGACGGATGCGGTTCACTTACTCGATATCCATAGTGGAAAAACGCATCGGACTCATATTTTATTCACATCAGGAACAACAGGAAAACCCAAAGCAGTTGGAATTGAAGCTCAGGGTATCCTCCGTTTCGTTGTTAATACAAATTATATTAATTTCGTAGCCACCGACAAAATAGCTTGCATTGCCAACCCCACATTTGATGCCTCTTTATTTGAAATCTGGGGCGCGTTATTAAATGGGGCGACAATAGTCATTATTCCCAGAAAAACAGTTATCGATCCTTATCTGTTTGAGGCCGCATTAAAACGATTTTCTGTTAACACCATGTTTATTACCACTACCTTATTTAACTTAGTTGCCAGTACGTGTCCTTGGGCATTCCGTGGTCTGCGTTATCTTCTGGTCGGTGGAGAAGCACTCAACCCTTATTCGCTGCGGCAGGTTTTACAATCCTCTCCTCCGCAACATCTGATAAACGGTTATGGACCGACTGAAAGCACCATTTTTGCTACAACCCATGAAATTACCCTGGATCAACTAACCGGAGAAAGTATACCTATTGGAAAACCCATTAATAATACGGAGGTTTACATTTTGGATGACCAGCAACAATTTGTTGCACCAAGCCAATTAGGTGGAATATACATTGGAGGAACTGGTTTAGCGCGGGGTTACTGGAACCGTCCGGAAATTAACGCGCAACGTTTTATTGTGGCGGATGTTAATAAGAATAATACATTAAGGAGAGCCTATAACACGGGAGATTTAGGCTGGCAACGTTCTGATGGCGTTTTTATGTATGCGGGACGGGCAGACAACCAGATAAAACTACGCGGACATCGCATTGAAATTGAAAAGATTGAAGCTCAGTTGCTGGAAAGTCAATTTTTGAAATCAGCGGCGGTATGTGTGATCAAAAAAGAAAACATAGAACCTTATCTGACCGGTTTTATTGTCCCTAAAGATCCAGACTCATTTTCAAAACAAGAATTAATTCAATGGATTAATACCCGCTTACCCAACTATATGCTGCCTCAGCTGGTCGTTATCGGGCATATACCAGTCACCCACAATGGTAAAATTGATAGAGCGCGCTTACTGGAGGAATGTTTAGAAAATCAAGAACAACAATTATTACCCCAATCAAGTACACAAATGAGTGAAGAAGAGTCTGCCATCTTAAATATTTGGCAACAGGTTCTGGATTCCTATGATCTGACACTAGATAGTGATTTCTTCCAGTCCGGGGGCAGCTCGTTGCAGGCCGCCAGACTCGTCGTTGAAATCAGACGCAAAATGCAGCGCAGTTTATCAGTCCAGAATTTATACGATGCCCCTACACCGAGAAAACTCGTGGAAAGTCTCCAACAAAATCATCAGGAAGACATTGATATATGCACTGTTATGCTCAAGGACGGTGTGCTGCCATTAGATATTCAGCCCTTGTCTCAACCCCTCCAGCCCTGGCTTACCCCAAACACGGGGCGAATATTATTAACCGGAGCCACCGGGTTTCTGGGCGCTTTTTTCCTGCGTGATCTGTTGTTACAACCCGAAATTAATCAGGTGACTTGTCTGGTACGTGCACATGATAATGATGCAGCGTTGCTGCGGGTCAAGAAAAACCTGAATCAATACGGGGTGTGGCAGGACGAATTTCTCCCCCGGTTGCAGGTTATTGCCGGCGATATTACGGAGCCTCTGCTCGCAATGAACCCACAGACTTATAAGCGCTTATCTGTAGAATGTGATGTCATTTTCCATTTGGCGGCACATGTCAATTATATTCAGCCTTATTCAGCCCATCGCGCCGGAAACGTTGTAGGGACGCTGAATCTATTACGCTTCGCGGTCAGTGAAAAAGTCAAATCTTTTCATTATATCTCCACCATTGCTGTGTTTGGCCCTGCCGGACTGCTGTCGCCTATATCCACAATCTATGAAGATGACGACATCATGCCTTACTTAGACGCCATGAGATATGATTCAGGATATTCACAAAGCAAATGGGTTGTTGAACGGATAATATGGCAGGCCAGAGACAGAGGGATACCGCTTTCTGTATATCGTCCTGGTTTTATCATGGGTGACAGCCAGACAGGGGCAGGTAACCCCAACGATTCTATCGCCCGGTTACTCAAGGGATGTATAGAAATAGGCGCCTATCCCCTGTTAGTTAACCAGCGGAGAGAATTCGTTCCGGTAAATTATGTCAGTTCAGCCTTACTGAATATCTCTCGTGACAACAATCGATTAGGCAGGGCTTATCATCTGGTTACTCCTGACAATAAGCACTCTGTCGATTTTAATCAATTTTTTGAGTTACTCAAACAGTGTGGTTATCAGCTCAACGGGTTAGATTATTCTGAGTGGCTAGAGAAGTTGGAAGCAGATCCCGCACTGGTGGATAATCCATTAATGCCATTGATACCCATACTATCTGAAAATATTTATGGGCAGCTTACCCGATGGGAGGTGTATGAAAATATGCCAGCGTATGATGCAAAAAATACAAATATAGCATTAAAGAGAACACATAAACTATATGCACCAATGGACAGTCATCTGTTGGAACGCTACCTTTCTTACTGGAGACGTATAGGCTTTCTGTCATAAGAAAAATAGTAATAATGTCGAAATAGTGAATCATTTTTTAATTACCAAAAAATATAATTAAGTATTTATTCAGTAACAAAGTTACAGAATTATCTAAATATATAAAGTAACAAAAAATAAAATTCATTTTCGTATAATTTTATTTATCTTAATGATATTATTCTGCACACATATAAGTATTATCATATATTACATGGATGAATTAAAATGTTTTACATTGTTCTTTCTAATGTTTCCTATAAAAAACCAGATTAATGGAATATAAAACATCAGAATATATACAAGCAATGAATGATATGGACGCCTCCAAAAAACATAAGAAATTTTAAATAATTTTTGGAAAATAAATAACTTTTTATCAATCATTGAACGATTAAAAATATATTATAATCAGATGTTGAACTTAAATACAGAAAGACGCATTAAAGGCGTCTTTCTGCTTTTCTATATCCTTCATCTTTCAAATTACAGCTTCGTTGGCTACAAATTGAAATCTATTGGGTATAAATCAGGAATTAATATTGAGTAAACATTTCCTGAATTTTTGCTGGATCAGAAGTTTGAGTCAGAGCCAGTTGCAGAAGAACACGAGCTTTCTGTGGGTTCAAACGCTCTGATGCGACAAAACCATATTTGCTGTCGTTAACTTCAGCATTCTTGGTTGTATAACCAAAAGGAATACGGCTGGATCTGACAACAACCACACCATCTTTAGCGGCTTGAGCCAAGGTGTCAAAAATGGATTTATAGATATTACCGTTACCTACACCTGCGCTGACAATACCCTGATAGCCATTTTCCACGAATGCTTTTGCTGGCAATTCGGAAGCATTAGAGTAGTTATAAACAATACCGACTTTTGGCAGTTTATCCAGTTTGCTGACATCAAAAGCGGCTTTATGCGCTTTTTCTGGTGCAGCAGTAGCAGAGTAGTAACTCACTTTGCCATTGTGAACAAAACCTTCTGCTCCGCTATTGATAGCCTGAAACGCCTGAACTTCAGTTGTGCTCAGTTTGCCAATATGACGACCGTGAATCACAGAATCATTCATAGCCAGCAAAACACCGCGGTTTGCAGAGCTTTTATCTGCCGCGACAACTACGGCATTATACAGGTTTAATGGGCCATCAGCACCCAGAGCTGTTGATGGGCGCATTGCACCAACCATCACGATTGGCTTCTGGCACTGAGTGGTCAAATCAAGGAAGTAAGCGGTTTCTTCCATAGTGTCAGTACCGTGGGTAACTACGAAACCATCGGTCTTATCACAATCTGCGTTGATTTTTTTTGCCAGAGTCAGCCAAACCTGATCATTCATGTCTTGAGAACCGATGCTGACAACCTGTTCACCTTTCAGATCAGCGATGTTTTTAATCGCGGGTACAGCATTCAACAGTGAATCAATACCAACTTTACCTGCAGTATAGCTAGATTGAGTTGCTGACTCGCCACCACCAGCAATTGTGCCGCCAGTTGCCAAAACGGTAATGTTTGGCAGAGCAAGCGCAGAACCACTAACTAACGTCAGAAAGCCGGCTATTGCTGTTTTTTTAGTCTTTTTCATGATTTAACCTTTTGTAAAAAAAGCCATTTTATTATGTAAACTGGAAATAAATAAACTCCAATTAACAATAATTTTTGGGAATTGATAGAGCAGACAAAAAAAACGCCGTATGATATGCGGCCTTTAACAAAAATTGAAGTGAATAACGATGACGCAAACCTATATCCCCGGCAAAGACGCCGCGTTGGAAGATTCCATTAACCACTTCCAATCCAAGCTGACATCTCTTGGTTTTAATATCGAAGAAGCCTCATGGCTGAATCCCGTACCCAATGTCTGGTCGGTACATATCCGCGATCGCGACTGCCCACTGTGCTTTACCAATGGCAAAGGAGCCAGCAAAAAAGCAGCATTGGCCTCTGCATTAGGGGAATATTTTGAGCGTCTGTCGACAAACTATTTTTTCGCTGATTTTTACCTTGGGAATGCCGTTGCTAACGGGGAATTTGTCCATTATCCAAACGAAAAATGGTTTCCATTGCCGGAAGATGATTCCCTGCCAGAGGGCATTTTAGACGAGCGCCTTCACCATTTCTACAACCCTGACAACGAACTCTGCGCCAGTCAATTGATTGATTTTCAATCCGGCAATGAAGAGCGCGGGATCTGTGCCCTGCCTTTCACTCGCCAATCCGATAATCAAACCGTTTATATTCCGATGAATATTATCAGCAACCTGTATGTCTCAAACGGCATGTCCGCAGGCAATACCATGAACGAAGCGCGCGTTCAGGGGTTATCAGAAGTGTTTGAGCGCTATGTAAAAAACCGCATTATTGCAGAATGCATCAGCCTGCCTGAAATCCCAGAAAGCGTAATGAATCGCTATCCTAGTGTAGTTGAATCCGTCAATAAATTGCAGGCAGAAGGCTTCCCACTCTATTGCTACGATGCCTCACTAGGGGGGCAATTCCCGGTAATTTGCGTTGTGCTGTTTAATCCGAATAATGGCACTTGCTTTGCCTCTTTTGGCGCTCATCCTGATTTTGGTGTTGCGCTGGAACGTACCGTAACCGAGCTTCTGCAAGGCCGCAGCTTAAAGGATCTGGATGTCTTTACGCCACCAAGTTTCGATGATGAAGAAGTATCTGAACATACCAATCTGGAAACTCACTTCATCGATTCAAGCGGTGCGATTAGCTGGGATCTATTCAAACAGGATGCCGACTATACATTTGCCGATTGGAGTTTCAAAGGCACGACAGAAGAAGAATTTGCCACACTGATGGGGATCTTCAATACGCTGGATGCTGAAGCTTATATTGCTGATTACGAACATCTGGACGTTTATGCCTGCCGTATTCTGGTGCCTGGCATGTCAGATATTTATCCGGTTGAAGATTTGCACATCGCCAATAATACCATGGGAACTCATCTGCGTGAGACTATTCTGGCGTTGCCAAATAGCCAGTGGCAGCCAGCAGAATATCTTACTTTCCTTGAACAATTGGATGATGAAGGGCTGGATGATTTCACCCGTGTCCGTGAATTACTGGGGATCGCCGCAGGTAAAGACAACGGCTGGAGTAACCTGCGCATTGGTGAATTGAAATCCATGCTGGCATTGGCTGGCAACGATCTGGAACAGGCGTTGATCTGGGTTGAGTGGACACAGGACTTCAATGCTTCGGTTTTCACCGCCGAACGAGCCAATTATTATCGCTGTTTGCAAACACTGCTGCTATTGACCCAAGAAGAAGATCGTGACCCAAGCCAATACCATCAGGCTTTTGTCAAAATGTACGGTCAGGAAACACTCGATGCTGCCTCCGCCGCCATTGACGGCAAAAACGGCTTCTACGGCCTATGGTCTGTAGATTCAGAGCTAAAAACATTGCCAGCACATCAGGCATTACTCAATGCTTATGAAAAACTGCAAAAAGCCAAACGCGAGTTTTGGTCAAATAAATAAACCGTTACATTAAAGTTTATTTATTATAGAAAGTAAAATTCAGGTTAAATTAAGTTTATTTAAAAAATAACAAATAAATGACAATTTAACCTGTTATTTTACGTTTTTAATATTCTCAAAAATCTTTCATATAAAATATTTTTATAAATTTTAAAAAAAACTTTATCATTATAAATCAATATGTTAAAATATAACAGTCGCATTTAAACCCCCGTAATTCCCCAGACTTTCTGCGTAATATGATCCATGTCAAATTCAGGTCAATGCTCGTTTGTTACTATCATTACGTGCTAAAATTAATTAAGGATAAAGAGAGTGTTAGTATGAAAACTGACAACCCTTTTAATTTATTTCCACCTGCTGTAATGGCACAAATCGCTGATGATAGTGGTGTATATAAAGTTAATAAACATCCCGCAGTGACTTATTTATCGGCAATCATGGCAGGTGTGTTTATTTCCATTGCTTTTGTCTTTTATATTACGGCTACCACAGGAACATCTTCCATTCCTTATGGATTAGCAAAATTAACTGGCGGGATTTGCTTTTCTCTTGGTTTAATGCTGGTGGTTATATTTGGTGCAGATCTTTTCACCTCCACAGTATTGACTATAGTTTCAAAAGCCACAGGCCGTATCACCTGGTCACAAATGCTCAAAAATTGGATTAACGTTTATATCGGTAATCTGATTGGTGCACTATTTTTTGTCATTTTAATGTGGCAATCAGGCCAATATGCGGTCGCTAATGGTTCCTGGGGGCTGAACGTATTACAGACTGCCGATCATAAAATGCACCACACCTTTATTGAAGCAGTATGTTTAGGCATTTTGGCCAATCTGATGGTATGCCTTGCGGTCTGGATGAGCTATGCCGGGCGCAGCCTGATCGATAAATTGTTTGCCTTGATCCTGCCAGTTGCCATGTTTGTCGCCAGTGGCTTTGAACACAGTATCGCCAATATGTTTTTAATTCCGTTCGGGATCATTATCAAAAATTTTGCCCCAACTGAATTCTGGGCAAAAGTGGGAGCCACTCCCGAACAATTTCCTCAACTCACCGTTTCACACTTTATTACTGATAACCTGATCCCTGTAACGATAGGTAATATTATTGGTGGTGCGATATTGGTTGGGTTGATTTATTGGTTCATGTATTTACGTGGCGGCCAAAAATATTAATTCGCCTCCACGTCAGGTTTCTTAAAAGTTCCACTGTTAAAAGGTAGAAATATCATGTCCGAGTTAAATGAAAAATTCTCTGTAGCATGGCAAGGCTTTAACGAGGGTAGCTGGCAAAATGAAGTCAATGTTCGTGACTTCATCCAGCAGAACTATGCTCCGTATGAAGGTGATGAAACATTCCTTGCAGGCGCCACAAAAGCGACTGATATTTTGTGGAAAAAAGTCATGGAAGGTATCAAAATCGAAAACCGTACTCATGCGCCGGTTGATTTTGATACTGATGTTGCGTCTACAATTATTTCTCATGATGCGGGTTATATTGCCAAAGACCTAGAACAAATCGTAGGCCTGCAAACCGAAGCACCACTGAAACGTGCCATTATTCCATTCGGTGGAATCAAAATGGTTGAGAGTTCCTGTAAAGCTTACAACCGTGAACTAGACCCAAAACTGAAACAAATTTTTACTGACTATCGCAAAACCCACAATCAGGGAGTATTCGATGTTTATACACCTGATATCCTGAAATGCCGTAAATCCGGTGTACTGACAGGTTTGCCTGATGCCTATGGCCGTGGCCGCATCATCGGTGACTACCGCCGCGTTGCTCTGTACGGTATCGACCTCCTGCGTGATGAAAAATATGCTCAATTCACATCATTACAGGAAAAACTGGAAAACGGTGAAGATCTGGAAGCCACTATCCGTCTGCGTGAAGAAATCGCTGAACAGCACCGCGCTCTTAGTCAGATTAAAGAAATGGCGGCTAAATATGGCTGTGATATTTCCTACCCGGCGATCACAGCGAAAGAAGCCGTGCAGTGGACTTACTTCGCTTATTTAGCAGCGGTTAAATCGCAAAATGGTGCAGCGATGTCTTTCGGTCGTGTGTCCAGCTTCCTGGATATCTACATCGAACGCGATCTGCAAGCAGGCAGACTGACAGAACAAGAAGCTCAAGAACTGATTGACCATCTGGTCATGAAATTGCGCATGGTTCGTTTTCTGCGTACTCCAGAATACGATGAGTTATTCTCTGGCGACCCCATCTGGGCAACGGAATCACTAGCAGGTATGGGCTTGGACGGCCGTACTCTCGTTACCAAAAACAGTTTCCGTTTCCTGAACACGCTTTATACTATGGGGCCATCACCAGAGCCTAACATGACCATCCTGTGGTCTGAAAAACTACCAATCAACTTCAAAAAATTCGCAGCGAAAGTGTCTATAGATACCTCATCCCTGCAATATGAAAACGATGATCTGATGCGCCCTGATTTCAACAGCGATGACTATGCTATCGCATGTTGTGTCAGCCCAATGATTGTTGGTAAGCAAATGCAATTCTTCGGCGCACGTGCCAATCTGGCAAAAACCATGCTGTATGCAATCAACGGCGGTGTGGATGAAAAAATGAAAATACAGGTTGGCCCAAAAGAAGAACCAATGAGAGACGAAGTGCTGGATTATGACAAAGTCATGGCTCGCATGGATCATTTCATGGATTGGCTGGCAAAACAGTATGTCACTGCTTTAAATATCATCCACTATATGCATGACAGATACAGCTATGAAGCGGCACTGATGGCACTGCATGACCGTGATGTTTACCGTACCATGGCATGTGGTATCGCGGGTCTTTCCGTAGCGGCCGACTCACTGTCTGCAATCAAGTATGCGAAAGTTTCTCCAATCCGTGATGAAGATGGCTTGGCAACTGATTTCAATATTGAGGGCGAATATCCACAATTCGGTAATAACGATCCGCGTGTCGATGATATCGCCTGTGATCTGGTTGAACGCTTTATGAAGAAAATTCAAAAGCTACAAACCTATCGCAACGCAGTGCCAACTCAGTCTGTACTAACCATTACTTCTAACGTGGTTTATGGTAAGAAAACCGGTAACACTCCTGATGGACGTCGTGCTGGTGCACCATTCGGCCCTGGTGCTAATCCAATGCACGGACGTGATCAAAAAGGTGCGGTTGCCTCACTGACTTCTGTCGCCAAACTGCCATTTGCCTATGCGAAAGATGGGGTTTCGTATACTTTCTCTATCGTGCCTAATGCACTGGGTAAAGACGATGAGGTACGCAAGGCAAATCTGGCTGGTCTGATGGATGGTTACTTCCATCACGAAGCGAATATCGAAGGAGGCCAACATCTGAACGTCAACGTGATGAACCGTGAAATGCTACTGGATGCGATGGAAAACCCGGAGAAATATCCTCAATTGACTATTCGTGTATCTGGTTACGCCGTGCGGTTCAACTCGCTGACTAAAGAGCAACAGCGAGATGTCATCACTCGTACATTTACCCAGACGATATGATTAAGAAAAATAGCATTGTCCAAAAATGTCATTATTTTCTATTGAAATAAAATGACATACACTAAAGGCCCCTTCACAATTGGGGCCTTTATTATCCTGTCAGTTTTTGGAGAAACGCCTTCATGTCTGTACTTGGTCACATCCACTCTTTTGAATCTTGCGGAACCGTTGATGGCCCAGGTATCCGTTTTATCGTGTTTTTCCAGGGTTGCCTGATGCGTTGCCTTTATTGCCATAACCGCGATACATGGAATACCCACGGTGGTATAACCGTCACTGTTGAAGAGCTTATAAAAGAAGCGACAACTTACCGTCATTTTATGAATGCCTCCGGTGGTGGTGTTACCGCTTCTGGTGGAGAAGCCATTCTTCAGGCTGAATTTGTCCGTGACTGGTTCAGAGCTTGTCATGCAGAAAATATTCACACCTGTTTAGATACCAATGGCTTTGTTCGTCGTTATGATCTCATCATTGACGAACTGCTGGACGATACCGATCTGGTTATGTTGGATTTAAAACAGCTTGATGATGAAATTCACCAAAAACTAATCGGGGTTTCCAATCATCGCACTCTCGAATTTGCCCACTATCTGGCAAAACGCAACCAAAAGACCTGGATTCGCTATGTCGTGGTTCCGGGGTGGTCAGACGATGATAAATCTGTCCATATGCTTGGTGAATTTACTAAGGATATGAAGAATATTGAAAAAATTGAATTATTACCTTATCACGAACTTGGCAAACATAAATGGATTGCTATGGGTGAAGAATATAAATTAGAAGGAGTAAAGCCTCCTTCAAAAGAAATAATGGAACGAGTAAAAGAAATCTTAGTGAGTTATGGACACCATGTAATCTATTAAGCCCCTCCTATTTTCTTTATTTAATTAACCTGGCTTAAAACTTAGTTTCAGTCAGGTTTTTCTAAAAAATAATTTCTATTATTTAATGATTTTTTTAATAATATAGATATCATCTATGCAAGATGCTTATGGCATTAACTTAAACTAAAAAATTGAATAAATAGTTTATCCCGACTTAATCTTTATAAATGACAATGAATTACCATAACATCAGACGGATACCAGCCTGATATTACCAAAAATAAATGATGCAATTTATGTGTTTTAATACCCATTTTCAGTTAGGTGCCTCACAACTAATAATGAGTATATCCGTCGTCATTGAAGATGCTTGATTTTTCATTTGTATCAGATCATGATCGCGCTCATGAAAATTAATCTGAC
>NZ_JANAIF010000150.1 GCF_024721015.1 Xenorhabdus bovienii
TCTCATGACGACATCGTCTAGAACTCTCAACAAAAAATGACAGGTTACCTGACTCCACTCCTTAATGCGACAGAACCCTTAATATGTCGGTGAAGGAAAAACCGTAGAAACCGGGCTTTGCGTCGCTGATGAAACAATTTACCAGGGTTGACCCGTACCAGTGTGTATTGTGTGGCAGCCGGATGTTTTTTAACAGCGCGGAGGCGGGTATCAGGGCAGAGAAATTACTGGAAATGTGACGTCATGCGTTTCAAAAATCACGATGGTTACGGCAGTCCGCGCAGGAAAGATCTGCCTGAAATTCAGTTTATTGTGCAAAAAAACACACTGACTGACGAAAAACCAGTCAACCACTCAGTGGTGAAACCGGAGAACGGTCACCCGTATAAGAAGTTAAGATCAGGAAAAGAGGAAAAATTAACATTCAATTTCCTAACCATCGAGTTATCTTTGTTATTTACAGGGTAGATCCAATAATAAGTTCCAAATAGATCCTCTTTAGATCCAATAGATCCCTGATCTTCACAGAGCATATCAGCAAAGGCTTAGAGCCGTATTGATGACCACTATAAAGAGCAAATTGACTGCTATAAAGTGCAATATCGACCGATGAAAACAGTAAACAGACCTTTCTGGTGAGTAGTCGTGACCACTATGGGGAGTATAGGAAATATCTTACCCACTGCTGAATTTTCAACATATCCACCGGATCGATCCAATAATAAGTGCCGAAAGTTCATAAAAGTCCTTGTTTCTATTTTGACAGTCAACTTATAGGCTCTAAGGATATTTCGACCACTATAAACAGTAAAAAGACTACTGTGGGGAGCAAATAAACCGCTATGGATAGTGATATACCCGCTATTATGAAGAGTATCATAACTGCTATGGACAGGAATAATAGACCACTGTAATGAGCAAGCTAGCCTTAGAAAATGAATAAAAAGGGGATTCATCTTGTCGGAAAATTCCTTAATAAACGGGGAGTTAATACCAGCCTTTTCGGAAGTTAGAAAAGAAACAGGTGAGTTAGTCACACTGATGCCTAACACGAACAATACTGTCCAGCCAGTCGCTCTTATGCGGTTAGGGTTGTTTGTGCCGACTCTGAAATCCACCAACCGCAGTAAGCGAAACCTTATATCCTCAATGGACGCTACCGAGGAATTGAAGCAGCTAACTCTCGCTAAGTCAGAGGGTTATAACAATATCAAGATAACCGGTGAACGACTTGATATGGATAATGACTTCAAAACATGGGTCGGCATTATCCATTCATTCGCTAAACATAAGGTAATCGGCGACAAGGTGACGCTCAAGTTTGTTGATTTTGCCAAACTGTGCGGTATTCCCTCGACACGTTCATCAAAACGCCTTAGAGAGCGACTTGATGAATCTTTGCGGCGTATCGTCTCTACTACGTTATCGTTCACCAGCGACACAAAAGCGTATCACACTCACCTCGTTCAATCGGCTTTCTACGATACCGAGGCGGACGCCGTTACGATAAAGGCTGATCCTGAGATATTTGAGCTATACCAGTTCGACCATAAGGTGCTTTTGCAACTCCGAGCAATAACCGAATTAGCTCGTAAAGAGAGCGCGCAGGCACTTTATACGTTCATTGAGAGTTTGCCCTCTAACCCAGCTCCAGTATCAATGGCGAGGCTTAGAGCAAGGCTAAATCTTAAATCCCGGGCGAATACACAAAACGCAACAGTTCGCCGGGCAATGGATCAGCTACGTGAGATAGGCTATTTAGATTTCACGGAAATTAAAAAGGGTAAGGTGGTTTATTTCATGATCCATGAAAGAGCGCCAAAACTAAACAAAACAAAGCCTGTTAAAACCGTTAAGAAAGTGAAGACTACTAAGGGGAGTGAAAAACAGGGTGATACTGTTTTGGCTGAATTAACCAGAGAAGAATTAGAATTTATTGAAAAAATAAGAAAATCAAAGTATTAAATCAGAATGACCGCTATAGAGTAGGCGCTCCTTATAGTGGTCATTTGCGTCATACTTGCCTGACCATACAGAGTTTTTTGTTTTAATTCAGGTGACGAATATATGGTGCCATTGATATTAGCAATGACCCGTTTTCCAAAATCGACCACTATGATCGGTGTTTCTTTACTCTCCATAGTAGTCTTGAAATACATAACCCGTTTAACGAAATGGGCTGCGCTGTTGGTGGTTAGCCATATTACAGAACAGCTCCAATAAAGATCACAGTAACGACCACTAAAGAGAGTAGTTCCTGTATCATTTCTGAGCCACCTTACTTTTCTTAGTACTACAGCCGTAGCCCACATTATGGGTTCTGTCGCATTAAGCGGTCATCAGGTAAGCTTCCCTGTTTTTGAGCGAGTCCAGAGTGATGTCCCTTATCCGAAAAGCGTTCAAACGTCTGCATTATCCTGTCGATATCATTGCCCAATGTGTTCGTTGGTACCTCGCTTATGCCTTGAGTCTGCGCAATCTCGAAGAGATGATGGCAGAGCGCGGCATTGGGTCGACTATGCCACGATACCTCGCTGGGTGTTACGTGGTTCTGTTGCAATAAGCAAAGCCTAGGTAATATCTCACTTATTTGTTGATAAAGGTGTCGTCAATGTCGTTGATACTAAAAGCCTTCAAACGGTTGCATTATCCCGTTGATATCATTGCCCAGTGTGTCCGTTGGTATCTGGCCTATGCCCTAAGCCTACGCAATCTCGAAGAGATGATGACCGAGCGAGGGATACGTGTTGACCATTCTACCTTATACTGTTGGATTATCAGGCTCACACCATTACTGGGTAAGGCCTTTCGTCGACATAAACGTCCCGTGGCTCGTCGCTGGCGTATGGATGAGACGTACATCAAAATCAAAGGGCAATGGCGTTATCTTTACCGGGCTGTGGATTCAGACGGCAATACGGTTGATTTTTTGTTGACAGCCCATCGGGATAAGGAGGCCGCCTTGCGTTTCTTTAAGAAAGCAATACGCCAGCATGGACAACCCGACGTGGTGACGATTGATAAAAGTGGCGCCAATAAAGCCGCAGTGGACGAGTTAACCAAGGAAAAAACAAAGGATAACGACATCATTATCCGGCAGAATAAGTATCTTAATAATCTGATTGAACAGGATCACCGCAACATCAAACGGCGAATACATCCCATGCTGGGATTTAAACATTTCCGGCG
>NZ_JANAIF010000151.1 GCF_024721015.1 Xenorhabdus bovienii
TTAAAAAAAACCCTGACTAGAGATAACTACCCAAAACTTGAAATTGGTTACATGGTCATATTATTGAATGGTGATGTCGGGGTTGTTGAAGATATTTTTCATGACGGCACTTATGATTGCCGAATGGAAAGAACAGAAAAGTTACACATGTTGCCACCTACAGGTATGTATATAACCCCAACTAGATACAAGGGATATTCTTTGGACTGGGATAAAACTATCGAGGCTAATAGGGAGAATAACAATGTCTAAACCACATGTACACGCTGATTTAATGATGAAAGCAGCGGAAATTGCGCAGACTGATGCTGAATGGTGGAAACATTTTCAAGCAAAAAATGACGATAAAATTGGATGGAGAAATTTAGGAGGAGAAATTGCGTTTATAGAAGGTACTGGTTTCGAATACCGCCTAAAACCCCGCACTGTTCGGATAGGTAATTTCGACCGCGAATCAGCTGTAATGCACGCCAAAGCACTCCTCAGTCTGACGGCAAAATGATTCCCGATAGTTTCTATTATTATTCTCTCACAATTCTAGCCGTCATATTCACTCTACTCATCACCAGATAATCAATCATGAACAAACGAAATCTAACCCGCGCTCAATCGTGGGGATGTCTCGCTGTACGTGAAAATCGCTCGGCTGCATGGAATCGCGGCATGAAATTGCTAATGAAATATTACGGAGGTAGGCATGAGATACGACTACAACCCCTATGGCGCTCAGGATGAGCAATGGGAGCGGGAGGAAGAAGCTGCGGCATACAAGGAGATGATGGCAGAGGAACAAGGTGATCAAGCTCTTGAGCTATACAACAACCTGCCAGAGGGAACAGGGGCTATTTTCTCTCCCAAAATGAATGAGCTATTCGGTAAATTGCTCGACGAGAACAGTGACGCTCTGGAACGGCTCAATAATCTGCTCTATGCGTTGAGTTTATTAGAAGTTCAGAGGAGGGAGGTAGCATGACACCCGGTATCTACTACGACATTTCTAATGAGAATTATCACCAAGGTGAAGGAGTTAGTAAGTCGCAGTTGGACATAATAGGCCAAGCACCGGCTGAACTGATATGGCAACGGAATGCCCCCATTGATGAGGAAAAAATCAAATCATTGGATATGGGAACAGCTTTGCATTGTTTGTTATTGGAACCAGATGAATTTAATAACAGATTTATTGAAGCCCCCTTATTTAACCGCAAGACCAATGCAGGGAAGCAAGAGGAAAAGGAATTTTTAGAGCAATGTACTGACATCAAGAAAACAATCATGGATCACGAACAGCACCGGAAGCTGAAAATTATGCGTGATAGCGCACTGGCCCATCCAATCGCTAAATGGTTTTTAGAAGCGGATGGGCCGTCGGAAGTTTCAATTTACTGGAATGATTCGGAAACCGATGTTTTATGCCGTAGTAGGCCGGACAAATTAATCACAACCGCAGACCAAGATTGGATAATTGATGTGAAGAGCTCGGCTGACATGGAAAAGTTCGAGAAAGATTTTTACAAGTACCGCTATCACGTGCAGGACGCATTTTATTCAGATGGTTACAAGGCGCTCACCGGACAGTTGCCCACATTTGTATTTCTGGTTGTGAGTACAACTATTAACTGTGGTCGATATCCAGTTCAGACTTTCATCATGGATGAACAGACAAAAGCCACAGGACGCACAACCTACCGAAAAAATCTCGAAACCTATGCTCAGTGCCTAAAAACAGATGAATGGCCGGGCATCAGAACATTGTCACTGCCCTACTGGGCTAAGGATTCAGAATGAATAACCCACCTCTAGCTCAAGCGGATTTGCAGAAAACGCAGACACAAACCAAAGTGGCAACCACCAAAGATCAGGCACTGATTCAGTTCATCAATAAGCCCAGCATGAAAGCTCAGCTGGCCGCTGCCCTGCCTCGTCATATGACCCCAGACCGCATGATACGCATCGTCACCACTGAAATCAGAAAGACCCCTGCGCTCGCCAGCTGTGACATGCAAAGTTTTGTTGGCGCCGTCGTCCAGTGCTCTCAATTGGGATTAGAACCTGGTAACGCACTGGGTCATGCCTATATTTTGCCGTTTGATAAAAAACGTAAAGAAGGAGATCGATGGGTAACTGTAAAGACCGAGGCTCAGTTAATCATTGGTTATCGAGGAATGATTGAACTGGCTCGGCGTTCCGGTCAAATAGTTAGTATTTCAGCGCGTACAGTCAGAGACGGAGATAAATTCCATTTTGAGTATGGCCTCAATGAAAATTTAACGCATGTGCCAGGGGAAAACGAAGATACACAAATCACCCACGTTTACGCAGTAGCTCGGTTGAAAGATGGCGGCGTTCAGTTTGAAGTGATGACATTCAAGCAAGTTGAAAAAGTCAGAACTCAAAGCAAGGCCGGAACTAATGGCCCGTGGGTCTCTCACTGGGAAGAGATGGCGAAAAAAACCGTTATCCGGCGCTTGTTTAAATACTTGCCTGTCTCTATTGAAATGCAAAAAGCCGTGGTTCTGGATGAAAAAGCAGACGCCAACATTGATCAGGACAACGCAGCAATCTTTGAAGGTGAATTCGAAGAGGTACAGACCAATGAACGAGGACCTGAATAAATATTTCCACGGTAAACCCTGTCCGCAGGGACATACGCAGCGGTATGTATCAACAGGGGATTGCGTTTTTTGTGCTCGTGAAAGGGACCGGTTAAATAAGGCAAAGAAAAGACGGAATAAGGAACGGAAACGCCTCACAATCCCCGAAAACAGTAACGATTTCGCCCATCGAGTTTTTGTTATCGGCAATCCAAATAGAAACATCTAACCCCACCCCATTAACTAACGCTACCTCAGTGGCGGGAGAATTAATTATGGAAAAAACACCTGAAAAATTACAAACATTGATTTATTTCCTAACAAAAGAAGCGGCGAGGAATTCATATTCTGATTTTCTGGAGGGATTAGGTATCAGTAATGAAGAGTACTCGGAAATTAAAGCATGGTTTAGTCAATTAGGTATCAAACCCTATGTATAACTGTACGGTTTGGAGGAGACATGCAATACACACCGTGGAACCCCAACCCCAGAGCAGTACAAAGGGTCAATGACCCGCTCCCCGTTCCCACCCAATGCCGACATTGCCGCAGTCACGTAAAGATAGCCCATCACACGGA
>NZ_JANAIF010000152.1 GCF_024721015.1 Xenorhabdus bovienii
AGGCATCGTAGCGATAATCCCACTGCTGGCCGCCCGGCGTCTGCACCCCGATAAGCTGGTTCTGGCTGTTCCACCTAGGAACATCATTTCCGATGCAGTCATACCTTCATGGCTGCGCCAGCCCGCGCAGGACAAGGCTTTCAGAGGGGAGGAGCACGCCCATTTTGCCCCGATCACCTTTTTGACCCCGACGTGCATTTTGGGATTGTACGGCAACGGGCGAACGTCGCCCAACTTGCTTGGGCGGCGGGCGCACGTTCTGCGGGTGCGGGCGGCACAGAGCCTGCCAGCGGCGCCCTGCGACGCTCTGATGCACCGTTGCTTTGGTTTTGCCACGGTTTTGCATGACTGCGCTTTATTCAAGGGAAGCCCCCTGCGGGGGCTGCACGGGGCGGAGATGGCGAGCACGGCAACGAGCGAGGAGCGCAGCGACTGCGAGCCGGGCGCAGCCAGTGCAGCAGGGTCGGGGCGGGGGAGGTAAATTAACGGAGGCCGCAGGCCGACCTGCCTACAGGGATGTTGGCCGGACGGTGGCACGGCAGCTAAAGAAGAACACGGGTTTTTTCCGAGGACTGGCTCAGGGGCTGACAGCAGAAGGCGCAGCCTTGTGCGGCGGCACTCCGGCGATGCCGAACAGCGGGGGCGCCAGACATAATGTTAATTATACGCTGCGAACCGCTGTACGATGTTGATTCGGGCAGCGGAGCTGCCCGGTGAGTGGCGTATAATTCCCCCACATTATGTTGAATGGGCTTTGGACGGCCTGCACCGACTGATTAGGGACACGGTAGCTCAGGCCGGCCATTGCCCATTTACCCCCGCCAACACCGTGGCCGACGGGCAGTCCGGCCACGGTCTGCCCCCACACCGATCCCCGCGAACTCAACGGGGATGAGCAGGCTGTCCGGGGCGCGATGGCTTCGGTTCGGTGTCAGGTTCTCCGCTGGCACCGCCTGAGCGGCTCTCCGGGGCTTTAGCATCAATACCCGGTTGCGGCTGACTGACCCGCTCTGCCGGATGCGTTTTCTGATGCACTTTTTTTAAGTGTCCGATAGCAACATGCGTATAAATTTGCGTGGAGTCCAGACTCGCGTGCCCTAATATCGCCTGGATGTGCCGGGTATCCGCCCCGTTCTCTAACATCTGCGTCGCCATTGAATGCCGGAACAGATGACAGGCGCCGGGCTTTTCTATCCCGGCGCGGTGCAAGGCATCACGAACCAGCAGAGTCATGCTGGAACCGCTTATCATTTTACCCCGACGTGACAGAAACAGGTGACCCGGATCTTTTCCCCACACCAGACGCGGACGCACGTCATTCAGGTAGCGTTGTAACCACTCTATCGCCGATTGGCCTAATGGCACCATCCGATCTTTACGGCCTTTTCCCTGTCGGATAAATATCACACCGTGACTAAAATCCACATCGCCGACCTGTAACCGCTGCGCTTCTGAACGCCGGATACCGCTGCTCCACAACGTTTCCATCATCGCCCGGTCACGCACGCCCATCGGGGATTCATCAAGGGTCAGGCTCAAAATGCGCCGCATTTCTTGTTCGCTCAGGATGTGCCCCGGCAAACGCTTTTCTGTCCGTGGCCGTTCCAGATTGAGGGCGGGGTTATACAGCAGGTATTGCCTTTTGACCAGCCAGCCGAACAGATGGCGGATGTAGCCCAGTTTTTTCACGACAGTGCAGGCCAGAATAGGGTAACCCTGACGATTCTTTTTCGCTGACAGTGAACGTTGCCAGCTTTCCAGATGGGCGAAGCCCATCTGCTGCGCGTTGCTTAGCCCACGCTCGTCACACCAACGGGCAAACTCCATCAGGGCACTGCGGTAATTTGACCGGGTATCCCGCGCATAACGCAGTGCGTCAAGGTGTTCGAGGAAGTGTTGGATATGCTGTCTGAGTGTTGTCGATGCCATAAGAAGCTCCTTTCTGTGTGATAAGGAATACGGTTACGATGGGTTGATTTAAGTGCCCCGGAACAGTGTTTTTCTCTCTAATCCGACCGCTTTGCTGTAACGCCTTGCTGCGTCTGCTTTTATGATGATTTTGTCTGTCCGACTGTCTGCCGACTGAACCCCGACTGAGGGGAGACTGCTTATTCTTTTACCCCGACCGGAACACGTCATACCTGCCCTTTCACGGCACGATGAGGCCGCACAAGTGAGCGGCCTCGCTGTCTTCGCCGTCGAACAGCAGTTCATACGCGAACGTCAGCCCGCGCCGGTGCAACAGCAGGTATTCCATTTCAACCAGCCGGGAAAGATGCACTTTCAGTTGCGTATCGCCCCACTGCACCGCATCCCGCAACTGCTTGCGGGTAAAAATCCTGTCGTGCCGCGCCTGCCCGCTTTCCCGTATCCAGCCTTGTATCAGCAGCAACAGCTTGCGTGTCTGCGGCGGCATTTCGTCGAGCGTCCGGCCTAATATCTCGTGTGCAAGCTGGTTTGCCAGCCGGATATCGTCTTTGGTCACTTCGATATATTCGAGCGTCTTGCCACGATGCTCTGCCGTCTTGATTTCCCGCTGGTACTGGTGCAACAGGGCAATACTCTGGATCAGGGTGAGATATTTCATATGGTCACGGCGGGTGCGGGTTTTGTCTGACAGGGATGTCAACTGGCGGGCATAGGGATTGACCACATTTAACGGTTTCAGCAGCCGCTGGGCGTTCTGGTGAAGCCGTGTCAGATAATCCCGCTCGTTCTCAGCCAGCAGGCCTTCGAGCGTTTGTTTATGGCGCTGCAACGCATGAATGGCTTCGGTCTGTTCGCGCGATTCGTTGACCGTCAGCACCAGACAACGGTTCAGCAGCTCTTCATCCACATCAATGGCGGTCGTCGTTAACATCAGCATCACCGGGCCTTTCACAGTGTAGCTTTTGGTGACCAGATCCCCCGTTGCCTCATCCTTGCCGGTACTCGCCATCGTTAATTCACCGTCCGACTGCAACAGCTTGAGCGCATAGGCCGCCTGCCGCACACCTTCTTCTTCGGCGATAGCGAGGATTTTATGCTGGAGATTGGTTTCACCGAGATAGAACAGGCTCTGGCCGGTCATGGCGCTGTACTGGATACGCTCTTCTTCCGGTATCAGGTTCAGCACCGCATCCATTAAGGAGGATTTTCC
>NZ_JANAIF010000153.1 GCF_024721015.1 Xenorhabdus bovienii
CGGGCTGTTCTCTCGCTGTCCGCCGCGGCGTGTCTTCGCTCAGCGTCGGTCAGTGGTGGCGCATTATAGGGACTTTTTAGCCCCTGACAATAGTTATTTTAAAAAAAAACTCTCAATCGATTATTTATCCTCCAACGCAAGCCAAATTGGTGCTTTGTTAGACTAAGAAATGAAAAAAGAGGTGGTTTTCCCACCTCTTTTTACTTCTGGTATACCTTTTTATATCACCCCATGAAAATTTCACATGAGAGTTGTCTATATAAAGACGACTATCTATGAAAATCGACCAAGCAAACAATCTCATTGTTTTGCAACTATGTGGTCGTTTTCCAGATCTAAAGTAACCAATTTTCCGGGAATCAGTTTGCCTGAAAGGATCTGCTGGGCCAAAGGGTTTTCGATCTCTTGCTGGATGGCTCGTTTTAATGGCCGAGCACCATATACAGGATCAAAACCAGCGTCACTCAATTTCTCCAATGCCGTCGATGTCATCGTGACCTGATAGCCACGCTCTTCCAAACGATGGTATAAACGTTGTAATTGGATATTCGCAATGGATGTCAGATGTTCTTTTCCTAATGGGTGGAACACGACTACTTCATCAACACGGTTAATAAATTCAGGCCTGAAATGATGACCAACTACTTCCATCACTATATCTTTCATTCCCGCATAATCCAGTGCGCCAAAACGTTCCTGAATCATATCTGAACCTAGATTAGAGGTCATAATTATAACAGTATTGCGAAAATCAACCGTTCTCCCCTGTCCATCCGTCAGACGACCATCATCCAATACCTGTAACAGAATGTTGAAGACATCAGGATGAGCTTTTTCTACCTCATCCAGTAAAATCACTGAATAAGGGCGACGACGCACCGCTTCTGTCAGATACCCCCCCTCTTCATATCCAACATATCCAGGAGGAGCCCCCACCAGTCTTGAAACAGTATGTTTTTCCATAAATTCCGACATGTCTAGGCGCACCATCGCATCATCACTGTCGAATAGGAAATTGGCCAACGCTTTACCCAATTCGGTTTTACCTACTCCCGTCGGCCCCAAAAACATAAAAGAACCAATCGGACGATTTGGATCGGATAATCCCGCACGGCTACGACGAATTGCATTAGATACAGCATCAACAGCCTCATTTTGCCCGATGACACGTTTATGTAATTCATGCTCCATACGCAGAAGTTTATCTTTTTCACTCTCCAACATTCTGGATACAGGAATTCCCGTCCAGCGAGCAAGAATTTCGGCAATTTCGGCATCGGTCACTTTGTTACGCAGCAGTTTCATATGATGGCTTTCTACTGTTGTTGCCGTTGCCAAACGTTTTTCCAATTCTGGAATTTTTCCGTACTGGATTTCAGACATCTTCGCTAGATCACCACTACGACGGGCTTTTTCTAATTCAAGGCGCGTATTCTCTAATTCTGCTTTAATGTTCTGAGTGCCAATCAGCTCTGCTTTTTCGGCTTTCCACTCTTCTTCCAGCTCAGAATATTCGCGTTCTTTCTCCACCAGCTCTATATTCAACATTTCGAGTCGTTTTTTACTGCCATCGTCCGGTTCTTTTTTCAGTGCCTGCTGCTCCAGCTTTAATTGAATAACCCGACGCTCCAAACGATCCAGTGCTTCTGGTTTAGAATCCATTTGCATACGCAAACTTGCTCCTGCTTCATCAATCAGATCGATGGCTTTGTCTGGCAACATACGATCTGAAATATAGCGATGGGATAATGTCGCAGCAGCAACGATTGCTGGATCAGTAATTTGTACATGGTGATGCAATTCATAGCGTTCTTTAAGCCCACGCAGGATAGCAATGGTATCTTCAACGGTTGGCTCCGCAACATACACCTTCTGGAAACGACGTTCCAAAGCAGCATCTTTTTCAATGTATTGACGATATTCATCCAGTGTCGTCGCACCAACACAGTGTAGTTCACCGCGAGCCAGGGCGGGTTTAAGCATATTACCGGCATCCATTGCGCCATCAGCCTTACCTGCTCCTACCACCGTATGCAATTCATCAATGAACAGAATGACTGAGCCTTCCTGCTTGGCGAGATCGCTCAAAACACCTTTCAAACGTTCTTCAAATTCACCACGGTATTTCGCACCCGCCACTAGCGCTCCCATATCAAGGGACAGAACGCGTTTGTTTTTCAGCCCCTCCGGGACTTCACCATTAATAATACGCTGCGCCAGACCTTCAACTATGGCGGTTTTCCCAACACCCGGTTCACCAATAAGAACAGGGTTATTTTTAGTTCTACGCTGTAATACCTGAATTGTCCGGCGAATTTCTTCATCGCGCCCAATCACGGGATCTAATTTGCCCTGTTCGGCGCGTTCAGTTAGATCGATTGTGTATTTTTTTAGTGCCTGACGCTGATCTTCAGCGCCTTGATCACTCACTTTCTCACCACCACGCATCTGTTCTATTGCCTTAGCGATTTTATCTTTGGTTGTTCCCACAGCTTTAAGTATGTCACTTAATGTTCCACGTTCTTCTATTGCCGCCAAAATAAAGAGTTCAGAAGAAATAAAATTGTCACCTGCTTTTTGCGCAAGTTTGTCACACAGGTTTAAATAACGTCCCAACTCATTGGATACCTGTACATCACCACCATTACCCTCTACTTTCGGTAATCGATCCAAGGCTTGGTTAAGTTGATTGTTAATGCTACTCGTATCAACCCCTGCCGATGTCAGTAAGGGACGAACAGAGCCCCCCTCTTGATTAAGCAATGCGCTCATCAAGTGGGTCGGTTCGATGAATTGATTATCACGCCCTAATGCAAGGGATTGGGCCTCAGCGAGAGCAAGCTGGAATTTATTAGTAAGACGATCCAGACGCATAACACCTCCAATACTGGTCAGAATTTGCTACTGGAAACTAGATAAGGTCATTCCTTAAATATTCAAGGTACTCTGAAAAGTTAATTGGAAACTAGGGACTGTTGATGTTTTATGTTCATAAATCAATCAGCCCACATTGGTAACCAAACGAGAGTAAATGCCAGT
>NZ_JANAIF010000154.1 GCF_024721015.1 Xenorhabdus bovienii
CAAAATGAACTGCTGAAAATATTGGGGCAACCCTATGAATCATTTTATTCCTGAAAGTGGTGCGGAATGTCGGTTACTAATTGTTTCATCTATGCATTTAATCAATAGCTCTGCATCCGGTATGCGGCCTTATTTTTCAATAACATACCTTTTAGTGCAATTTATAGATATCTTGCAAAATAATGATCAGAGCAGGAAAAATCTAGGATTAAGTAACCATTTATACTATTTCCCTGAGGTATCCTAAAAAAACTAAGGAGCTACGAAATTAACGTAACTCCTTGATAAATCTGGTGGGTCGTGGGAGGTTCGAACTCCCGACCAATTGATTAAGAGTTTACCTATCTATTAATAACTAATTGATTTTAATCTCTTAGGGTCGAATTCCCCGCCGCTTGCGG
The DNA here is from genome assembly GCF_024721015.1 of Xenorhabdus bovienii. Taxonomy (GTDB): domain Bacteria; phylum Pseudomonadota; class Gammaproteobacteria; order Enterobacterales; family Enterobacteriaceae; genus Xenorhabdus; species Xenorhabdus bovienii. Next base: position 402 of record NZ_JANAIF010000154.1, read on the forward strand.
CGTAAACTAACAAAATTAGCATTCACACAATCAAAAAGTGCCACATAGTGACATATCGATGACACGCTGGTGACACAGTAGTACGCCACAAAAATGACACGCACTCCCAATTTCAATAATGAGGTAGGGGAGGGGCATCAAGCCCCTGTCATTACTTCGGCGGCTCCGGCCATTTGACATCGGGGGCGGTAGTGCAATCCACCCGATTGAGCAGCACCCGGTATTTACGCCAAGCGGTTAATGCGGATTTCTCGGCATCGGTGGCGATATTCAAATCAACGGCGTCCTGTAATGGCGCTATTTTATCTCGCGCCTCAGTCATCAGATTCTGTTTTTGATATTCCGCCTCAGAAATCTGCCATTGTTTTAATTTAGGTTTATCTGCAACCCATTTTTCCCCATCCCAATTATACGCCTGTTTTGGTTCGGGTGATTTTGGGATACAGATGTAGTCTCCATTATCAATAATAAATTGATAGGCGGTGAGATTGTCAAATTGCTCCTGAGTGACTGTTACTGCATAAACGGCATCTGCCAACCCTTTGGCTGCAACCGCGTCTAACAAATATGTCCAATCTGGATTTTTTCTGTTCACATACACTATTGGCATGATTACACCTCGATATATCGAAAACCAATGCGACAGGTATTACCCCCATCGCGCCATTCAGCCCCACAAATAACAATGTTTTTCAGATTACTGATGGTGGATAACGCGGCGGTAATCGATGGCAGCGTCCCATTCAGACAAGCCGCGCTGAGATAAATACATCATCCATTCATCGGTGCGTTTACCTAGGGCGTTAAACCACTCCATCGGCGGTTTTCCGGCTGTGCGGTCTACGGTTACTCCCCATCCGCGCAGGATATCGGGGAACATTTCTAATTCACCTGTTTTCGCATCGTTAGCGAATATTTTATAATCAGGTTTATTGATGATTGACATTGATAATCCTCGTAAATTTACCATCCCCAAAACCAAATGAGCGTGTATCACTCGCCCAGCCAAACGGACGGTCACTGTTAACAACAACGAACTGGTATTTAACGCCGACAGGTCTACTCAAAATATCGAGTTTCAGAATGGCGTGTAATCGAAATGGGGTCAGGTAATCAGCAGGGACAATCACATTCATGGTCATGTCATAGTTATCGATGACAAATGAATATTCCCCTAATAGGTGTTTTAGTGAATGAGTAATTCCCTCAATAGTGGGTTTCTGAAAGTTCTTGATGATTTTTGCTCTGATAAAGAACCTGAAATCGGAATCATCCAGTTTGACGGATTTTTGCAGCGAGTCGCCGTATCGATAAAACAGACCGTCGTTAAATCCCAACGCCCCGCTGATACCCAGCCAGCCGAAATAGTCTTTTGGTACAAATGACTTCATTGTCCGGCCAATACCAATGTGTCGGCCTATCAAATCCAGTCCGTAGCCAACTGATTTATCGATGTTGAGTATTTCGGGAAGCTGCAATACCGTCTCAAATATTGTTTTGGTCTCAGAAAGCAAAAGCCCAACGGTTTGCTGGGCTTTGGGTTTTCCTCTGTAAAGCAGTACCTACAATGAATGCCCCGCCCGTGTGGGGAGTCCCTACCCAAAGTGATTTTTGGGGCGTGGTTAGCAGAGTCTAAGGATAGACACAGAGTTGCTGTAAAGTTTGCGCATATCTTTTAGTGACGCGCAAATTTCAAACAGCCCCTCAGTTCATTAACTACGCCCCAAAACTTACTAATTGAGGGTAATCAAATGGAAAGTATCACTATTCTACCTAAAGGCGGTCGGTTGAGTTCCAAAATGTGCCGCTATCTGGAACGTGGCGATCTAGTGACTCATCACCGTTTAGAAGAACACATTCGCCAGTCCGAAGTAAAAGCGCTTGAAAATATCATCGATGAGGCATTAGGGGTAGAAACCGAACCACGCAAAGTGCTGGTACTCAAGCGTAAGCCACAAAATGATGGCGTTAATGTAATAGCCAATCTGATTGTTCAGGCTAAGGGGCTTTCTAATGAGCCACAAGAAGACAGCTTCAATAACTGCTGCTTACCACATGTAGCTCTTTACTCAACCAAGCAAAGAGCTAGCAATCGGATACTGGAGTCAGGCGGGGTTACGGCGAGAGGGTGATAATCACTTTCTTGTTTTTTTCAGATAATCAATTAATAGCGGTGGGATATAAATTACAGCAAAGACAATAGGGATTGAGAAAATAATATCAGTTACAAAGTTCGGCAAAAAGTCCGGGGCATGTTCACGGAACCACAATTTGAGTGAATTAGGATAAAACACAATTACCGGAATGTAGCCCCATTTTACCCAGACATTATTCTTAATCTTTTCACGAAACCAGCCGACAACCTTTCTCCGAAAATTTCTATCCATAGATTAAATTTTATTCTCATTATTGTAGGGAATTTATTCTAACCGATTTTGTTGCTGGGGAGTAGCAGAACCACCTCGCCTGATGTGGTTACCCGCCTGGCATAAATAACGATAAAAGGGGCTTTTCGAGAATTTCACTTTTATCAGTTCTTTGATTTGAATGATA
>NZ_JANAIF010000155.1 GCF_024721015.1 Xenorhabdus bovienii
AAGCTCTACATTTACGGTTATTTAAATCGAATTCAATCATCGCGACGGCTGGAGAAGGAATGCAACCGCAATGTCGAGTTAATGAAGTCACGGTTTTTACACAGTCTGGGCATAAAGCAGACATTCAGATTAGGTTTTGCTCAGATAAGCAACAGTGTCAGCTCAAGCCTGAACTAGTACAGATTAGCGCAATAAGTACAATTTACATCCCTATAGACTGCAATTAGTACATCTTAAAGCAAAAAGCCATGAGACTGAAAAATGACCAGATTAATCTGCTATTTCATGCTCAGGGCTTTGTATAAAATTTATTACTCTCACCAAGTCGAACAAGAATTGAATCAGGTTATTCTTGTGATTTATTGCGAATTTTACGCTCAATTAATCGACCATAATTATCAAAGTAACGGCTCGGCCAGATTTCAGAAGGATGGATTCCGAGATAGTTAGCAATTATCCATTCACCTTTCGGCCACGGTCTGCTGAATGCATTTGCTAGTGTTGATGAACTGAGTCCCGCTTCACGGGAGACTGCTGCCAACGTTGTACCGCGCTTGCGTAATGCAGCAATAATGTCGGCCTGATGCCAGTCATTTCTAACATTATTATTCATTCCTGCTACCCCTTCCATTAATTAATTAATCATTGATGGTGGTGATTCAGACAGGGTTCGCGGACCGGAGTACCCACCGGCGAGACCGAAGCCTCCCCCACCTGAACCACCATTGAAAGGGTGATAGCAAGCACACTGGCAGAAATATCCTACCAGTGTTTGGGTACACAAGGCCGCGACGCCTTGACCACTAGATTTTGCTAATGGCAGGAATACTTTAACTGATTGTTTTACCTAACACAATAACTGAACAACTAAGTCTAACGACTATAAATCCGCTCTACATAACGCCCACGACCATCACCATGCCCCAAATCCATTGAAACCAGTGCCCTTGCTTCCTGACGACTAAAACCATTTTGTTGGTAAAACCTCAGTGCATCCTGCGCCCACGCATAGCGCAAACTGTGGGGAGAATGGCAGCCTGTTAAACCAATCCTTGTAGTATATGTCCGCCAGTAGTTCATGGCCTGCTTGAGATCCGGCTTATCAATTAATCTGCCATCCCGCTGCTCTGCAACCACAATCGCCTGTTCTACAGCCTCTTTTACTGCTGCAACATCCAATACACGGGTTTCCCTTGGTCGGCCCCCCTTTGTACCGAAAACAACATGAAGTTTCGGTTCTGGTTGCTCTAACTGTTTGCGCCAACTTTTTAATGAAGCACTGCATTGCACCGCTTCCTGAGAACGTAACCCCAGTAAGCGGGCGAGTTTCAGTGTGACGGCAAATCCGGCATCACGTTCAAGCGCCTTCTGATAAACAATCTGAAATGTAGCATCAGGGATAGCCTGCTTAGTTCCGGCTCGGCTGGTTCCACTTAATCCCAATGCCTGATTGCTCAAACGTGGTGAGGTTTCCAGTTTTTCCCTGCCTGCCATGCGGAAGATATTACGCAGCGCAGACATTTCATTTTGCACCGTACGCTTGGCGATCCCTTGAGATAAACGGGCATCAACGTATTGCTCCACATGTTTGGTCTTCAAATGGCTGAGGCTTTTCACCTGAATATTCAGGCTCAATAACAATGCCCCCAAACGTCCTGCAATCCGAATGCGGTCATGGCAAGTTTTATGACTGCCACCACCCTGCCGGGCAAAAAATTTTAATTCTTTAATCAATCGACTCATCAATTTCTCCCGCTACTTATACCTGACAACATGCAATCTCTGGCGCGCGACAGTGCGGCAAAACAGAAAATGCCTGCCTTGCCCTTGACGGATATCTGTGCGCCAGAGTGAACGCAAGTTGAGGTATTGCGGGGTATCGGTTGAGTACGCGGTACTGCCGCCTGCATAACAGGTCATCCCCACCGGCAAAAAGCCAGCCTCGATATCGTCAAGTTCTCCTTTTTCAATCTAAAAATGCAGTGTCAGATTCACTGTGTGGTGAAGCAGGTGTGAGCCTGTCAGGGTTGCGTCGTTCTTTGGCTGCGGCGTCACTTTCAGCGATAAACCGGCAAAAAGTGACGCCTTAAGTTCCACAAACAGTCAGTAAAAGTCGTGCAATCGTTGAAATGCCAGTAAGCATCGCAAAACATCGCAAGGTTCAGTGTTAAACGGTAGTGATGAGTTAATTATTTGTGTGTAGAAAACCTGTCCGCTGAATATTTCAAACAGAAATAGTTAAGGCATTGAATCAGGTGTGTGAAAATTATCCGGCACGTATGGCGTGAAATGAGTTCAGGGCGTCACTCAATCTCACTATGCAAAAGTTAAGTGAAGATAGGATCTGATGTTGATATGAAAGAAGTGCATAATTCAACGTTCAATGCACTTGGAGGACAATATAAAAACACCTTTTTGAGGTATTTTTTCGTTTAAAAAACCCTCATCGCCAGACAAGGGGTTTATGTCTGACAATATCTGCTTCCAAAAGTGCGCAGATGTACCGCAATGCTTGCTCTCCCTTTCAGGCTACGGGAGTTTTATTTCGCCACCCGAAGGCGATCCTGACAGGCGATAGATCTTTTTTTTGTAGAAAAAGATATTAACGGTTAGGTATAGGAGAGTCAAACCGTTGACTGTTCTTGTCAGCCTTATTTTTGCCTGAATGCTTGTGCCTATTCCGCTGGTTCCCCCATATTCCGCCAAAATCAGGCGAAAACTCCATCTAATAGGTTAATTAATTTTACTGATGAATGTGTACAATAGATTAACCTGTCGGACAAAAAAATATAACATTGTAAAGTACAAATAATGATAAACAACAAGGAATCGCTGTACCTGCAAGAGCGTGCCTACTTGCGGGAGCTGGCACATTGCATAGCGAAAGAGTCACCGCATCTGGCCGATTTTCTGGTTTCATCCCATGATCCCGAGATTGCGCGTGTTTTTGA
>NZ_JANAIF010000156.1 GCF_024721015.1 Xenorhabdus bovienii
ATACCGGGCACAACAATGTCACTGTCGCCGCCGGGGAAATCATCGGCTTACAGAGCAATTACGGCTGTAGTACTAGAAAGCAGAAAGCCCGACTAGCAGAGCTAAATCGGGCTTTCTTAAACCTGGCTCCTCCAACTGGACTCGAACCAGTGACATACGGATTAACAGTCCGCCGTTCTACCGACTGAACTATGGAGGAATTGCTTCGTTCGTGAGAACGAAGCGAATACTAACGATATTGTTTTCGTTTGTCAAAGCAGAAAATAGCAATAACTGTTTGTTTGCTGAGAATATAGACTTATTGTGGGGTTTTTAGTCTGAATTTGAATTTGGATGGAGAAAAATACATCTGAAGCAGATAAATTTGCAGAAAATAAATAACAAAAAGCCCGGTTAGCAGAACTAAACCGGGCTTTTTTGAATTTGGCTCCTCCAACTGGACTCGAACCAGTGACATACGGATTAACAGTCCGCCGTTCTACCGACTGAACTATGGAGGAATTGCTTTGTTCCTGAGAACGGAGCGAATAATAGGGGAATGAGTCAGGCTTGTAAAGCGGAAAAATGGAAAATAAGTTTAAGTGTCTAACTGATGTGCAATATGATGATATTTTGTTATTTTTTACAGCAAAATATAAGCATTACTGCAATTTTCCATACCTTACTCAACCTCCTATCACTTCTTTGCTCAGTTCTGGATACCACCTTGATAAAAATTCAGCAAATCGATGTAAAGAATAAGGAACAAATCTACCAACGTGAGAAAGGAGCACTTTGATATCGAGCGGACCGACAAAAAACTTCAATTATGTGCGAATACAGTCGATTGAAAGTATATCTGAGTAAGGAGGGTAGCTGATTGATAAAATCAAAAGCAGAAATCCCGATTAGCAGAACTAAATCGGGATTTCTTAAATTTGGCTCCTCCAACTGGACTCGAACCAGTGACATACGGATTAACAGTCCGCCGTTCTACCGACTGAACTATGGAGGAATTGCTTCGTTCTTGAGAACGAGGCGAATGCTAGCGATGAACTTTGAGAGTGTCAACGCAAAAATTCTATTTCCCTATCGTTTGCTTACCCTGTGAACGTATTGTGTCATGATTGAGCTACCTTACTGAAATTACGCACTTTTATTCACCATTTCGGAAGGGTGAAAATAGGGTGATTGTTCTGAAAAGGCAACTATAAATACATCATAAAAACAAATGCTGTCTTTTTTCCTCATGATTCGTTTGATCTCATCTTTCATTTCACTGGGTACTTTAGGATGAGTAAGTATTTTATTGATGGCTTTATGGGATACTTTTTCGTTGACGAACCATTCTCCGTTGTAACAGACACGTAAATCCAGTACATCAATGTCTTCAAAATGATACACCGGTTTTATATCGAAAAGCAGAACGGCTGCCATGGCGACAAAAAGTACTGTAAATAAAATCAGTGACCAAGTGCCAAAATAGGGAGAATACCCCATGAGCATGACAAGGAAAGCATAAGCAGTAACCATCCCCAAGCATAGGTATGGATGATGACGAATAAAGATACTATTGAAATGCACTTTACCATCACGGTGTTCTTCGAGATTAATCCGCTTAAGATCCTGAATCAATATCTGTTTGATGATGTTCATAATACTAACCCGATTATTGTAGAAACGCGTTATCGAATTGAAGGTTATGCCATTTTTAAGGCTAGCATGCCCGGAGCACACACCTGTATATCAATTGCCTTATTTTATTTATAAAATTGTTATTGTCTGGAAACAATATCGATATTTTTGCTAAGATAAAAGTTGAATAAATCAAATAAAATTATAACTGTACCTATTTATTATGTCATTCTGTTCTAATATTGAGCGTATACAACTTTTTTAAATCGATAATACATAAAAAGGTTGCTATTCCTGTGCGGTCATGAGTTAATGCGTTTGGCCTGATAAACAGACCTACTTTATGTACGACATCTTGAGTTAATGAGTTATGTGTAAGTGCTATCTCTGGTAGCCTTTGTTGACCGTTTCCTTCTTAGTGCCTCCATAAGTAATAGCTGATACTGGCCAACACATGCCCGAGGTGGCGAGTTTTTTTTGATATATAGGAAAGTCAAATGTCTGACAAAATGAAAGGTCAAGTGAAGTGGTTCAACGAGTCTAAAGGCTTTGGTTTCATCACTCCAGCTGATGGTAGCAAAGACGTATTCGTTCACTTCTCTGCCATTCAAGGTAACGGTTTCAAAACTCTGGCTGAAGGCCAGAACGTAGAATTCACCATTGAAAATGGTGCCAAAGGCCCAGCAGCAGCAAACGTAACTGCTATCTAATAAGCCTTTATGCCTTTATTTAAGCTCGCCACACTTAAATGCCGTGGCGGGCTTTTTGTTTTTTATCTTAGTTACTTTTATGCCAATTTATTTGGATGAGAAAAATAACATGATGAAGAACACGGTTTGTTACCTATCCCCCAGACTCAGATAAAAATGAGTCACACGCTATTTAAGACCTATGATTTTTTAATGAAAAAGGCGATAAATAGCACGATTTTTGTGAAATCGTCTACCGGTTAAGCCTTTACTTATCAATTTTACCTGTTTATACTCCAAACCAATTTTATTGGAGAACTAACAATTGGACAGTCAAAGTCTTAGGTTAAATAAAAAATAATCCGGTAAGCTTTCATTTCCTCCCGATCTGCTGCTTACCTTAAAAGGTGGGCGGTACTACTCCAATTTCATGAGCTGTACTCACCCGACAAAAGATTATTTGATACTCAGAATCTATTGCATTGAATTCTTAATAAAGTATCAACAGAAACTATATCGGGGTATTCATAATAAGTTAATCAATGAAATTATCTGCACTTTTGTTATAGTCGGTAATACAATACACTGACTTACCGCGTCCACT
>NZ_JANAIF010000157.1 GCF_024721015.1 Xenorhabdus bovienii
TGTATCCCGAGGTGACGGGCGGTGATATTTCGCTGGAGGTACTGAGGACAATGGCGTTTTCTGCCAAACCGTGGCCGCTGATTGAGGGTACAGGCATGATCTACGGCATGTTTGTCATTGACAGCCTGACCGAAAGCCGTACAGAATTTTTCGCTGACGGCAAGGCCAGACGAATTGAATTCACGGTGTCATTGAAGCGGGTAAGTGAAGATATCAGAGAGGGATTGAGCGTTGTCACGGCCGATGATTTGCTGGGTCTGGCAAAAGCAGCATTAAGATAAGGGGCGTTCAGCCCCTGATTGCTATTCTGGCGCTTTAGGCCAGTCAATTTTAGGTGCTGCTGAACAGTCTACACGATTCAATAGTACCCGGTATTTTTTCCACCCTGTCAGTGATTCTCGCTCACTATCTATTGCCATTTTTAGGTCTACAGCGTCCTGTAACGGTGCGATAGCGTTTGATGCCTGTGACATCAGGTATTGTTTTTTCCGCTCTGCCCGTTGCTGTAATTCCTCCGGCGTGGGCGGTGGAATATCGCCCCACGCAGGCAGACCGTCAGGCCCCGCGATACGCCGCTTCCCTGTCGGTGGGTTACGATACTCACGATAAATCGCCTCATTCACCGCAAACCCATCAGACGGCCATGTGCCCGCATTGATATAATCCTGCTGTAACTCAGTGGCGTAAAACAGATTCTCTCTCGGAGAGTAGTGATACATGATTAACACCCCATCGCAAAATAAAAGAGCTTAACGTTGAAATTGTCTGGAACGTCAGACACATGATCAATGGTCACCCAAGTCCCCGAACGTGTACTGCCGCCAAAATAGGCCGACATTGCCCCTTTGATAGGGCCATCCATATTGGGTGTCGCAACACCGCCAAAACAGTCGTTCGGGAACAATGTCGGAAACTCCACCCATTCCCGCGATTCCCCCAATTTTCGTTCTGTATATCCCCACTGGTAAATAATCCCGGTGTTGCCGCATTTCCACCAACCCCGCAGATCTCGCAATGCCGTATTCCGCTGTGAATTCAATTCATCCTGCGTCACATAGGGGGCTAAATCGTCAAGGGTCGATAACGTGCCTGATTTTTTGGGAAATGAAATAACGTAATTGTTTTGCTCAGAACCCGCATTTCGCCGATAGATATAGAGGTCATCCGATCCATTATTAAATTCCGCCTCCAGTGCAAAACGGTCACCCCCGCTATTTTGTAATATCACCCGGGGGAATAACCCCGTGACTACCGCTTCCGCGATATTGCCCCGGGCAAAACCCCCAGTGATCCAATCACGCGGTGCATATGACGCTAAATCGTCAAGGGTCGATAACGTGCCTGATTTTTTAGGGAATGAAAGGACGTAATTGTTACGCTCAGAATGGGCATTTCGATGATAGATATAGAGGTTACTCGATGCCTTATTAAATTCCGCCTCCAGTGCAAAACGGTCACCCCCGCTATTTTGTAATATCACCCGGGGGAATAACCCCGTGACTACCGCCTCCGCGATATTGCCCCGGGCAAAACCCCCGGCGACCCAATCACGCGGCGCGGCATTTTTCGCTAGATCTACCGTTCCCGTTAAACCGAGGTTTTCTACAAATAGTTTTTTGTCAAGGATGTCTGCACCGTTCTTCGATTTTTCGAGGCGGGCGTTAGCATTGTTATTAGCATTGCCTGCATTTTGGTTTGCGGTATTCGCCAGTGATTTAGCCTCATTGACGCGGAAATCCACTTCCCCTGGGGTATATGCCCCGACATCCCCCGCACCCAACGAAATATCAGAAGACAGTGCTTTCCCGTTGACCTTGCGTGTCGCCGGCACACGGCCATTAGCATTATCCCTTGCGGCATTAGCCAGGTCATACGCCACCTTAACCGCTTTCGGGGTAGCGGCTTGAGTTTCACTGTGACTGTCTACTGCACTGCTTAAGATCACAAACCCTTTATCCTTCAGCGTGGCGTCAGGATGGCGGCGACTGTTCTCATGGTCTTTAATGGAGTTTGTGATCCGTGAATCCACATACTCTCGGGTGGCCAGCACCACAGCCGGATCAATTTTCAGTGTCACCGCGTCGGTGCTGCTGACAATCAGTACCATGCGAAGGGTCTGCGTACGGCCGGAGCCTTCCTGTAACTGCGGTTTGTAGGTTTCGGCGCAGTTGCCGACCGCAATCAAAATACCGTCTTTATCAAACAGGCCGATTTCCCGTATCCACCAACCGCCCTCGCTTTCCGGTATCACCTGCTCGGCAATAATCTGGTGGGTGTTTTTAGGGTCAATGCTCAGAACATTAATCGCCGCGCGGCGACGTTCGTTAATGAGTTGGGCTTGTGTCGTATGGGGTGTAGGCAGACTGCCGCCGCCATCCCCCACGGCCATATGGGTAATTTCTATTTTTGTTCCCAGTGCGGCAGCATTTGCCAGTTTGTCCGCCCCCAGTCGGGTGAGCAGGGCAAAGTATTTCGTACTCATGATTTAATCCTCATTTCATCAATAACATGCACACCGACACCGACGACATCAGAGCCGGTGACAGTGATTAATTCAGGAACATAGGGATAAACGGTTAAGATATCGCCGTCATAGCTGGCTGCGGCGCAATAGGCCGCCCCGCCCGTTTCCAACTGAATGGACATGCCAATCAGATGACGTGAAGCGGGTTTGGCATCAAAAATCAGCCGTTCCAGCTCAAAATAGGTCGCTTCCGTGATGCCGGTGTCCATCACGCCGATATCCAGCCGGAAGGTGCCGGGCGGGTCGTGGTTTTGCCACCATTCAATCACGCGGATTAAGTAACCGAACGGCTCGACTACCCGGCGGATGGCACCAATCGTTCCCTTGTGCTTATGGACGAACATCGCGGC
>NZ_JANAIF010000158.1 GCF_024721015.1 Xenorhabdus bovienii
CATCCCCCTACATCAACATAAATCCCATCATCAGCATTGCTGCTACCCAAAATCCGAGGAATATGAGGTATTTCATTTGATTTGCTCCACATGCAGACCATGACCAAATACCGCCCCTGTGTCGATATAAAGCTGGTTCCAGTTCTGTTTGGTTATTGGTGCTGGAGTGTGTCCGAATATGAACAGGTCAGCCCCTGTAATTGCTCCACCGATATCATCACCAGCATTGTAAATCCGGCCTCGGTTCCAGATGACATCAAACCAGTCAACCTCTTTGCCGAACTCATATTCGTCATCGGGGTAGTCAGCATGGGCGATCACTATTTTCTTGTGGCCAGTGTTTACCTCGATAATCAGGGGTAATTGTTCATGTTCAGCTTTCGCTAATAGAGCTTTTGCCAGTATTTCCTGTTCATAGTCCAGACAGAGAAACCAGTGACCGCCATTGTGGAACCACAGGTTACTATCGCCATTGTGAAATAGCGCATCTATCGCCATCTGCTCATGGTTTCCCCGAACCGCCCTGAACCACGGTTGAGTTATCAGGTCGAGGCATTCGACATTTCGATCCCCCCGGTCAATCAGGTCGCCAACCGATATCAATAAATCATTTTCATAATTAAAATCAATCTGTTGCAATCTATCCATTAACAACTGATAGCATCCGTGGAGGTCGCCAACCACGAAAATACGCTGGTATTGATCACCCTCGATTTTCAGGTAATTCCCGTTTCTGATTTCGTTCACTGTTCCTGCCTCCGCTTGAGTTAAATTCTGTGACCGTAATAATTCAGCGCGTAGCGTGTCTCAGTGAGTTTTACGCCCTGATATACAGCCCATGCCTGTGAATATTCAATTAAGCTGCTCATGCGCTTTATGCCCATTCTGGCAGTGCTCTCTCTTGCCAGTGGCACCAGCTCACCTTCCAACCCTGCGATTATCTGCCCCTCTTTTCCAGTCGCTTTTGCATGACCGGAGACGAAAATACATTTCCATTCCTGTGTGCTCCATGTATCACCAGACCACTCAATACCCTGTTTAGAGACGTCACCACATAACGCATGGAACTTGTCGTTCTGCGGTAAGGTTCGGTTTGAGTCTGAGATAGTGATTTGAATGGGAAATTCGTCGTTGAGTGGGAGTGTTTCTAGCATGGCTTTCAGGTTATCGAGTATTCGCACATTCCGTAGCAGGAATGTTTGCTTATCCATTCCTAACCTCCGTTATTCACCTTCTTGATATCGTTTTCCAGAAATTGTAGTTGTGTTTTCGCCCCCCTGAGCCTCACTTTTGTGTTTTTTTCTTCCTTTAGCAAATTGTCGCACGCTGCTCTCAGTTCATCCCGCCGTTGGTATAGCTCTTGAATCGCTCGTACCACACACTCGGCTTGACGTGCACTTTCCAGCAAGTGATCAAATGCATCGACATTGCAGCCGCACTGATCGCATGTGATAACACGATATTGCTCGTCGACTGTGATTGCGCCGTGCTTGCAGCGGGATTGTTCAGGTGTTTTAGGGGTAACTGAGGTGCTAATGCTGGGTTTACTATCATCGCCAAATTTGAGAGTGATGATGTTATCTGTCATCGTTATTTGCCCTCTGGTTCCACACCTGAATTACAGCGTGTTCGTCAGCTCCATAAACTGAATGACCGCATCCGTAGCACTCCACAAAATTACAGGGGCGGATCCCATTTATCGACAAAACGTCGCTACCACAAAACGGGCAACTCAGTAACTCCTGTGTTTTCTCTGTCATTTCAAACCACCTTGTTAGGTTCAGGAAATCCCACTGACACATTGAAGTGAGCGCCAGCATCACAGACAATACCGACAGCGCTTTTCCCCCATGATTTTTTACGCATAGCTGATTGCATTTGCCCCGCCTTTTTCCTTGCCTGATTTTTCGTTACACGCACCGGATTGAAATCACCATCCAGCAGTGGAGCGCCGTTGATAAAAATTGGTTTAATTTCCATTATTTCGAGTGTCATACCCCCTCCACCAGCTCATCAGGGATGTCAACCTCGTCACCCAACTGTGCAGCCACGACAGCACGGCAGATGGCGATAGTGGGAGACTCGCCGTCTTCAATTACACTTTCAAGCTCTTCGAAACTAAATATGTATGCCGACCACTCTTTGCTTACTGAATTAAAATTCAACTCAACATGATGCTTCTCAATCAACTGCCCGCATTCACTCCAATCAGTAGAATATTCAGGGGTAAGCTGTGGCATCCCAATTAAAGAGTTAATATCAAATCCATCAGCCAGTGCCACAGCCCAGTCCAACGCCCGGCCTGTCAGCTCACTCGTTTTGATTTTCATTTCAAACCCTCCAGTACCGCCAGCCGATAAAATACATATCCTCGTGGATAACACCGCGTAACTTTACGATGTAGATGGCGGTCTTTTCTGAGATTGAACGGACGACATTGACGCCGCTCTCCCAAGATTGCATTAACCTGCTGGTCATGAGGAGTGTCTTCCCAGCATTTGTCTTTGTGAAAGATAATTGTGGCCTTCATCTCAAAAGTCCTTCTGGTGGGGTTAAACATTTGCACCTTTGGAAAAACGTTTGTGAGGCGGTTTATCATTGCTCTGGCAAACTCTGGCGGCTTCCTCCTGATCCACTGGCAGGAAGTGACCATTTTTGAAACGTTGATAGACCGTTCCAAGTTGCCCGAATCTGTTTTTTGTTACGATAATTTCAGCATATGGCGCTGCGGGGGAATTCTCATTGTACACCGCATCGCGATACAACATGATGATGCTGTCCGCATCTTGCTCAACACT
>NZ_JANAIF010000159.1 GCF_024721015.1 Xenorhabdus bovienii
TCTATCAATTGGCTGCATAAAAAACAATTACATCATTTTCTCTTGCTAGCGCTCTGTTAATGCGACAGAACCCAATAAAAAAGTGTAATAATTCTGATTGTTTTTATGCTATTAATAAATTTTTTTTAATGTTTATACTTGCGTTAAAGCTAGCGAAAACGCTAGGCATAACTGTCGAAGAGCTTTTCTTCCTCGAATCCAGTGAAAAATAAAGGCACCACAAAAAAACGCTCGGATCGGCCGCAGCTGACTGAACTCGGCCATTGTACTCGGCAAAACATCTAGTCATAGTGACGATCTTTATGCCGCGATGGGTGCAGGTGACCCAAATTAGACCGTAGCGGAATACCGCCGTTGGGAATTTAACTACGGTTAATGAGGACAGCGTCGTTCATATTTTTAGCGTTTTACTACAGTAAACCGAATAATAAACTGGGAGAATACATGAAAAAGTTTGGTTTTGTCCTCGTGATCGGAGCCGTTGCCGTATGTGCACACGCGCAACAGGTAACGCTCGAAGCCAGTCCTGATGAACTGGCCCGGGCTGCACTGAGCGGTCAGCGGGGTTACGCGGCGGCTGGTATCTGGCATAAGGGCCGGGCGGCAACCGGCTCCGCTCACTCTCCAGACGTAGGGGAGCGTACGCCACCACCCGACTTGTACGAGATCGGCTCCATTACCAAGGTGTTTACGGGATTGTTGTTGGCTCAGGAAGTCGAGGCGGGACGTCTCTCACTGGACGACACGCTGGGCAAACTGTTCGCCAACCGCGTTGTCTTAAAACCGGAGGTAGCGGCGATCACTCTACGCCAACTGGTCACGCACAGCTCCTGCCTACCGCGCCTTTCGCCCGATTTCGAATTAGGCAAGCGCGACAAGCTTGACGACCCCTATGCTGACTACGACCGGACTCGCCTGTGGATGTCGCTCGGCCAAGTGACCTTGCCTTATCCGCCGCCTTGCCAAGGTGACTACAGCAATTATGGGATGGCCGTGCTGGGAGAAGTACTGGCCCAGCAGGCTGGCAAGACATGGGAAGCGCTAGTGGCGGAACGCATCACCAGACCGCTTGGCATGCACGATACCGTGCAGCACCTGGGTGCACGCCAAGCTCGCCTCGCGCCTGGCTACGTCGGCCACGACCCGGCGCGTCCATGGGAATTCCAAGCCTACGCGCCGGCCGGCGCGCTGCGCTCTAGCGCGGCAGATATGCTTGTATTTGGGCGCGCGCTGATGGCGGGCGAGAAAGGACCGCTAGGTAAGGCCGGAGCGCGTGTTCTAGAGCCTCAGGGTAAGGCGGACGGCGAAGACGTCGGCTATGCCATCAGGATACGCGGCCCAGCCGGTCACCGCTACTACCATCACGGGGGCGGGACAGGCGGATATAGGGCCGAGCTTGCGTTCACGCCGGATACGCAGGACGTACTAGTTCTATTGACCGGGAACGCCGCGAGTCATCCAAAGCACACCGTATCGATACTAGAGGCGCGTTCACCTTCGTCGCCCAAGACGGCAAGCTGTACGGGCGTCTGGTCTGACTAGCTGTAACGGCCCGCATTTAAAATATGTCGGGCTTGCATTTATCCGCTTTTTTAGCCCACATTAATTGTAAATGAAAATACCTTCCTGCTCATATTAACTGCAAATGAGCTTGCATTTATCTTTTTCGGCTCGCATTTCATTTCGACCGGCTCACAATAACTGCAAATGAAATTTTCCGCTTAAACCAATCTATTGGATTGTATGGGTATACCCCATAAAGACAATGCAATGAGACAGTTTTTGTGTCTTGGTTGTTTTTGTCTCATCCACATGCTACGTTTCATTCATCTAAAGGTAAATGAGACACTTTCCCCATTATGGCTCTTTATGGCTATGCCTGTGTATCAACTAATGATCAGGATCTCGCCCTACAGTCACAAATGCTTCGTGTTGCCGGTTGTGAAATCATCCGGGCCGAAAAAGCCAGCGGAACCAAACGGGATGGGCGGAGTGAACTGCAATTGTTGCTGGATTTTTTGCATCCGGGCGATACGCTGATTGTCACGCGTATAGATCGTCTGGCTCGTAGCATCAAAGATTTGCAGGATATTGTTTATTCTTTAAATCAGCGGGGGATTACCCTTAAGGCTACAGAGCAGCCTGTCGATACACGCACGGCAGCCGGAAAAGCCTTCCTCGATATGTTGGGTGTCTTCGCTGAATTTGAAACTAATCTGTGCCGTGAACGTCAGCTGGAAGGTATTGCGGCGGCAAAAGCGCGAGGTGTGTACCGGGGACGAAAATCATCCATTGATCCTGCCGAAGTGTACCGTCTGTATGTAGTTGAAAAAATGGGGGCTACGGCGATTGCCCGTCAACTCGGTATCGGACGGGCCTCAGTTTATCGTGTGTTAGATAACTATGGGCAGCCAGCGTAAATCTATTCCTGTTGACTCTCTGTTGCAATTACGGCAACGGTTAGACCGCCTGCCGTCCAAAAGCCCGGAACGGACAACACAGATTACTGCAATGGCGCAGTTGTACGGCGTTTCTCCTACCACCGTTTACCGGAATCTCCATGTTGTTCTTAAGCCTCGTACCGTTCATCGGTGTGATCATGGCATTCCCCGCATCCTGCCCCAATCTGAGCTGGAGCATTATTGCGAACTAATCGCAGCCTTAAAATTGCGTACTACCTGTAAGGGCTCGCGTTTGAAATTACGTGGGCTCGCAATCAGCGCGATTTTCGGCTCACGCTAAGTGACAATGAAAA
>NZ_JANAIF010000015.1 GCF_024721015.1 Xenorhabdus bovienii
AATCTGCGCATCCATATCAAGCGGCTGGCAAGAAGAACCCTTTGTTATTCACGCTCAATAGAAATCCACGAAAAACTCATTGGGACATATATTGAAAAATATCATTATAACGCTTTGGAGTCATGACCTTATATTTTAGTAAAATGAATTTATACTGAAAAATTATTGTTTTGTATGAAATCTTCAATTTTAATATGCGATCATTGAGTGTTAATACATTGAAAAACAAAGAATTAACCAGAAGCTAAAATTAAAATAATTTAATATGGAAATAATTTATTTAACTATACGTCATTAAGATTACACTTATTTTATAATCTCAGAGAGAAAAATATAATAATTTATTGACTTGAAGTTTAACCATGGTATACAGTTGTCTCGCAATTTTAAATGTGTAAATTAAATAATAACCGTAGTGTCATATTATTAACACTAGATTGGTAGGGTGAAATATGTCTTATACTCAGATAAAAACCACACCTCCGTTAATCAAATTAGTTGCTATTCGTGGTGCAGTTCAAGTCGATTCTGATACAGCTGAAAGTATTACTTCAAATACGTTATTAATTATTGATGAAATTATGTCTAAAAATAATTTATCAATTACTGATTTTGTAAGTTTATTTTTTACTATTACACCCGACCTTACCAATGAGTTACCTCCTTTGGTACTCTACGACTCTGGAATAAAAATTCCATCTTTATGTGCTGTAGAAAATAAAACCAGCATCATGATACCTCGAGTTATTCGAGTAATGGCTCATGTACAATGGCCTTATGGTGAACGACCGTATAAACATATTTATCTTCCGGGTACAGCGCCTTCAAGGCCATTTTCTGAGTAAAGAAAATTGTCTTCTATTTCATATTAATGGAACTAAATATTATGGATATAATAGAAAAAAAACAAAGTGATGTTTGCTCTTTGAATAATATTATATTAGAACTAAAAAATATAGTCGGTGAAACATATATTCAAATTAAATTCAATGAAATGTCAACTCTTACCTTGGGAAGAAATGTAAGTTTATTTTCGCCAAAAAATGTTAACGCTATTGTTAAACCTGGTTCGATCAATGAAGTAGTTCAGATTGTCCATCTAATGAATAAAAATAATCCAAAATTAGGATTACATATAGTCAGTTCTGGATATAATTGGGGGTTGGGATCTAAAGAACCTGTCAGTGAAGATGCTATTATTATAATTCTAGATAGATTAACAGAGATCCGAGAAATAAATATCGAAAATGGATGGGCTATAATCGAACCTGGTGTAACACAGCTAAATTTAGCTAAGCTATTAAAAGATAGTTCACGAATGCTGAACGTGACAGCTTCCTCTGGGCACACAAGTGTGGTAGGTAATATTCTGGAGCGTGGAGTTGGATTACGTCGCCAAAGAACTGACGACTTGTTAGGACTAGAGGTGATAACCCCTGACGGTGAAAAAATTAAAGTCGGATGGTGGCCACACGCAGAGAGAGATACTGCATTTAATACATTTGGACATGGTCCTTCATTATTGCACCTTTATACTCAATCTAATCTTGGAATAATAACTGGAGCCGTAGTTCGCTTATTACCTAGACCACAAAAACAAACTGTTTTGCATTTACGATTTCTTAGGAAAAAACTGTTAGGCGCTGTCAATTTGTTCAGAGACTGGTATGCACAGGAGATGGTCTCTGGTGTACTAAAAATCTATGACACTGTTTCTACTGAATCTTACGGTGGCTCGGTGGATGAACATCTCACCTTGATATGCGTGTCTGGTAATCATAAGAAAGTGGAAGCCACTATATCTATATTGTTTGAAGAAGCCAAAGACAGTGGAATATTTACAAAAATAACTCACTCAAATGAAATTAGTTCAGACAAAAATGACTTTGTTTTACAAGTTGTAGAACATGCTTATGCTGGTGATCCTACATGGAATGAGCATATGCTTCGTGCGGCTACTGGGCAAAATGCTAATGAGGTAGATAGTAAAGGTGGTGGTTGGCTTTTCTTTTTAGCTTTTATACCGTTCAAAGGAGAAACTATTGTCGAAGCTCTATCTATTATTGATGATATTTCTAACCAAACAGGCGTCAAAATTGGTACAACTGTAAATGCGTTATCTTCTGATGTTATAGACTTAGTTATTTCAATAAAATTTCCACCAGTAAAAAATCAGATAAGTAAAGCACATGAAACTCTAGATTTGATTTATGAACACTTTACTTATAAAGGATTTTATCCTTACCGTTTAGATATTAATCACACTCATTTTCTTGAACAGTATTATTCACAAACTGAGCGTGAAGTTAATAAAAAGTTGAAAAGCATACTAGACCCTAATGGAATTATTTCCACCGGGCGTTATTTCTAATTAATAAAATAAGGAAATGCAAATGGAAAATATGGGGCTTATGTCTAATTACAATGAAGTTATTCCAAATAATGCAGAAGATATTATTAATAAGGCTAAGAGTATTGTTCCGATATTAAAAGAGAATTCCGAAAAAATTGAAAATAACAGGAGACTTACTCAAAATATCATTGACCTTTTAAGAAACACAGGTGTTTTTCGCGCAGCAATGCCTAAAGAATGGGGGGGACCTGAGTTGACATCTATTCAGCAGACACAACTCATAGAGATTCTTGCCACAGGTGATGTTTCTGCGGCTTGGTGCAGTATGATTGGTATGGATTCTGGGATATATTCTGGTTTTTTACCTCCCGATATCGCACGCTCTTTATATCCTCATCTTGATATGGCTAATTCAGGATGGATTCATCCACAGGGGCGTGCTGAACGTGTTGACGGAGGATATGTTGTCAGTGGTAATTGGAGATTTGGTAGCGGGATAACTCACTGTGATGTACTGATATGCGGTGTATTAGTCTACTGTAATGGAGCACTAGAGAAAGATCCGATTACCGGAGAAGAACAACACTGGCGTATTATGGTTGCAAAACCAGAGCAATTTAACATTATAGACACTTGGCACACAACTGGACTAGCTGGTAGTGGTAGTTTAGATTACTCGGTTGAAAAGCTTTTTGTGCCTGAAAAACACAGCTTTTCATTTTCACAGCCATACCGTCTAGGACCTCTCTATAATTCACCTGATACCATCCTTCGAAAGATGGCAGGAATTCCTTTAGGAATGGCTCGTTCTTGCTTGGATTATGTGCGGGATCAAGTGCAAAATCGTGTTGATCGTGAAACTAACACTCCTTGGATTACAGATTTTCGTATTCAAGCCGCCATCGCCCGTGCCGAAATGGAACTTGCCGCTGCACGAGCATCAGTCTATACCAGTCTTGAAAAACAGTGGCAAAATATTTTGGAAGGTGATGAACCTGCTTCAGATTATCGCGTTGTGACTGCTTTGGCTCGTTATAATGCCTTTCAGACAGCTCGTAATATCGTACAATCTATGTACAACTTGCTTGGTGGTAGTTCAGTTTATCGGAAATCTCCTCTTGATCGCTGGCTTCGTGACGCACAGACGATGTGTCAACATGCAGTAGCACAAGATGCTATTTTACAGCTAGCTGGAAATGTTTTGGTCGGCGGTAAATCAACTAATATTTTCTTTTGATTTTTAAATCTGAGTATTGTTATGTCTAAAAAAACTAAAATAGTACTATTCACTGAGATTAATTCAAAACTAGGATCTCCGTTTCTAAGAATATTGTCAGCACACCCAATGATTGAGTTGCTAATGGTTATAACTTCGCCTCCAAATAAGGAATGTGACTATTTTATTAATGATAGGTATTCTGTAAATATAGAAAAGGAAGCTATATCATTGGGGGTGACAATTAAACGACCAGAAAAGGTAAATTCGCCAGAAACTATAATATCAATAAAAGAAGTTAATCCAGATTATTTTATTGTTGCCAATTTTCAACAGTTATTAACTAGAGAGCTACTGGATATTCCTAATGCTATGCCTATTAATTTTCATCCAAGTCCTTTACCTCGTTATGCAGGATTGGCACCATTCTATTGGATGATAAAAAATGGTGAAACTAAAACATCCATTAGTGCTATTAAAATGGATGAAGGGCTTGATACGGGTGATATAATTATGCAACGCTCTATTCACTTTTCAGAAAAAGAAACTTGCATTGGTTTGAGAACCTTTCAGGAAGATCAAAATGTTTTAATGTTATTAGATTTGATACCTCTTATGGTAAATAATAATTTTTCTTATAAACCCCAAAATATGCAAAACCGTAGTTACTTTGGTCGTCCAAAATCCTCTGATTATCATCTGAATTTCCAGCTTGAGGCTCAGGTATTAGAAAGACATATAAGAGCAGCATATCGTCACCCAGGTGCGTATTTTTTAACAAAAAAAAATCTAAAGATTGTAGTGCTTTCAGCTAATGTTACTAATATCCCGTCAAACATCGAAGAAGCTGGTGAAATTAGATATTCTAAAGGAAAAATTTTTGTTGCAACAAAAGATTTTTGGCTTCAGCTACTAACTATTGATATGGATGGAATAGAGGTGCCAGCATCGTTATTAATTAATAAAGAAAAAACAGATAACCGCACCAATACACTTGAAAATATACATATTTAATGGAGTGTGATATATTAAATTTTAAATAATACACTAATCATCCATAATTACAATGATAACAATCTAGTGTTATTAGAATCATGTAATTAATATAATAAAATTAATATTTTCATTATTATTGAAATAATATTAAAGAGAGAGATATTATAGAGACGTGCTAATTAAATTGTACCTCTCAACATAAATAATCTTATAGTATCCTGCAGTTTTAGATGGTTGTTATCAAATTATTTAAATAAAAAGACGCAGCAATTCATAATATTATAAAATAAAAATATTACTATGTTACAGTATGCCTCAGGCTACAAATTTTGTGTCTGCCATGAGCTTTATAAAGTCAGTCGTGTCTAGAGAAAACGAGATTCGATTGCAATGTCTTTATGTTACAAGAAACATTGGCCAATTTTGAGGATAATATAGTGCAATTACAATAGGTACACATTACGTCTATTTAGTAGAAATAAAACAGATGATTATTCAGGATGTAAGACATGGATTTATTTATTTTAAACGTATTTTACCCATCAATAGTTAAAAATTTATCAATTGAAGCTTAATTACTAAATTATATACAGTATATGAATGCATCTCGTTTGCAAGATACAAGTTATTGATTCAGCAATCCTCACTGAAAAAATTATATGTATTTTACATAGCGTTACAGAAGAAAATAAAAAAACTTTCGCACTATTTGAAACTATCTTGACCAGTATAGGAAAAATACTTCATTTGAAATTTCAAATAATAAAAATATATTGCATTTTATGTTCGTCCATCGAGAATTGCAGAAATCTGATAGGGGGATATACAAATAGTACCATTGATGACAGAGTCATAACTATTACAGACAGAGCCGTGATCCGCTTAAACGACCCAACCGATCATTGGTCAGTGAAAGCAGTTATCACTATAAGCCCCGTTTGTCTGCCGAAAATGAGCAGATTTCGGCGTGGTTACTGAATATTACGGGACAATAGCGTAATTGGGGATTTGGGCTTTGCTACTTGTATTTACGCAATGTGAAAAGGTTTCTTTGGAACCATAAACGGGTTTACCGGATTTATTGTGAACTGGCTCTGAATAAAACGCATTAAACCCAAGAAACAGTCGAAACGCGAACAACCCGAACCTTTGAAAGTGCCTGATGTACCTAATGAAAGTGGGTCAATGGATTTTATGCATGATCAGTTGTTAGATGGCCGTTCGGTGCGTTTGCTCAATATTATTGATGATTTTAATCGCGAAGCGCTCACTATTGAGGTTGATTTTTCATTGCCCAATTATCGTGTAATACGAACATTGGAGCACCTGATGGAGTGGTGGGGAAAACCTGCTTCAATACGTTGTGACACCAGCCATGAATTTCAGGCATCGGCGAAGGCGCATGAGATAGTGTTGAATTTTATCCAACCCGGAAAACCTCAACAGAATGCCTATATTGAGCGTTATAATCGAACGATTCGTTATGACTGGCTGGGACACTATTTATTTGCTTCCTTGAGTGAATTACAAGACTCTGCAACAAAATGGCAGTGGTTTTATAATCATGAAAGACCCAATATGGCATTAGGTGGCTATACACCAAAGCAACATATATTACGTGTTGCTTAAATTCTACTTTTAACCTCCATGAAAAATGGGAGGATTACCCTTTGCCCTGATAGTCCATCACATCACTACAGTTTAAAACAGGATTGGTTATTCAAAACACATCATGAAAATACATGAGGAGATGAAAAAAGATGTGTTGGATTATCTACATTACTACAATTTAACACGATTACACATGGCCAATGATTATTTAACGTCCGTGGAATATACAATGGCCTTAAAAAAAGTGTCCGGTTTTTTTTGAGCAGAAAATTGTTCTAAACAGGCTCATCTGAAGACGCTGACTCGCCGTTATTTTGCTAAGAAAGCCGTGGAAATAACACCAGAAATAAAAAATGAATACAGCGGTTACTTTGGAAAGATTTAAGTGCTGAACAGGAGATAAATTTTTTGGTGAACCGACTCAATATCACCCCGAATTTTTCGGGGTGAAAAAACACCGAATAAATTATTCAAGGGAATACCAATATGTTTATTTCCAGATTAACGATGTTGCATTTGTATCATAGTCATTATGGTGGTTAGCTTATTAATCGAATCCAGCATCTAAAATATATTTATTAAACGTCGAAACGGAGACAACCATCACTATTTAAAATAATAATACCGCTGACAACAATATAAAAATAATTATTCAAATCCACCTATATTTATTATTTCCAACCTCATTCAATAAAACCACGTCCGGTAATTAATTATTCCCGGACGTTTTTTTATCAACACATCCTTATATTACAAAATATTACTCACACCCAGTACCCATACCCCAGCTCTGCGTCTGTTGTTGTAATTGCCATAATTCATGATATAAGCCTAGCCTGTCGATCAGTGCGCTATGCGTTCCTTCTTCAACAATATCGCCCTGATCCATCACCACAATTTTATCCGCATATTGTATGGACGATAATTTATGCGCAATGACCAGAACCGTTTTTCGCTGAATTAATGATTGCATTGCGAGCTGGATCTCACGTTCATTTTCCGGATCAAGAGAGGCTGTGGCTTCGTCTAAAATAACCAGAGGGGCATCTTTTAATAATGCTCTGGCAATCGAGAGGCGCTGCAATTCTCCGCCGGAAAGATGAACGCCCCCTGCGCCGATATAGGTATCCAACCCTTCTGGCAGTTTGTTGAGCAGTGGCAATAGTTGCGCTGAACGGCAGACGGAAAGTAATTGTTCTTCTGTCGCATCTGGACGGGCAATTTTTAAATTGTTGGCAATCGTGTCATTCAACATGTAGTTTTTTTGGAAAACGACACTTAAAAAACGCTGCCAATATTCTGCATCCATCTCTGTAAGGTTAATGGGATTATGTTGCTCACCCACCCAGATATTACCCTGCTCGATATCCCAGAAACGGGCAATCAGTGAAGCCAATGTTGATTTGCCTGATCCCGAAGGCCCGACCAAAGCCGTAATTTTGTTTTCTTCAATCAACAAATTCAGGTTGTTAAATAAAGCTGGTTGATCGGGATAAGCAAAGCCGATGTTTTCCAGTTTGATCCGCATGGCGGTGATATCAGGGCGCAAGTTTCCCTGAGAAAGTTCAGGTATCTCAAACACTTTTTGGATGCGGCCAACGGCCAAACCAAAATAATTCAGTTCGGCTAAAAACATCGACATGTTTAATAAGGGACGGAAAAAACGGACGACGGCGATCAGAAAAACCAAGACTTCCGCCAGAGAGAGCGAATGCCCCAGCCAGCCCCAGGTCAGCGCAACCAGCAACACAATAAAGCCACATTCCACCAGCAGATTAAAACTGTATATCGGCCATACACCTGCTTTTTCTGCGGTTAAAGATTTTTTATACGTGGTGTCCAAGACTTGGTTGAGACGCTGAAATGCACCGCCCACCATTTGGTAGGCTTTTAATTCCTTTAAGCCGTCAATATATTCCATCAACCCATCATTTAAGCGGAACATCCATGATTGCACACGCGTCTGCCAGCGACGGGCATAACGACGGGTGAGGAAGTAGGCACAGACGGCTAATGGCAAGGTGGATAACATCGCTAATGCCATACGCCAATCTTTTAACAACAACCCAAAAGCAAAAAAGCAGAGCACGGATACCGTTGCGATCATCGGCGCATACAGGTGAGTGAAGATCCGCTCAACCATATCAATGTCTTTCAGCAGCGTGTTATTGACACTGCTCATCTCTGAACGGTAGAAAAAACCCATCGGCAAACGCCGTAAATGTTCCCCTAAGTGCTTTCTCAATGACGCGCCGGCATTAAACCCAATCAATGACACATTGAAATAGAGGATCCGCACCAATAAAACCCGTATCAGCATCAGCACAGCACAGGCGGCGGCCAACATAAATTGGTAATGGATATCCGGCTGGGCCGAGAGCATATCCAGAATGATGTAATAGAGAAATGCGTAAGGCGCAGAAGTCAGGAAAGCGTCAACAATAGCAACACAGACCATACTTTTCAGCCCCTTGAGCGGAACACCGATTAACGCGGTTAATACCGAGAATTTATTCATGAATCACCGCCTTTGGCCGGGTGATGAAATGCCATTCTTTCGCTGCCTGATGCGCTGACCACATCTTTTGGTATAGAGCACAATGGGAGAGTAACTGCGGGTGGGTGCCTTCCAATACTTTTTTGCCTTCGTCCATGACCACGATTTTATTAACGTGAGTCAGAGTATTCAGGCGGTGAGCAATCACAATAACCGTTTTATCTTTGATCAGCGCAGCCAGCGCCTGCTGAATACGCGATTCGTTGCGCGCATCAGCATAAGCTGTCGCCTCATCAAGGATAATGACGGGGGCGTTTTTGGCTATCGCTCTGGCAATGGCAATCCGCTGTGCCTGACCTCCGCTTAAGATTTCCGGCCTGATGACGGTCTGGTATTTTTCCGGCAATCGGTCAATAAAATCATCTGCGCAGGCCGCTTGAGCCGCGGCTTTGATCTGCTCTTCCGACAATGCCTCATTGCCCATTCTGATATTGTTAAAAACCGTATCCTCAAAGATGAACGCATCCTGAAAAACAAAGGCGGTCAAGGACATCAGTTGTTCAAGGGGCATAGCATCAATCGGCGTATTTCCCAGCCGAATCTCTCCTGATTGATACTCATACAAACGCGGTATCAACTGTGCCGCAGTGGTTTTCCCCGCGCCGGAAGGCCCGACAAGTGCGGTGATCTCTCCCTGCTTTGCCACAAATGAGAACTGATTAATAGTCTGAGTTTCAGAGCCGGGATGATGAAAACTCACCTGATTAAAGCAGATGTCGTAATTATCGATCGCTACCCATTGTTTGCCTTCTTTCTGTGCAGGCGAGGTAGAGAACTCACGGATATTCTCAACACCTTTGAGTAAATCGCTGAACATATTGGCAAACTGAGACAGGTTATACAGCGGCTCCATCAGGCCAATTCCCAACAGCATAAAAATAAACAGGACAGATAATGTCACCTGCCCGTCGGCAAATAACCAGATCCCCACAGGCATAATGCACAGTAACCCCAATTCAAGGGAAATTTTAAACAGTGCCGTCGCTGTACGGGTATCCCGTAGCCAGTTCGTGACCAGTTGATGGTGTTCATTGACCGCCTGTGTATAGCGCTGATGTGAATTGACGGTCATATTAAAGGCTTTAACCAGCGGCATGCTTTTCACGAAATCGACAACGCTGGTATGCAGATCCGCAACGACACGGTGATAAGCGCCGATGCGTTGATTGAATCCCTTAAACATCCAGCCCTGCATCGCAATGGCTACCGGCAAAGGCAGTAAAGCCATTAATGCCAGACGCCAGTCAAAGAAAAATAGCAGAACGGCCGCGCCCACGGGGGTCATCACCGCGGCGGCCATATCGGGCAGATGATGAGCGACAAAGGTTTCGATCCGGCCGATATCATCGGCAATAATTTTCTTCAGTTTCGCACTGGTATGTTGATGGCAGGTGCTTAATGGCAAGCGCCCAACCCGCTCTATCACCTGCTTGCGTAATTCAAACAGCAATTGGAATGCAGCCTGATGAGATAGCAGCCCCGATGCCAGTTGTAGCAGGATTTTTCCTATTAGTGCCAACGCCGCCATGATCACCATCCACCAGACATGTTGAGCGGCGATTTCTGGCTGATTGAGGAAATCGACAATCAATTGATAAACGATCACATAAGGAACTAATGCCAGCAGCGAATAACAGATAGCCAGAAACATGGCAGCAGCCAGCCGTTTATGCTGACTACTGACCAATTTCATTAACCATCTGAAGGCAGTTTGTTGATTTTCCGGTTCTTTACCTACCATTATTCTCTCTCCGTAATGCAACGGGGTTCGTCAAATCCGCGGTAAGAGCGGCGACTGTAGCGGAAGCAGACTATTGTCAATAGAACCACGGCAAAACCACTGGCCGCAGCCAAAGTAAATGCTTGTGTGAATCCCAAATGATGAGCCAATAAACCGGTCAAAACCATCGCCATGCTACTGCCGAGAACTTCGCAGCACTGCAATAGTGTGAAATCCGTGCCTGGCTGGACGATGGTGTGATCTTTTTCGCCTTCACTCCAGCGCATAAACCAAGAGAAAAGAGAAACACAGCAGAGGTTAAAAAAGAAACCTTCCAGAATAAAGAACAGGAATACCATCGTCGGGCTGTTTGCCGAAGCCATGAGGGATAATGCCGTTCCCAGCCAGCAGCAAGCGCTTCCGGTCAGCCCGAATACGGTCAATTGCGGGCTGGAAAACCATTTATGCAAAATACCGGACGATACCGCCCCGGCGATATAGCTGATAATCAGCACGCCGCCGGATATTAACGCAATCAGTTCCAGATTCACGCCCATATCAACCAGCAGTGGCGACACTAAAGCCACGCCCATGGTGCTGGTAAATTTGAAACACAGTGCCATAGCAATAATCGGCAACCAGCCTTTGCGACGGAAGATTTTCCACAATGACGCCCTGCCCGGTTTAACGGGCAGTTGATTTTCTTGCGTGAAGCTACCCTGATGGCACATAAACGGCAGATGGCAAATAAGCTGGATTAACAGGAATGACAACACCGTCATATGCCACCCTGCCGCACTGAAGATATACAGACTGAGCACACCGCCCAATAACATGCCCAAACTGAATCCTGCGATCTGGCTGACGTTCACATTGACATGCCGGCTACCGGCAAACACCCGAACGGCCAGAGCATCTACCGCAACATCCTGGCTGGCGTAGCAGAAGTTGATAATGGTGATTAAGACCAATAAACCGATAATGTCAGTATCTGGAGCAAAGAACCACAGCAGGACGGCCAAAAGCAGGGATAACCCCTTAAATAGCTGAATCCAGCCCATCCCTGCGGGGAGTGAGCGAAATCCCCACGGCTTATGGTTTTCAATCCATGATGCCCATAAGAATTTAAATGCCCACGGCAGCATACTTAAACCCACCAGCCCGATAAACTGCATATCCGCTCCCTGCGCCCGCAAGATGCCGGGTAAGGCAAAAATTGCAAACCCTAAAGGTGCACCCTGCCCACAATATAAACCAAATAAACTCGCGATATTGCCGTTATATTTCATTGTTATTTTCTTTCCCTTACTTATACGTTCATCACTGGCTGATTTTTATTTGCCAAACATTGATTGAGAAAATCAAAGAGTGATTCCCTCTGGTCATTCAGATAAAAATGCCCACCAGAAAACAATTTCAGTTCAAATGTTCCGCTGGAAATTTGACACCATTGCTTGAAATCACTGATAGAAACTTCACTGTCTGCCTCACCAATACAGGCAATCACCGGACAATTCAGTCGCTGTTCGCAGCGCCGCTGATAGGTTTCTATCGCGGCAAAATCAGCGCGAAAAATCGGCACCAGCAGCGATTTCAGCTCAGGCTGCCGGTAATCCATATCCGCACCTTGCAGCGAGATAATTTTGTTCAGCAGTGTTTCTTCGCTCTGGCGATAAAAATCGGTACCGGTATTTTTATGCGGGGGAAGCCGTCCGGAAACATAAAGGCCAGTAATGCTTTTTCCCTGTCGCTGCATCCTCAGGGCAACTTCAAAGGCCAAAGCCGCCCCCATGCTATGCCCGAAAAATACCGTCGGACGGGCAGGCAGAAATGAACAGGCGGCCGCAATCTGATCAGCCATTTGATGGAGATCGTGCAGCAAGGGTTCCTGAATACGGGAACCATGCCCCGGAAGCTGAACGGCGTAGACAGCGGTATCATCTGCAATACCATTTTTCCAAGGCATAAAATACTCTGCGGTTCCCCCTGCATGGTGAAAACAGACCATCTGTTGATGGGTGCCGGATTTAATCAATCTGAAAGTGCGGTCATTCATTTGCTTTACTCCTTCCTCTCACTTTTCCATTCAGATAAAAAACGCGCGATCTCAGGTGATGCCATCATCGGATCAGCAAGAGAAACGCTTTCAGGATTACCCACTTGTTCCATCAAAGATTTCCACGCGTTGGTCAGGGATAGTAAATATTGTGCATCCGCAGGTGCCGGCGTCTGGCATTGGCCGGCAAATTCACGCAGTGCATGGCGTACCGCCGATGGCCAATGGCGGTTTAATACGTCCTGCAAATTGTCTTGATGATAATTGTCTTCATGATTTGAGAAGGACTGATTCAGGGGCGGTAGAAAATAGTCCGGCGCTAATTCCGGCGCAATCAGTTCACGACATCCCGATGCCGTTTTCACTCTGGGAATATGAAAACAGTTATTCCAGATAACCGGCCCATGAGTATTCGCCAGCAGCAGGTTGCCGCTGGGTAATCCCACACAGATGCGATGCATGATATGAAAATGGTTATCGGGATCGGCAGGATCAAGCTGATTTTGTAAATTCAGCGTTAAGGGAACACCTGCAATCACACCGCGCAATTGGGTATAAGGCGGTGTGTGGTTCATTAAGCCGAGCAATTTATTGTCATAGCTTTCCGGTTGGCTGAATCCACAGGGGGTAAAGCGGCCAAAGATACGGCCAAGAATATCCAATAATCCACAGATAACCTGAACACCGCAGGTTGCTTCGATAAACAGCGCCTGCTGGGTTTGTAGGGCTTCCCGCAGATAAGCAATAAATTGGCGGACGGCTGGCACATGGGGGTAATGGGTATTGACCTGATAACGGCAACCATGCTGGCGAGCCAGTTTTAAACATTCAGCCACGTCACGCAGGTAAACCGGGTGTTCCTGCAAAACAGAAATGCCCCGTTGTAATAACGCTCTGGCAATTTCGCTGCCTTTTCCGCCGACGATAGCGGAACGAATCACGACACAGGCGATATCAATATCATCGGGTAGCTCATCAACGTGGTGATAAAGCGGCACACCGTAAGCCTGTGCCAATTGTTGCGAGCGTTCGCTGCCCTGTGCCAGAATCCCCGCCAATTCAAATCCGGCAAATGCACTTTTGAAGGCAGAAAGGTAAACCTGCCCGAACAGGGTGCCGCAGACGACGACTTTTAATGGCTTACTCATATTTCCCCCTCCTGAAAGAGCACGATTTCATCGTCAGGCAGAAAATCTGAGCTAAAACGGCTGAAAAGAGACAATTCATCTAATTGGGTCAGCAAGGTTCTGATGTTGATGATATCCGGCAGCCAGTAAAGCCCTGTCACGGGCTGTTTCAGTACCTGATGAGCTGCTAGTGCCGCAATACTGCCCGTCAGTTGATAGCTGTTGTTAAAGCGGATTTGAAGTCTGAGCATGGTCGGCTGACCTGCCAGTAAGCCATGCGCTTCCATCAGCAGATGCTGCTGCTCACCTTCTTTTTCCACAAGCTGCTGGCTTAAGGTTATTAAGCGTTGAATCGCATCGGCCTGATTTGCAGGCGCGGTCAGTAACAAGGTTCTGTCCGCCAGCAGGTTGTATGCCGCCAAATGAGAAAGTGACAGTTTTTGCGCGACTCTTTCCTGTTCGAAACTGAAATAAGGCAGTGCATCAAACATTCTTTCTGCTGTTGAGATAGACTTATTTTTTTCTATCCCCGCTCTGATAAGTTGACCGCCGGAGAGGATATATCCCGTTTTGCCCTGCTCTCGCTCCGGTTGCTGGCTGGCAAAAAAATCCTGTGCCGATGTTGCGGTAAAGGCTTCGATACCGCCTGTATACAGGCGGATTTTCGAGACTGGCTGCAAGTATTCCGCAGCATATAAGGGCAGCATTCCTGCCAGCCCCGGAATAAAACCTGCGCCCAGTACACAGGCAGAACGACACGACTCTTGGCGCGTGGCGATCTGTTGTAAGATTTTCTTCTCAACCGCCGGATCACCCGCGACATCAACGTAATGGACGTCCGCATTAAGTGCCGTTGCGGCAATCACATCTTCAATCAGTGAAGCCGGCCCGGCGGTATTGAGCACTAAATCGGCCTGTTGACAGCAGCGAGCTAATGCCGTTCGGTCAAACAGATCTAGCTGATAATAATCGTGATATTCAGGGCGCTCAGTGCGCCCCGCAATCATGACCCGATAGCCCAGTCGGGAAAGTACGTCAACGGCGGCACGTCCTACGGCACCCTGCCCGCCAATGACCAGTACGGATTTCCTTGTCGTCATTCTGCTTCCCTCATTTTGCCCTGTTCAATATGATGCACCAGCGGATCAATATTGCTGACATTCATGCAATTAAAATGATCGCCATTCAGATCGAGATAGGTGACATCGCCAATGCAGTTGGTCTGCCAGAACGTCTTCATATCCTGCTGCAAGGCCGGTAACAGGTGGGTATTTCCCTGCTGGCAGGCAAAGGTCATGTCTCCGGCAAAATATTCCGGCTGGTAGCCACAGACGCCTCGAATACTGTGGCGGAACACTTTAACCCTCTGTTTCCACTGGGTCTGGCTGACGTCCGATTGAGCCGATGCGGTTCCCTGAATAGCAGCCAATAACTGCGATAAGCGCTGGTCTTCGGGTTGCTGCTGAACTTGTGCATACGCGGCCGCCAGTTGATGTAACCCTTTTGCGTTAGCACGCTGCGTCACGACATCATGGGTAATGACATCCGGCTTCTCAGCCAAAATTTCCTCATAAATCGCGTCAAGTTGGGGTTTCTCAAATGGCCACGGGCTGGCAATGCCCAGCGCCCAGACAATCGACATATCGATCATCAGGCTATCTTCTATGCGATAGGGGATCTGGTAACTGCTGACAACGGTTACTGATCTGACCGGTGTCAGATTTTCCATCGCCTGTCTGGCAATTTCGAATGTCAGCAACCCGCCCATGCAGTAGCCCACAAGATGGCAATGCGGTGATATCGCCTGAATTTCCTGTAAGTAATGGGCTGCCAGTTGTGGGATCAGATTGTCGGCCGGAATGGACAGGAATGTCTCAATATCTCCCACGCTCAATCCATACACCGGCCCTGATAATTTTTCGACCAATGGCAGATAAGGCAAAATGGTGCCGCTGCCTTCATGGAGAATAATCACCGGCTCGCCATCGCCTGGTTTCAGGCAGGTGACGCGGGTACGCTGGCTCTGCTGAGTTTCCTGCTGTTCTGACTGGCTGCGCAAATACGCGGCCAGTGCCCTGACTGTCGGCTGTTGCAGTACCTGCCTTAAGCTCCCTTCCCAGGGAACGTGATCCGCGCCCAGTGTTTCCCGGATGCGGTTGATCCATTGGGTAATTAACAAGGAATCGCCGCCGCTGGTGAAGAAATCATCATCAGCCCCGATGGCCGGATTGCCAATGACTTCGCGACAAAGCGTCAGTAAGGTCATCTCCAGCGGATCATCGGTCTGCGGTGATACTATCTCTGCCCGGTTTTGCGTCTGATCAGGCAAGGCAGGAAGCCGTTTGCGATCTAACTTGCCATTTGCGGAGACAGGTAAGGCATCCAGGATCGCCAGTTTAGCGGGAACCATGTATTCCGGTAATTGATCCCGCAGGCTGGCCAGTAACGCCTGAGGTTCACAATGCTGGCGACGTGAGTTGAACTGCGCCAGCATAAAACTTTGCCCCATCTGATATAACGCGTCATCAGCAGGCGGATAGGCCCAAACGGTTTCGCCTCCCACATCGTGCAGCGCATTCAGCCAGTTTTGCTGCGGCATAAATGGCGAATCCAATTCAAGCCGTTCATCGGCAAACTGGGTTAAGCCGTGCTTAAATTCCATTGATGTCATTAACTGATAATTATCGCGGGTGGCTTCAATGATCAGCATCCAGCCACCGGGAGTCAGAAGCTGGCGCAGATTATCCAGTCCCTGACGGGCAATAATGGCGTTGTGCAGCACATTGGCAGAAATAATCAGATCAAACTGGCCGCAATCCAGCCCCTGTTCCGTGGGTGACTGATTGAAATCAAACAGCTGATAGTGAACAAAATCAAATTGTTGATAACGTTTTTTGGCTTCATTCAGGAAGAAGGTTGAAACATCCGTAAAGGTATATTCGACGTTCCATCCGGCCAAATGCGGGATCAGCACATTACTTGTCCCGCCAACACCCGCGCCGATCTCCAGCACTTTCAGGCAACGATGCTGTTGCTGATTTACTTCAATCGCTTTTTTCTCGGCGGCACTGATCAATAAGCGGTTCATGAATTTGCTGATCAAATTGTTCTGATAAGCATGGGTCGCGACGTCAAGGTTGCCATCCGGGAACAGTAAGTTAAGGGGATCTTCTTTCCCCTGTAGCAATTCAGGTAAACATTGGCTGCTGCGTTCCAGATAGGTCAATAAGCCGCGATCGTCATCCAATTGCGCCATGAGCCGTTCGCATTGCTGCCAGTCGTCATTGATCTCGCTCTCAGAGACCGGTTTGATTAAACGGTAATGATCGCCTGTCTGTTCCAGATAATCGTGCTGTACCAACGCGCGCAGCCAGCGTCGGGTTAGTTGCCGGTTTTCTTCTGCAATGTTGCCTTTCTGAATGATTTCATCAAGGGTTACGGTTTGATGCATTGGCAAGGTCTGCATTGCTGATAAGGCTTTCACCATCTGCATCAATGCCACCTGATCCAATAAGAAGAACAGTTTTTCGATCAGTGCCTTATCCAGCGATCCTGCTGTTTGTTCAGCTATCGCGCGGATCTCTTGCACTGCCTGTCGGCAATAATCGGCGTGCTGCTGGCTTTGAGGTGATAAAGCCGGCAATTGGGCAGGTTCTACGTAAGCATGTAATTCAGCCTGATGTTTATCGCCGGATTTAATCACTGCCGCCTGAGCAACAGGCGAGGACTTCAACAATAACGCTTCAATTTCTCCTGTTTCCACCCGATAGCCACGGATTTTGACCTGATGATCCATTCTGCCCAGAAATTCGATAACGCCGTCAGTGGTATAGCGGCCAAGATCACCTGTGCGATACCAGCGCACGCCGTTAGCGTCAGTGAAGAAATGGTGTTCGGTTTTCTCTTCATCGTGCCAGTATCCCAGCGCAACACCCCTGCCACCAATCCACAATTCCCCTGCGACCCAATCAGGGCAATCTGCACCTTGGGGATCAACCACTCTGAATTGCTGGTTGGTCAACGGAATGCCATAAGGAATGCTGGTCTGATAATCGACCTGCGGATCGACCTGCCAGCAGTTTGACCAGATCGCCGCTTCGGTCGCGCCTCCCAGACTGAGTTGCGCGGCATTGGGTAACGTCTGCGCCATTGCTTTAGGCAGGCTGACGGGCAGCCAGTCGCCGGAAAGTAAACTGTAGCGCAGCGAAGGCAGAACGAGATTTTCGGCTGACAAATACGCTGTCAGCATTTTCATTTGTGCCGGTACGGAGTTCCACAGGGTGATTTGATGCTGCGCCACTAAATGCGCCCATTTGGCCGGATTCTGTAAATCCCCCTCATCAGGAAATACCAGCGTTCCGCCTGCACCCAATACCCCAAACAGATCAAAAACAGATAAGTCAAAACTCAGACGCGCCAGTGCCAGCACGCAATCATCGGTGCTCAGGGAGATCCTCTGCCGCAGATCGCAGATCGTGTTGTAAGCCGCATCATGGCTGATCATCACGCCTTTCGGCTGGCCGGTACTGCCTGAGGTGTAGATGATATACGCCAGATCCTGCGGTGTGATGCTGACAGGCTCCAGACTTGGCAGATCGGGATACGCCTCTGATCGGTGAAGATTGAGGGCATGAAAACCCGCCGCCGTAAGTTTAGTTTCCTGCTCTTCTTCCCCTGCAATAATGACGGTTTCCACAAGAGCGTCCGACAGAATCTGGACGATTCGCGGCCACGGCTGGCTTGCATCCACCGGAACATAAGCGCCGCCCGCCAACAAAATAGCCAGCGCCGCCACAACCTGCTGATGGCCTTTTTCCAGCAGGATGGCATAACGCCCTTTACCCGACAGTTTTTTCGCCAGTTTCTGCGCCTGATCCACCAGTTCGCCGTAAGTCATCGTGCGCTGCGCATCGATCAGCGCAATCGCTTCTGGGGTTTGTTCTGCCTGACGCAGAATATTGTGATGAAGCAGCGCGGGTTCAATCGGCGCTGCGGTGGCATTGACCTGCTGGCGAACTTGCTGCTGTGCCTGTGGCAACGACAAGGTCAGTGAATGTTGCCAGACCGTTTCATCGGTAATAACCTGCATGACGGCATCAATAAATGCCGCAAACATGGCATCAATCATGCCGGCCGGGAAAATATCAGCCAGAACATCCCAGTTAATGCGCAGCCCTGACTGGAGTTCCATCACCTGACAGTCAATCCAGACTTGTGGCGTCTGACTGATGCCGTAGCTAAATTCAATGTCCATCTGTGAGGCAATAATCGCTTCCTGCGCCTGCGTTTTTCCCTCGCCTACCAAGGCACTGGTAAACACCACCGGCATTTTTGCCTGTTCTTTACCGCGCTGGCGTACCCATTCCCGGATCACTTCGATACCGGAAAAGGCGTTATGTTCCAGATCCTGCCAGAGCCGGGTCTGGATCTGTTCGACACGCTGGCGCAACAAACGGGAGTCGCGCAAATCCACTTCCAGCAAGCTGACGGAAGTAAAATCACCCACTAATTTTGCTATCTCCGGATGCGCATCAGGGCGGTTCATGACCGTCAGATTCAGGCTGAAATGACGGCTTTCAGACCATTTGGCGATCGCTTCACTAAATAGCGTCAACAGTAACGCGGAAGGCGAAACGCCCTGTGATTGGCAGATGTGCTGTAATTCCTGCCATTGCTGAGGAGGAAGCTGGTAGTCGTGGCGAACAAATTGCGGGGTGTTCTGCAATTCCGTACGCAAAACCGGTAATTGCGGGCAGGCGGGCAGATCCGCAACGCGATTTAACCAATATTGACGCGACTGGGCATAATCACGCCCGTGTTTCTGCTGGCGCTGATATTGAATGACATCACGGAAACTGATCGCTAACGGAGCTTGATCTAGCGGTTTGCCGCTGTATCCGTTCAGTAATTCAGCCAGTAAGATCTGGACACTCAGAAAGTCCGCAATCAGCAGGTCGATACTGAAATGCAGGCAGGCTTTACCATTTGCTTGACTGACTTTTAAATCAAACAGCGGCCATGTGTCGGTCTGGTATACCCGATGCGACATGGTTTCACGCAGTGATTCCGGCGGTTGCGAAACCGCCTCAATAGAAAAAGGCTCCACATAAGGCAGAATCATCTGCTCACCATTGGGCATGATTATCGCTCTTAACATGCCGTGGCGAGCAATAAGCTGGTTCCACACCTGCTCTAATTTATTGATCTCCCAAGCCGGGGATAAAATCTCAAAATAGCCATGACAACCGACACCGCCATATTCGAACAAGCTTTGACGCCCGACAAAATAAGCCGCCTGTACATCGCTTAATGGGAAAGGTTCGTGCTGCCTTTCAGGATGGTTCAGGAATGGACTCTGATGCTGCCAGTTTTGCAATAACTCAATCAGTTGAGGCTTTAGTGCTTTTAGTTGAGCAATAATATCGGGAGTCATGACGCCTTCCGGCGCCCTGAATTTTAATGTTTCTCCCTCCATCCAAAAACGAACCTGTTTATTTTCAAGACTGAAAAGAAGTTCGGTAGCCTGATGCTGCATTTCCTGATTCATAGTGAACCTTCCTCAAATTGAATATCTGCTTCATCCATGAATGTGGATTCAATGGTCTGGGCGATGTGTGAAATAGTCTGTAAGCTAAATATTTTCCACAGCGGTAATTCAATGCCATGATGCCGACGCAGTGCCGACGTTAAACGGGTGGCAATGAAGGAGTCACCGCCAATGGCAAAGAAGTTGTCATGAAAATTAATGTGCGGAATGTCTAATAAGAGTTTGAGCTGATCACAGAGAAGTTGCTCCGCTTCCGTTAACGGACGTGTGGTTTCCACGGCACGGACATAAGGGTGCAGCAGGGTTTCAAGTGCCTGATGATCACGCTTGCCGTTATCCGTTAAAGGCCAGCGCTGACAGTGACCAACGCGAGTCGGTATCGAATATTCCGGCAGTTTCTGACGCAATGCGTCCATGATATCGCCCCAATTCGGTTCATCGTGGGACATCACAACGGCAGACAACAATGGACGATCATGTTGTTGAGTGACAAAAACCAAAGCGTCTTCAATATCAGGGCAGGTTTTCAGCACATGCTGGATTTCTTCCAGTTCCAGACGGTAACCCGAAATTTTGACCTGCTGATCTTTGCGTCCCAGAAATTCGATCACCGCACCCGGACGGTAACGCCCCGTATCACCGGTACGATACCAACGCTGTCCCTGATGGCTGACAAACTGGCGTTCTGTCCGTTCCCTGTCACCAAAGTAGCCCAGAGCAACACCTTTCCCGCCGATCCAGAGCTCTCCTGTTACCCAGTCCGGGCAATCTTCATTGATTTCATTCACGATGCGGAATGATTGATTAGGCAAAGGAACGCCGTAGGGAACAGATCGCCAGCCAGAAGCCGATTCATCCTCTTGCCACTCGTTGGCTAACCACTCATCGGCTAAGCAGTAGTTAGACCATATGGCTGCTTCCGTCGCGCCGCCCATCGCCACACACTGAGCATCCGGTGCGAATGTTTTCAGGCGCTGCGGCAATGCCGGAGCCACCCAGTCACCAGATAACATGACTAAGCGTAAACTCGCCAGCGCACCGTCGGTCTCCTCATGTTGACTAATCAGCAGCACCATTTCGAGCAAAGCAGGAACACTGTTCCAGACCGTGACCCGATGCCGGCTGACCAGAGACAACCAAGCGGCGGCGTCTTTTTCCTGCTGCTCTGCGACGATAATCAGCGCACCGCCAACCGAGAGCAGCCCGAAGATATCCCAGACGGAAAGATCAAAGTGCAGCGCTGAGAGGGTAATTCCCCGGTCTTGTTCATGCAGATGATGCTGACGGTTTACCGCTTCAATGGTATTCACTGCCGCACCGTGGCTGATAGCGACACCTTTTGGTATTCCTGTGCTGCCCGAAGTGAAAATAATGTAGGCGAGATCCTCTGATGTCACCGCCAGCGGTTCAGGACGCGATGCGGAATCAGGCTCCCCTTGTACAGACAGCACCGTGACCGTATCCGGCCATGTCAGTTCAGGGTGACTGATGACGTAGCGTATTTCTGCTTGCTCAATCACCTGCTCTCTGCGATATAGCGGCCATTGGCTTGATAGCGGTACGTAGGCAGCACCCAGCCATTGCACAGCCAGTAACGCGATGATCTGTTCACCACTGCGGGGCAGTGCAATACCTACCAAATCTTTTTCTCTGACGCCCTGCTCGGTCAGATACTGCGCCAATTTTCTGACCGCCTGCTCTAGCTGCTGATAGCTGATTACGCTATCGCCCTCCACCAGTGCCGTTCGCGGGGCAAATTTCTGCATCGCTGTAGCTACACGGCAGTGCAGCGGAGAAAAATCAAACGGCGCGCGGGTTTCATTCACCTGCTGGCGGCTGATTTGCTGAGAGGCAGGCAGCGGTACAGCCAAAGGAACATGCCAACTTTCCGCATCCTCCAGTTTTTCCAGTAACTGGCAATAAGCACTGAACATCTGATCAATCATCTGGGCAGGAAACAGCGCTTCCACCCCATCCCAGTTGAAATGCAGCTCGCCTTCCCGCTCAAAGACCTGATGATCAATCCAGACCTGCGGCGTCTGTGATATTCCCCAGATCGAAGCAGGGAAATCAACGTCAGGATAATCCGTCACCTGCGCGCCCAAAGCGCTGGTAAATACCACTGGCATCGTGACATCCGTGGTTCCACGCTGGCGATTCAGTTCCCTGATTACCCAGACGGCGGAAACATCTGAATGCTCCAGATCCTGCCAGAGCTGCTGTTGAGTCCGCTGGACACGCTCAAACCAACTTTCGTCCTGATATTGCTGACAGGCCAGTAATAGCAGAGAGGTGAAATCCCCCATAATATGGTTGATATCAGGATGGCAAGGCTGGCGATCAAACAGCGTCACGTTGATCGTCAGAGCCGCAGATTCAGACCATTTCGCCAGTACTTGCGCATAACAGGTCAGTAACAGGCAAGAAGGCGTGATTTGATAGCTGCGCGCTTTGGCGGCCAGTTTTTGCCAGCGAGCCGCGGGCAGAACGGACTGCCAGCGTTTGAATTTTGGCGTTCCCAGCGATTTAGGATCGCATACCAGAGGCAAACGCGGCGCATCAGGCAATAGTTCCAATCTTTCACGCCAGTAGTTTTCTGAGTTGTTCTCTGATTCTGGTTTCAGATGCGTTGCAGTCAGATAATCACGGAAGCCGATATCAACCGACGGCAAATCAACGGCGGCATTGGCATAAAAAACCGCCAGCTCGGTGAAGAAGATCTGCATACTGAGGCCATCCAGTATCAGATTATCCAATCCAAGGCAGAAGCGGCTTCTGCCGTCATCGGACTGAATCAGTGTGGCGTGGAATAACGGCCATTGTGCCGGCTCCAGCACGCGGTGTGACAGATATTCCCGCTGGGTTGCGGTAACGATTTCCCACTCATCAGCACGACAAGAAATCATCGTGAGTGCTGATGAAGGCTGCTGCGCCAGAACCCGCTGAGCGCCGTGTTCATCAAATACGATGCGTAACGCATCATGACGGGCGACCAGTTGTGAAAGCGCTTTTTCAAGCCTGATCGGATCAAATGCCGTTCCCTCATTCCCGTGATATTCATACTCATTGTAATAATGCGTGGCGACGCCACCGAGATGGAACCCCGCCTGGCGTCCCATCAAATAAGCCCGCTGAACATCCGTGGGTTCAAACGGCGCATAACGCAGTTCCGGCTGATGAATTAACTGAGCTGACGGCGATACTTTCGCGCTGAATGTGATGGAACTGGCAAAATCACGCAACACGGGCAGCGAGAAGATCTGTGCCAGTGTGACATCCACCACGCCTTCTTTTTCCAACTGAGCGACGATGCGGGTTGCATGTAAGCTATCGCCTCCTGACAGGAAAAAGTTACTGTCAGCCTGCGGCACAACACCCAATATCTGCTGCCATACCCGCGCAACGCACTGTTCACGCTCATCAGATAAAGCCGCTTTTTCCGCCGGATCAGTAAATATCTCAGGTCGTACAGCCGCCGCTTGTGCCGCCAGTGCATTACGGTCAATTTTGCCATTGGCCGTGAGCGGGAACGGCGTTAATGACGTGATCTGCGCAGGCAGCATATACACCGGCAAATACTGCCGCAGATGCTGCATCAGTGTTTCACGGTGGATCAGTGTTTTCGCCTGTCGGCACTGGCAGATAAACAGCATAGAATGAGGCTGAACAGCTTTGACAGCATGGAGAACCAGCCCGGCATCGCTCAGGGTTTGCTGCCAGTCCTGCTGATTGAGTAGCGGTGAAAACGCACCTTTGCGCTGATCGCTAAAGCCATTCTGATCTTGCAACAATAATACGGTCAGCAACGCCAGTGGGCTGAGTGTCAGACTTTCATACGCATAAATGAGAGAATCCGTGCCACAGAGTAATTTGAGCGCCTCGATTCCCTGAGCAATATCGCTAAACCGATGCAAGGCATTGTTGGTGATCACAATATCGGCAGAGAATACCACCTGCTCCGGCGCCGATATCACGTCAACCGTATGCTGATAGCCTGCCAGACGATATTCAGCCAGTTTTCTCAGAGAACCCGCCGATTCCATCAGGCAATAATGGACGCTCTCCGCTTTCAGACGGCTGAGGAGATAACTTGCCAGTATGCCACTGCGGCCATTTAATTCAGCCACTCGTACCGGACGTTGTAACTGTGCCGATAAGCTTTCAATTTGCTGGCAAAGCGCATCCGCCATTGCCAGCGTATCCGGTGAATAAGCAACTAAGTTCTCCGGCGAAATGACCGGATTATCCAGTAATAACAGCGGATTTTCATTGCCCGTTAAGACCGCCACCAGCCATGTGGCTTTCTGTTCGATGGCATGATGGATCGATAATAATCTCTCATCAT
Organism: Xenorhabdus bovienii; assembly: GCF_024721015.1. GTDB lineage: Bacteria > Pseudomonadota > Gammaproteobacteria > Enterobacterales > Enterobacteriaceae > Xenorhabdus > Xenorhabdus bovienii. The sequence continues at coordinate 24,529 of NZ_JANAIF010000015.1, forward strand.
GGATAGCCAATCGGCGTTGTTGCCAACGTGCAGTTGCCTTGAAACGGTCTGAATGACACTCCAGCATTTTCTGTTCAACCAGCCACGCCAACCAAGCGCCAAATAGCGGTTGCCATTGCGCCGTAATACCCGCTTTTTCCAGTAATACTTCGCTGGATTGACAGTCAGTAAAATCAAGGGCAAAAACATCGGTCAGAATATGATGCAGCAGATGACTTGTGATTTCTTTTTCATCATGACGCTGATCAATGGCAGTGATGTGATCGGGCAGTTCGCTCATCACAGCATAGGCTGGCGCGGTTAATTCACGGGAGCTGTGCTGTTCTTTGCCTTCGATAAATAGCTGGATATGTTTTTGCGGCTTATCCAAAAACAAGGCCACTGCATGTTTAACCTCCGTCAAACGTTCGGCAACCGCTTCAATTTCGCCGAGTTCAATCCGATAACCATGCAGCTTTATCTGCCTGTCCTGACGCCCCAGAAATTCCAGGCAACTATCTGACCAGAAGCGGCCAAAGTCTCCGGTTCGGTAAAAACGCTCTCCCCCTTGGATCACAAACTGCACGGCGGTCTTGTCGGGATCAGCGTAATAGCCCAATCCAACGCCTTGCCCGCCAATCCATAGCTCACCCGTTACCCAATCCGGGCAATCCCGCCCCTGGTTATCAACAACGCGATAATATTGATGCGCCAGAGGATAGCCGTAAGGAATTGAATTCCAATGCGACGGGATCACTGAAACGTCGATGGCATTCGACCATATCGCCGCTTCGGTCGCGCCGCCCAGCGCGGTAAAGTTCGCCCCGCTGCCCAAAGCCCTCAAACGCGGTAACAGATCCAGCCCGACCCAATCGCCGGAAAGGAGAATCTGGTTCAGCGAAGCAGGCAGCCCGCGCGGTTCCTGTTCTGCCGCCACCAGCAGCATTTCAAACAGAGCCGGTACGCTATTCCAGTGCGTGACCTGATTCTCATGTAACAAAGCAAGCCACTGCTTCGCCTCTTTTTCCTGTCCCGCATTCGGTAAAACAAGAGTTCCGCCGAGGGAGAGAGAGCCAAAAATGTCATAGACCGATAAGTCAAAATTCAGCGCCGATAACGCAAAAATAGTCATGCGCTGCTTTTCGTTATTTTGACTAACGCTATAACGGAAATTGATGTCATCAACGGTATTGGCAGCAGACTGATGTGAGATCACCACGCCTTTCGGTACGCCCGTCGAGCCGGAAGTGAAAATGATATAGGCAACATCGGAAGGATGGCCGAAAACAATCTGCTCAATCGGGAGCGTGTTCGGGCTTTTTGCGGCTATATTCAGCCAGCCATAATCGGTTTGATCGTCTTGTATCTCACGCTCTTGATGACCAATAACTAAACGGATATCAGACTGGCTGATAATCTGCTGCAACCGCTGCGCTTTGATTGCAATATCCAGCGGAACATACACCGCGCCCACGAAGTGACAGGCCAGTACCGCCACGATTTGCTCAACACCTTTCGGCAGCAGCAAGCCAATATGATCACCATGCTGGATCTGTCGATCCTTTAAACGCCACGCCAGTTCACGCACCTGTTCACTGATTTCCTGATAAGTCAGGGCGATCCCTTGGCTTATCACCGCAATATTCGTCGGTGTCTTCTCTGCCCAGTGCCAGAATTGCTGATGTAAAAGCCGGGGAGCCAACGGCGGGATTGGCTCGTTTTGAGGTGGGTTTCTGCGCAGTGCTAATCGCGAAGGCGCAATATAGGCCGTGACCGGTGCATGTAATACCATTTCATCCTGAACTATCGCCATAATCAGTCGGGTCATAAAGCTGAACATCTGATCGACCATGTCTACAGGAAATAGCGTATCGACCGTATCCCAACTGATCAGTAATTCCTGTTGATGCTCCATTACCTGACAGTCAATCCACACCTGCGGCGTTTGAGAAGTCAGGTAACTGAGTGTGCCCAGTGTTTTTTCACTCAACAGATCCCGCCCAAGGTTACTGGTGAAGACCACAGGCATAGTCACCTGCTCTCCCCGCTGCTGTGACCAGTCACGCAAGACCTGCACCGCACTGTAATCAGCATGATCAAGATCCCTCATGAATTGCTGATTTAAACGACGCGCATGGGTCAGAATGCTATCGTCCGCCTGTGTTTTGCAGGCCAGCAATAACAGTGACGTAAAATCAGCCACCAGCTTCGATAGCTCCGGATGTTCTCCCCGCCGATTAAAAATGGTCAGATTGAGTGAAAAATCAGGCTCTTTCACCCAGCCTCTTAAGGTTTCAGCAAAACACCCTGCCAATAACATGGAGGGGGTGACACCATAACGGCGGGCGATATTTTTTAACCGACCCCAACTTTCCGCCTCCAGCCGCCAGTCACGATGGCTGAATTTCTGTTCATTCAATTCTGCGGGCTGCACTGCCAGCGGAAGTTGAGGTGCCAAAGGTAATCCTGCCGCAACACGTTGCTGCCAATAGGCTGCATGTTCAGTGTTATTGGCGTTTTTTAAATCCAGATCCAGCAAATACTGTGGGAAATTGTAATTCAGGGGAGTGAGTGACAATTCCGGCTGGCGAATAAATTCGCTCAGTTCATCCAACAGGATCTGAAGGCTCATGGCATCCGCTATCACCATATCAACATTGATATGTAAGCAAGTTCCCTGAGCACTGTGGCTGGCAATTAACTGGAAGCCGCTTTCTTGAGTCAGATCCGCCATTCGATGCGATAACTGACGTCTTAAGTTCATACGCTCGGCAGAACAGGCTTCATCAGATAAATGTAGCCATTGGTGACTGCTAACAGTAACCGGCTGATCATCGCGGATCACCGCCAATCCCTGCGGGTTAATGCGCATCCGCAGCAGATCGTGCCGCTGAAACAGCTTGTTGACCGCCTGATTGATGGCTGAATCTGGCAGTGAAACACAGTCCAGTTCGAGATAGACCTGACAGGCCACGTCGCCAAGCACTTGCCCTTGTTGCCGTCCTTGCCAGTAAGCCTGCTGAACAGAGGTTAATGCAAATGGCTCACCATTCCACTGGCCGGAAGAAACCGCAGGCTCTTTTTGTAGCTCATGAGTCACATTTATGCTCTGCCAATACTGCCGCCATGCTGACAAAGTGGTTTTTTCGAACAATTTCGCGAGCGTCAGAGAGACATTCAGTTTCTTGCATTCGTCCACCAGATCCAGCATCTGCAAAGAATCCAGCCCTAAATTGAGCAAGTCTTCATCGTCAGATAATGTACTGATATCGAGGGATAACGTGTCTGCAACCCATGAACGAACAAAATCAAAATTCAGGCGACTGTGCTCTGGCAATGGCGGCTGGTTTTCTGCTTTATCGCCATCACCGATTAACAGCGCTTCTGGCCAGTAACTTTGTCGGTTAAAAGAATACAAAGAAGGTAAAAACACTGACGGTACGCCATCAGTCAGATTTTCTGAGCGTACTTCCGGTTTTCTCAGTACGACTCCGGCCATCGTGCCGGTAAAACTGAACGCATTCACCGCGACCCGATTGATCTCGCAAGAAACCGTTTCACGCTCAAAATGATAATGGTCAAAATAGTCTGCAATTAACGGATTGCATTGGGTAAAGGTAGGATGGCCAAAGGCTTTCTGCTGCTGGATCTGCGCCACTGCCCGCACAACAGCACACAGGCCGGCAGCGGCTTCCAAGTGACCGGTCTGGCTTTTGCTTGCCCCTAAACGCAGTGGCGTTTTTCGCTGACCATATACGGCATTGATGGCGCTGATTTCGATGGGATCGCCTAACGCCGTCCCTGTACCATGCGTTTCCAGTAACGAAATATCCTCCGGCGTCAGTGCCGCATCGGTTAATAACCGTGCCATCATGGCCGCCTGAGCTTTGGGATTCGGGGCGGTTAAGCTGCTGCTTTCGCCGTCTTGTGCGACAACACTGCCTTCAATGACAGCCAGTACGGGATCACCATCAGCTAATGCCTGTTGATAAGGTTTCAACAAACATAAAACCGCTCCTTCACCTCTGACATAACCGTCAGCTTCACGGCTGAATGTGGCACAACGCCCATGAGGTGACAACATGCCCGCATTAATCAGGGCCTGTTCAATTTGCGGTGACAGTAAGAGATTAACGCCGCCCACAACAGCCGCCGAGCACTGTTTTTGTTGCAGGGCATTCATCGCACTATTCAAGGCGACAAGGGAAGAAGAACACGCCGTATCAATGGTCAATGCCGGGCCGGTTGTTCCATAGAATTTTGCCAGCCGGCCAGACGTCGCACTGGTATTGATCCCCGTCGCCAGATAACTTTTGGCATAATCAGGGTTATTCTGCTGCAATAACAGTTGCCCGTATTCACTGCCACTCTGCCCGATATAAAACCCGATATCGCGCTGTTTGACTGCCTTCGGCAACCATCCTGCCTGTTCAAACAAGTGCCAGCTCAGTTCTAATAGAATGCGCTGCTGGGGATCAAGTAATAGCGCTTCTCTATCGGCAATATTGAAAAAATGGGCATCAAATTTTTCAATATCATTGATTGCCCCGATTGGCTGAACAAAACGACGATAACGACTCTGTTCATGACGTACCACAGATTGCCCTGCCGCCAGCCATTTGCCATAGTGCTGCCAGTGTTCATCGGTCTGTCCGGGTAAACGGCAACTAATGGCAATGATTGCGATTTCCTTATCCGCCTTTTTCGGCTCTGCCAACGTCTCATTGGTGTTGATTTGACTGCGATGCTGCTCAATATAATGGGCTAATTGGGCTAAAGTCGGATAAGCAAATAAATCCGTCACCCTCAATTTGTAGTCAGAATATTTGCCATCAAGGTACTGATTGACTTTTTGGCAGAATTTTACCGCCAGCAGGCTATTCAGCCCCGCATCACTAAAACCGCGATGGGGATCAAATGAATCAATGCCCAATAAATGACACAGTGTTTGCTGTAACCCGTTAAAAAGGGGTGAAGACGTTATTGCGACGGGTTCTTCTTCAGCAGAATAGGTCGATACCACCTCAAGCTGATGCGCCAGATATTGCGATAACATATGACGACGACGGATTTTGCCGCTTGAGGTTTTGCTTAATTTGCCTTTTGCCAGCAGAACCACGTTGCCGACCATCAATTGAAAGTGCTTCGCGACTTCCGCCACAATGGATTTCGCAATCGAATCTAATTCATCGTGATTAAGATGGCGGTAAACTTCCGCCATGATAATTAATTCGCCATTATCAAAATCCTGACAAACGCAAATTCCCCCGATTTTTACTCCGGGGCAGAAATGTTCAATAACCGTTTCAATGTCATTGGGCATATAGTTTTGACCGCCCACGATAATGACATCTTTTAAACGGCCACAAATAAATAACTCACCTTGATACAGGAAAGCTAAATCGCCGGTTCTCAGATAGTGATTGCCTGAATGATCGCCTGCCAGCGTGTTTTTAAAGACCGTTTCCGTCAGCGCCTGATTTTGCCAGTATCCCCCTGCCGTTGAAGCCCCATTGACCCATATTTCACCGATCTGCCCTTCCGGCAATGGCCGATGGGTTTCAGGATCAACAATCTGTAATTGCCACTGATGAGCGACCTGACCTGAACTGATTAATTCCCGTCCGTCAGGAGAGGGGATAGCTCTGCCTTTTGCCAGCTCTTCTGCATTAAAGCGCCTGCTAACATAGTCCGTGCCAATCGGTTTATAGCTAATGACCAAAGTCGATTCTGCCATGCCATAGGCCGGTGTAAAACTTTGCGGATGAAATCCCGTTGCCGAAAACCGGCAAGCAAATCGGCTCATGGTTTCGGCTCGGATTGGCTCGGCGGCATTCATCGCCATTTTCACAGAAGACAGATCTAATTGTGTAATCCACTCATCCGTCACCATTGAAGCACAGAGTTCCCAGGCAAAATCAGGAGCAGCTACCGAATTGGCCTGATAATCATGAATTATTTTTAACCAGCGGAAAGGCTCCGAAACCAGATGAACAGGCGGCATAAAATTGCAGCATCCCCCTGATAACAGAGGCAATAACAACCCGCAGAACATGCCCAGATCGTGATAGAAAGGCAACCAGTTAGCTGTGATGATTTTCGGCTGACAATGCTGATGTAATTCCAGCAATATTTCATGCTGCACCCGCATGTTGTCATCATAATTACAGACCGCTTTCGGTTTTGCGGTTGAGCCTGATGAATACTGAAGATAAACGGGAGCATCACTATTATGACAAAGTGAGTAATGATAAAGTGCGTGATATTCTTCCTCTGTCGGAAATACCTGCTCAGAATCAACAAGAGCCGCTATGACTTTATCGACAAAAATTAATTGGCGATCTTTATTCCAGCCTCGTTCCGCAATTTCATCGGCAAAATGGCTGAAAGTCAGAATAAATTCAGGCTGACTATCTTCAATAATATGGTCAATCGTTTCACTGCTGCGATTAATCCGCAAATGACTCGCTAAATGTACAGGAATAGCCGATATGCCACGAATAATACAGGCGATAAAGCTTATGACAAATGATGAGTCACCGGGCATTAATAATAATGCCGGAGACTGCTTTTCCGATCTTGGCGTTAGCTGACTGGCTAATTTGCAGCCAAGCGATAATAAATCCTGATAAGTATAAATTTCGGTTTTATCTTGAGTCCCATTTGTGTTTTTAATGCAATAACGTAAGGCAATATCTTCTTTTGCCTGTTCCGCCTGCTTAAATAAAGTATTTCTTACCCATCGGGTTGAATTTTTTATACTATTCATCGCTATTACCTGCAATTACAAATATACCGGAGACTTAACGTTTATTGGGTATAATTAATTTGTGATTGAATAAGGGCTTTATGTATTCACATAAAGTCCATTCAGGACATAGCTCGTGTGCTTCAAAAAAATAAATGGCTGCCACTATAATTCGACAGCCATAGTTAATTTATTATTGGAATTTAATATTTACATTCACGCCGAAGTTCATTCCTTCCCCGGCACGCGCATACCACTTTCCATCGTCCATCTGGAATGCACGGGTAGCATATTTCTGATTAAGCGCATTTTTAACCCACAATTTCACTGCATAGTCATTGGTTTCATAACCGGCACCAAGATCTAATAAGCCATAAGCAGATTGTTTTTTGCTGTTACTGTTATCGAAATAAGTCTTTCCTTTTACATTGTAATCGGCACGGACAAAGTAGCCATTGAGGAAGTTATAGTCGACACCCACACCATAAGTATAATCTGGTGAGTTAGCCGGGCGATTATTTTTGTAATTCACCGCGGCAAACTTACCTTCAGTGGTTTTGATTTCGGTTGGGAAATCTTTGAAGTTAGCATGGGTATAACCTGCATTAACAGATGCCGTTAAGCTACGCGTAATACGCCACGCCAATTCTGATTCAATCCCACGGCTGACAGATTTACCACTGTTGACGGTATAAGACAGTGGGTAAGAAGCCACTTCAACCTGCTGATCTTTTAAATCAATCCAGAAGAATGAGGTATTCCAGCGTACACGTTTATCAAACCATTCGGATTTAAAGCCGGTTTCATAGTTGGTGGTATATTCAGCCCCATAAGAACGGCTGGATTTTGGCCCTAGGGTATTAAAGCCACCGCTCTTGTAACCACGCGAAACACTGGCATAAGACATGACATTGTCGGTCATGTAATAGTTAACGCCAACTTTAGGTAACCAAGTATCAAATGACAGGCGGTTATTGTCTTGGGATTCGCCCATGCCACTCAGTTTAAAGTCGATATTTTTCTTTTCGTAGTCATAGCGAAGACCCGCGACTAACTCAACATTATCCAGCAAATAATAGCTTGCATTACCGAACAGCGCGTAGTTATCTGTTTTTATATCAGAGTCCCTTAACATCGAGAACTTATTGGGGATATTACGATAATCAATAATATTTTTGTCTTTCTGATGGAATGTATAAGCACCAATCAACCAGTTAAAGGCGCCCTCATTTTTTGAATTTAACCGAAACTCTTGCGATAAGTAATTCGTTTTTCTCTTCATCAGTAACTCACTGATGGAGTTTTTGGTAAAATCTAAATCCTGATTATCAATTTTCTTTTCATCGGTATAAGCACTGATTGAAGTGAAATCAAGATTATCCCAAGAATAGACGGCCTTCACCTGACCTTTATAAGAATCAACATTGACTTTACCAATATAATTGGAATTAACGTATTTACGCCCTTTTTTGATATCATCCAATGCGGCAAAAGACATGTTGCCGTTACGGCGGTTCTGCATATCAAAAGTCGTAATCACATCCCAGTTATAATCGGATGGCTGCCAGCGCAGTTTTAACCGGCCGCTGAAGTCACGATTATTATCTACGTTCTTCTTACCATCATAATCACGTTTAAAATAGCCATCGCTATAAAGGTATTTCAGAGCGGCACGATAAGCCCAATCTTCACTTTGGTTTATACTCCCGCCCAGAATGGCATTTGCCTGCGTGCGATTATAATTACCATAAGAAAGGCCGAAATTATATTCAGGTGAAAAATCCGGGTCTTTAGTGATGACATTCACCACTCCCGCTTCGGTATTACGGCCGTATAAAGTGGCCTGTGGGCCTCTCAATACTTCGATTTTATCAATATCGAGTAATTCTGAATCGTAAGTATTGGTATTCACACCATCAATGAAAAAGCCAACAGATTGCTCCCCTTCCATACCGGGAGTAATTCCCCGCATAGAGAAAAAACCGGCATCAGATGGATTGCCTGCCTTTACCATATAAAAATTGGGGATACGCATTATTGCTTCAGAAATATTTTCAATATTCTGCCGCTCAAGATCAAAATCAGTTAATACACTCATACTGACAGGTGTTTTCTGTTGTTCTGTTTTGATTTTCTGCGCGGTAACGGTAATAGTGTCTAATTCAATCTTCTGATCTTTTTCATTCGTTTCTGCAAATGAATTGAAAGGAATAGAGATTAAAGCTGCCAGCGTCACAGCATCCCGGTTAAATATCATCATCCATCTCCATGAAAATTAAAAATCTCTTATCTAACAATCTGTTAGTTAGATGATATTTACTCACTTTATCTAAATAACAACATGTTTTGATGAGTTATTTATTATCCAGTCAACATTTAATAACAAATTTAATAACAAATTTAACAAAAAAATAATTCAATAATTATAATAATACTTAATGCCATATATTTTCTTTATCTAAAGCGTCGGCATTAAAACACAAATGATTCTCATTCACAATAGTTAGTAGTAACAAAGCGAAATCACCCTTATTCATTTCAGGGATATGTATACCAAATATTAGTTATTAATCTTTATGGGGATAAATCTGATATGTTAGATTTTTTTATTATGAATGATAAAAACGCGTATCAATATGCCCGACAGACCTATTAAAAAAATACTAACGCAAATCTGAATACTTCAATTTTTCTACTAATAATCTTTTTCTTATTTGAGCTATTTCAGGCTCAATTTTCCCATCCAGAATAAAAAAACCGCCGCAATAAACTGCTCAAAACACACAGACAGTTCATTCCGGCGGCCTTTACGCCACCATTAATAAATCACTTAATTAATATATTAATGCAGTACGGCTACCGACTACTCATTCTCTGTCTCTATATCTTCCTGAGAGGGGTTTCCGATGGAAGTAAATTCATCCAGCAACGCTAAAAGCTGGGCCAATTTTGCTGGAGAAAAAGCATCCTCAATCGCCTTATAACCCTCATTAACCTGCCCTCTGGCCTGTTCGTAAAGCTCCTGACCAGCCGGTGTCAGGGAAACATACAGCTTACGCTGATCGTTCATTGGCTTTAGGCGGAAGATAAGACCATCACGTTCCATACGCGTCAGAATGCCCGTCAAGCTTGGGCGCAAGATGCAGGTGAGACAAGCTAAATCATGAAAATCAATCGAACGGCTACTCGCAAGTACGCGAATAATACGCCATTGTTGCTCAGTCAAGTTATAACTTTTCAAAATAGGACGGAAAAAACCCATTGCGGTTTCCCGTGCCTGAAGCAATGCAATTGTCAGGGATTCATGCATAAGTAAAGGTGACTCTTAAGTTAACCACTAGTCATTCTCTATAAACTGAACGCGTACGCTACTCATTATAGACAACATAAACGTCAAAAAGACTAACATGGTCATAATTATCTACAAAGGGAAAAGAATTCAACATTAACAAATAAATAAAATTATTTTGCCAAAAAAAAGTTAAAAATAAGTTAAACTCAATGCCAAATGACCTTATGAATTAAGATAACAATTTGATCTTTCTGTGGCAAAAACAATCAATACCAGAATGATGCTACATAGATCACAATTAAAATTAACAATTATATTCACATGTTGAACATTGACGGCAGTTGATTTATTAATATATTAACAAACAATCTTGCGATACGTCGTTCAGGTTTCAAGGAGTTGTTAATGAAAGGCACTGTTTTTGCCGTCGCCCTCAACCACCGCAGTCAACTCGATTTCTGGCATGAGGCATTTGACGAGCTACCTTATAAAACACCACCAAAAACTCCAATTTGGTTTATTAAACCCCGCAATACGGTGATTGGCTCCGGTGATATTATTCCTCATCCCATCGGGGAAACGGTACAAAGCGGTGCAACGCTGGCACTGCTGATTGGCAAAACCGCCCGTAAAGTTTCTATTCAGGATGCAGAGCAATATATCGCGGGTTATGCATTGGCCAATGAGGTCAGCCTGCCAGAAACTTCGTTTTATCGTCCCGCTATCAAAGCAAAATGCCGGGATGGATTTTGTCCAATAGGCCAGATAATCACAACAAAATCAGTGAATTCACTCAAAATCATCACTGAAATCAACGGTCAGGAAGTTGATCGCTGGTCAACCCGCGATCTTATGCGTTCTGCTCCGGAACTCCTGGCGGCATTAAGTGATTTTGCCACGTTAAACGAAGGCGATGTCATCCTGCTCGGCACCCCCCATCAGCGTGTTACTCTCCACCCTAACGACACCGTCACGGTCAAAGCTGAAGGTTTTCCTGCGTTGGAAAATACCGTAGTTTCGGAGGATATCGTTTTGGAAGGAATGGCGCAGGCAGGAGGTCAACCATGAGACAAGCCAGAATTCGTTATCAGAATCAAGAAATGAATGTCATCGTCGATGAACAGGAAAATGTCCTGCTGTCTGATGGATGCGTCGTCAGCGGACACGATGTTTTGTGGCTCCCTCCTGCCAATGGCACCCTGTTCGCATTGGGGCTGAATTATGCCGATCACGCCACAGAGCTGGAATTTAAGCCACCGGAAGAGCCGCTGATCTTCATCAAGGCCGCCAATAGTCTAACCGGCCATCGTCAGGTTTCCGTCCGGCCGGACAATGTGGAATACATGCATTATGAAGCGGAGTTGGTTGTTGTGATTGGCAAACCCACCCGCAATGTTTCCAGAGAACAGGCTATGGATTATGTCGCGGGTTATACCGTCTGTAATGACTACGCCATCCGTGATTATCTGGAAAATTATTACCGCCCCAATCTGCGCGTGAAAAGCCGCGATACGCTCACCCCGATAGGCCCGTGGATCGTGGATAAAAATGAAATAGCCGATCCCCATAACCTGATATTGAGCACCTGGGTCAATGGGGAATTACGTCAACGCGGCACGACGGCAGATCTGATCTTTGATATTCCCTTTCTGATTGCCTACCTGAGCAGTTTTATGACACTACAGCCGGGAGACATGATTGCCACAGGAACGCCGAAAGGGCTGTCAGATGTTGTGCCGGGTGATGAAGTGATTGTGTCAGTCGAAGGTGTCGGGCGTCTGGTGAATCACATTGTCAGCCAGCAAGAATATGAGGAGAACTTGTCATGACCACCATTAATCATTGGATCAACGGCAAGAACGTTGCCAGCAACACCTATTTTGAAACTACCAATCCCGCCACTGGCGAAGTGCTGGCGCAAGTGGCATCCGGTGGGCAGGCAGAAATTGATCAGGCTGTTGCAGCCGCAAAAGACGCGTTTCCCAAATGGGCGGATACGCCAATGAAAGAACGCGCCCGCCTGATGCGCCGTTTAGGGGAGTTGATCGACCAGAATGTACCCGATATTGCCGCGATGGAAACCAAGGATACTGGCCTGCCCATCCACCAGACGCAAAATGTGCTGATCCCGCGCGCTTCCCATAATTTCGATTTCTTCGCTGAAATTTGCCAGCAGATGAACGGGCGGACTTATCCGGTTGATGACAAGATGCTCAACTATACGCTGATCCAGCCTGTCGGGGTTTGTGCGTTGATTTCGCCGTGGAATGTGCCTTTTATGACTGCAACGTGGAAAGTGGCACCGTGTCTGGGGCTGGGCAATACCGCCGTGCTGAAGATGTCTGAACTTTCCCCATTGACCGCCAACCGTCTGGGCGAACTGGCGCTGGAAGCGGGTATTCCGGCTGGTGTGCTGAATGTGGTGCAGGGATATGGCAATACCGCAGGCGATGCGCTGGTAAAACATCATGATGTGCGGGCGATCTCGTTTACGGGAGGAACCGCAACCGGCCGCCGGATTATGCAGAATGCGGGTCTGAAAAAATATTCGATGGAGCTGGGTGGCAAATCCCCCGTTCTGATCTTTGAAGATGCGGATATTGAACGGGCGCTGGATTCAGCGCTGTTCACGATTTTCTCCCTCAATGGCGAACGCTGCACCGCAGGTTCCCGTATTTTCATTCAGGAAAGTATCTACCCCGAATTCGTTAAGCGCTTTGCTGAACGCGCCAATCGCCTGCGTGTAGGCGATCCACAAGATCCGAATACTCAGGTCGGCAGCTTAATCAGTCAATCGCACTGGGAAAAAGTCTCCGGCTATATCCGTCTCGGTATTGAAGAAGGGGCAACGCTGCTGGCTGGCGGCCCTGATAAGCCCGCCGATCTGCCTGAACATCTGAAAAATGGCAACTTCCTGCGGCCAACCGTGCTGGCAGATGTGGATAACCGGATGCGCGTGGCACAGGAAGAGATCTTCGGGCCCGTTGCTTGTCTGCTGCCTTTTAAAAGTGAAGAGGACGGCCTGCGCATGGCGAATGATGTGGAGTACGGCCTGGCGTCTTATATCTGGACGCAGGATGTCAGCAAAGTCTTGCGGCTGGCGCGTAACATTGAAGCCGGCATGGTGTTCGTCAATTCCCAGAATGTTCGCGATCTACGCCAGCCGTTCGGCGGTGTGAAAGCCTCCGGTACCGGGCGCGAAGGCGGGGAATACAGTCTTGAAGTGTTTGCCGAAGTGAAAAATGTCTGTATCTCAATGGGAGATCATCCCATTCCTCGTTGGGGAGTGTAATTGATCCCAGCGTTAACCACGGTTCATCGTCCTGATATCAAGTGAGGATTTATGGGAAAGTTAGCGTTAGCCGCGAAAATTACACATGTACCCTCGATGTATTTGTCCGAAATGCCGGGCAAACATCATGGTTGCCGGCAGGGGGCGATTGACGGGCACAAAGAGATCAGCCGCCGTTGCCATGAAATGGGCGTCGATACGATCATCGTGTTCGATACCCACTGGCTGGTCAACAGTGCCTATCATATCAACTGTGCCGGGCATTTCTCCGGCATTTATACCAGCAATGAGTTACCGCATTTTATTCGCGATATGACTTATGAGTATAACGGCAACCCTGAACTCGGCCGGATGATTGCGGAAGAGGCTCGCCAGATGGGGGTTCGCGCTCAATCACATGAGATCTCCAGCCTGAAATTGGAATACGGCACATTGGTTCCCATGCGTTATATGAACAGTGACCGCCATTTCAAAGTGATTTCAATTTCTGCCTTTTGTACCGTTCATGCCTTTGAAGACAGCCGCAAGCTGGGAGAAGCCGTGTTGCGGGCGATTGAAAAATATGATGGCACGGTAGCAGTGCTGGCCAGCGGCTCGATGTCACACAGTTTCATTGATGATCAGCGCGCGGAGGAAGGGATGAACAGTTACACCCGCGAGTTTGATGAGCAGATGGATCGCCGCGTGGTACAGCTTTGGAAGGAAGGTCAGTTCAAGGAATTCTGCAAAATGCTGCCGGAGTATGCGCAATATTGCCGTGGTGAAGGCAATATGCACGATACAGTGATGCTGCTCGGCCTGCTCGGTTGGGACAAATACGACGGTAAGGTGGAATTTCTCACCGAATTGTTCGCCAGTTCAGGAACAGGGCAAGTAAATGCCGTTTTCCCGCTATCCGATGATGCGGTTAATGAACAAACCGCCGAAAAAATCAGAGCCTGACAGGAGCAGACCATGCCACATTTTTACGCTGAATGTACCGAAAATATCCGTGAAGCCGCCAGATTACCGGCGCTGTTTGCCAACGTGAATCAGGCGCTGGCCGATACGGGAATTTTCCCGCTGGGCGGCATCCGCAGCCGTGCTATTTGGCTAGATACATGGCAAATGGCAGATGGCGAACAAGATTACGCCTTTGTCCACATGACGCTGAAAATCGGCGCAGGACGCAGCCTCGAAGATCGTCAGCAAGTCGGCGAAATGCTGTTTACGTTAATCAAAGCACACTTTGCCGATTTGATGGCACAGCGTTATCTTGGCCTCTCTTTCACAATGGAAGAACTTGATCCGATACTGAATTATAAATCGAATAACGTGCATCAGCTGTTTAAATCAAAAGATTAGACTTAACGAATGGCATAATTCAGCACAATAAAGTTCACCTTTTTGCTTAATGAAGAGAAAACCATGACAAATCATCTAGAGACATTACTGCTGCGCCAACAGGCTTATATCAATGGTCAATGGGTTGATGCGCATAATAAAACGACTTTTGCCGTTACCAATCCCGCCAATGGCGAAGTTATTGCCAATGTCAGTGATATGGGTTCCGCAGAGACACAGCAAGCCATTGAAGCCGCCCAGACTGCCCTTCCCGCATGGCGAGCATTGACTGCCAAGCAGCGCAGCCAAAAGCTCAAACAATGGTTCCAGCTAATCATGGATAACCAAAAATCGTTAGCGGAACTGCTGAGTGCCGAACAGGGAAAACCCCATGCGGAAGCGATGGGAGAAATTGCCTATGGTGCCAGTTTTATCGAGTGGTTTGCGGAAGAAGGTAAACGCATTTATGGCGAAACTATCCCATCACCGATGCCGGGTCGCCGTCTCGCGACCATCAAACAGCCGATTGGCGTTGTCGCCGCGATTACGCCGTGGAATTTCCCCAATGCCATGATCACCCGTAAGGTTAGCCCGGCACTGGCCGCTGGTTGTACGGTTGTACTGAAACCTGCCGCAGAAACTCCACTGTCTGCGCTGGCGTTGGCAGTTCTGGCTGAACAGGCTGGCATTCCAGCGGGTGTCCTGAATATTGTCACTGGTATGGATGCCAAAGTGATTGGCGAAACACTGACTTCAAGCCCGATCGTGCGCAAACTCTCTTTTACCGGCTCTACCCGCGTTGGCAAGTTACTGATGGCGCAAAGTGCCGATACCGTCAAGAAGCTTTCCCTTGAACTCGGCGGCAATGCGCCTTTTATTATTTTTGATGATGCAGATCTTGATGCTGCTGTGGAAGGCGCGATGGCGACGAAATTCCGCAACAGCGGGCAGACTTGTGTCTGTGCCAACCGGATTCTGGTACAAGAAAGCGTCTATGATGCATTTGCTGAACGTCTGGTTCATGCCGTCAAACAACTTCGCGTTGGGCCAGCCCATAGCGATTCATCACAACCTGCGTCACAACAAGGGCCGCTGATTAATCAGGCTGCCGTGGAAAAAATACAGGCGCATATCAGCGATGCCGTTTCCAACGGCGCACGCATTCTGGCCGGCGGCAAGTCCCACACATTGGGCGGATTATTCTTTGAACCCACCGTGCTGGCCGATGTGGATGGTTCAATGCGGGTCAGCCATGAAGAAACCTTCGGCCCACTGGCGCCGCTGTTCAAATTCCGCGATGAAGAAGAAGCCATTCGCCTCGCCAACGATACAGAGTTTGGCCTCGCGGCTTATTTCTATTCCCGCGACATTGGCCGAATTTACCGGGTGGCAGAAGCACTGGAAAGCGGCATGGTCGGCATTAATGAAGGTTTGATTTCCAACGAAGTGGCTCCATTCGGGGGCATAAAACAATCTGGTCTGGGGCGTGAAGGTTCGCGCCACGGTATCGAAGATTATTTAGAAGTGAAATACCTCTGTTTTGGGGGATTGGGCGCTAAAGGAGCTTAACACGCTATGCAACAGCAGCTACAGCAAGAAGTCGTATCACAGGTTGCACGCCGTTTACATCAGGCAGAAAAAAAACGAGAGCAGATCCGGCAAATTTCACTGGATTACCCAGAGATAACGATTGAAGACGCCTACGCCATTCAACGTGAGTGGGTCAATCTGAAAATCGCGGAAGGCCGAGTACTCAAGGGGCATAAAATCGGCCTGACATCCCGAGCCATGCAAGTCAGTTCACAAATTGAGGAACCGGACTATGGCGCATTACTGGATGATATGTTTTTTCAGGACGGCAGTGATATTCCCTGCGAACGCTTTATTGTGCCGCGCATTGAGGTAGAGCTGGCCTTCGTGCTGGCAAAACCTCTTCGTGGCCCAAACTGTACGCTGTTTGATGTCTATAACGCGACAGATTACATCATTCCGGCGCTGGAGTTGATCGATGCCCGCTGTCACAATATCGATCCTGAAACCCAGCGCCCGCGTAAGGTGTTCGATACGATTTCTGATAATGCGGCCAATGCCGGTGTCATCATGGGCGGACGTCCCATCAGGCCGGATGAGCTGGATCTGCGCTGGGTCAGCGCCCTGCTCTATCGCAATGGGGTGATTGAAGAATCCGGCGTAGCAGCTGCAGTGCTTAACCATCCCGCCAATGGTGTCGCTTGGTTGGCTAATAAACTGGCTCCGCATGGTGTTCAGCTTGAAGCCGGTCAGATTATTCTTGGCGGCTCCTTTACCCGCCCGGTGCCTGCCCGCAAAGGCGATACTTTTCATGTGGATTACGGTGCAATGGGTTCAATCAGCTGCCACTTTGTTTAAGGCCAGACGTTAAAGTCGAAGTTTGAAGGTGAGTCAATGGATCTGTTAACCAATAGATTTAAACAAGCCCTGCAAGCAGGGCATCCACAAATCGGTTTATGGCTTGGCCTGTGCAGTTCATACAGCGCGGAAATTCTGGCAGGAACAGGATTCGACTGGCTGCTGATTGATGGCGAACACGCGCCCAATCATATCCCCTCAATCCTGACCCAGTTGCAGGCGATTGCGCCCTATCCAAGCCAGCCGGTTGTTCGCTCACCGTGGAACGATCCGGTGCTTATTAAGCAACTTCTCGATATCGGCGCACAGACGTTGCTGGTGCCGATGATTCAGAACGCAGAGCAAGCCCGCGAAGCCGTGCGTGCGACCCGCTATCCGCCCGCTGGCATTCGGGGCGTAGGCAGTGCACTGGCAAGGGCTTCCCGCTGGAATCGTATTCCCGATTATCTGGTTCGCGCCAACGATGAAATCTGTGTTTTGGTACAAGTGGAAACTCGCGAAGCCCTGCGCAATCTGCCAGAAATTCTGACCGTTGAAGGTGTCGATGGCGTATTTATTGGCCCTGCCGATCTCAGTGCGGATATGGGCTATTCCGGTAACCCTCAGCACCCTGAAGTCAAAGCGGCCATTGAGCAGGCTATCTGTCAGATAGCGGCATCAGACAAAGCAGCAGGGATTTTAATGACCCATGTCGAAACGGCGGAACACTACCTTAATCTGGGCGCACGGTTTGTTGCCGTCGGGGTCGATACAACATTGCTGACAACAGCGGCTCACTCGCTGGCGGTACGCTTCGGCAAAAAACAGGAGAATGTAACCCCGCCTTCATTGAGCACTTATTAACTCATTCTGATTACTGATAAATAACACCACAATCGGTATTCCTACATGGCAGATGTCGATCGCCGCATCTGCCAGCACAGTGATAGTTTTCATGCCAGTTTCCATAAAAACGCGACACGCATCGTATAATAAAAAAGGTAACGACAATGAGCAGCCCACCTGAAGCCATACAAGAACCAGAGAACCCGGCTTACCCACCTCAAAAACTCACCTACCGGCAGCAAAATGTCATCAACAAATTGTTCCGACGCTTGATCCTGTTTTTATTTGTTCTATTTGTGTTTTCCTTTCTGGATCGCATCAATATCGGCTTTGCCGGTCTGACGATGGGAAAAGATCTCGGCCTGTCGTCTACGATGTTTGGGCTGGCTGCTACGCTGTTTTACGCAACTTACGTGATTTTCGGCATTCCCAGTAACGTGATGCTCAGTATTGTCGGCGCCCGTCGCTGGATCGCCACCATTATGGTGCTGTGGGGGATCGCTTCTACTGCCACGATGTTTGCCACTGGCCCAACAAGCCTGTATATCCTGCGTATGCTGGTAGGCATTGCGGAAGCGGGTTTCCTGCCGGGGATTCTGGTCTACCTGACTTATTGGTTTCCCGCCTATTACCGCGCCCGCGCTAATGCCCTGTTTATGATCGCGATGCCGGTCACAATGGCGTTTGGCTCGCTGGCCTCTGGTTATATTCTGGAAATGGATGGCATCTGGGATCTGCGTGGCTGGCAATGGCTGTTTTTGCTGGAAGGCTTCCCTTCTGTTCTGCTCGGTTTTGTCGTCTGGTTCTATCTGGATGACTCACCGGAAAAAGCCAAATGGCTGACGCGTGAAGATAAACAGTGTCTTCAGGAAATGATGGATCGCGATGAACTTTCGCAGGTACAATCCAATGGCCCTGCCAGCCCCAAAACCAGCCTGTGGCGTGAAGTTTTAACCTCGATTGTACTGATGTATACCTTCGCTTATTTCTGCCTGACCAATACTCTGAGCGCCATTAATATCTGGACGCCGCAAATTATGCAGAGTTTCAATCAGGGGAGCAGTCACGTGATGATTGGCCTGCTGACTGCTATTCCCCAATTCTGCACTATCTTGGGCATGATTTACTGGAGCCGCCGTTCAGACCGTCTGCAAGAACGGAAAATGCACACTGCCCTGCCCTATCTGTTCGCAGCAGCAGGCTGGATTTTGACCTCACTGACTAACCACAGCATGGTGCAACTGCTGGGGATTATCATGGCTTCTACTGGGTCATTTACGGCCATGGCGGTATTTTGGACTACGCCGGATCAATCCATCAGCCTGCGCGCCCGTGCCATTGGGATCGCCGTCATCAATGCCACAGGTAATGTGGGTTCTGCTGTCAGCCCGCTGTTGATCGGCTGGCTAAAAGATCAAACGGGCAGTTTCAACTCAGGCCTCTATTTCGTCGCCGGGTTGCTGATTATCGGGGCTTTGATGGTCTCATTTATCCCGATGAAGCAAACGCAGCGCTCAGGAGATAACTATTGATGCCAGCCTCCAACACAAGCAAAGCCATTATTACCAATATTGATATCAGTAAAGACTATGATGAAACGCAGGGATCTGACGATGTGCATTATCAAACTTTTGGTCGCATGGCTGCGTTCTTTGGCCGTGATATGCAGGCGCATCGTCATGACGGTTTTTTTCAACTTCACTATCTGGTGACCGGACGGATTGAGCTGCAACTGGATGAGCTACGTTATTCAGTACAAGCACCGCTGTTTATCCTGACACCTCCTTCGGTTCCCCACGCCTTCTTTACGCAGGAAGATACCGACGGTTATGTCCTGACGGTGCGTCAAGCATTGATTACACCGCTGCTCAATTCGCTCTACCCCATCCATCGGGAATTGGTTGATATTCCAGCCATCTGCCTTTCTGTGGCAGATAAGCCCGATGAATTGGCGACATTCAATCACTATTGGGCGTTGATCGGGCGTGAATCCGCCAACCAATTCGCAGGACGTGAACAATCACTGGCATTTCTGGCGCAATCACTGTTCACTTTTCTGCTGCGCAGCATTCCCCTTGATGATCATCGCTCTGGTGGGGTAAGAGGCGAACTAAAACTGTTTCAGCGTTTTAACCAATTGATTGATCAGCATTATCATCAGCATCTTGCTGTACCGGAATATGCGGAAAAACTGGGAATTACGGAATCTCGCCTTAAAGATATGTGTCGAAGGTTTGCCAATCGGCCACCCAAAAAATTGATTTTTGACCGACTGTTACGGGAAGCAAAACGGCTGCTGCTGTTTAGTGACAGCCCGGTGTTTGAAATTGCGTATCAGCTTGGGTTTAAAGATCCGGCTTATTTTACGCGTTTTTTTAATCGGTTAATGGGGTGTGCACCAAGTGTTTGGCGGGAGAGGAGTGTGAATGGGGGGTGAAACAAACTCCTGCTTTTGCCTAGTGACACATCTCGCATTTAACAGCCAGCACTGGAACACATCGTCAATTCTTGGATCAGTCGTTGTGATCATTGCCAACGAGCCGCTCTTAAAAGAACAAAGCCGGAAGATCATGGGGATCTTTCCGGCTAATTATGTAATTACTTTTTGTTAATATTACATTTTCTATCTACTAAAATTCTCATGAAAGTATCATAGTAATTGCAATCAGGAGGACTAATTCTTTCTAAAAAAAGTCTTAATTTATTCGTATTTTCAATATAAATATTAATTTCTGATTTTTCATAGCTAAGATCACTCAATAAATCATCAAATCCATGGAAATCTCTACCTATATATCCTCTTTTACCCCAAAATGCTTCTCCGAGCATGCAAAAGAAATCAAGATAATTATTGACTCCCTCTAAGTTTAGTGAAGCATTGAGTATTTTATTTTGTTCTGGAGGAAAAATTTGCTGCCAGTATAAACTTGCGGTTAACCATAAATTTTTTGCTTCTATGCATTTGTTGTTTTTCCAGTAGAGAACATCATTTCCTTTAACCCACTCTTTTAAAATAGCAGTAATGGTAAGAGGTGGCTCATCAGAAGTTTTTATTACTAATGAAAACTCTTGACAGTTTGTTAGAGTATTTTCTTTTTCTATTATATAACCATTAAATTCATAAACACATATGTCATTGATATAATAGGATATAGTAACAGTGTCTTCTTTTTTTACCTTGACACTATTCTGCATCTTTATTTCTCTTGATCTTAATAGAACCAATTCGAAATTATCGCCCTCATGATTACTCAAGTGAAGAAAGTCAATGTTATCGGCTATAGCGCATTCTACGTCATTTATATATAAAAAATATTTACTGTGAATCATAGTGTTGCCATTCTGTTGAATAAATTAATGTTTATTATTTCACTGGCTTGTGTCCTGGATATTTACCTCCATCGGGGTACCAAGGACTCGGAAATTTATAGACTTTTTCGTAATCATGATTTAATGCGTATCCATATATTTTTTGACCATTCGGTAAAGTTTGTTCTACTATGCGATGGTGTGGATCAATCCCTTTTCCTGAGTGAACAACTTGCCATTCTTTAGCTCCTATCCAGAATTTATTCGTTTTTCCTTTTCTATCTTCTAGGGTTTTTTGAATTCCAGTATCCTTATGTACCCTTGGGGTACCTTTTCCTGTGATTATATTTTCATATTCATTGGAAACACTTTTAGGAACAGGATTTTTTGAAGACAGCTTAAGCTGCTTACCACAATCATCACCCGCCAGTCCCAGCGGATCAATGAAGTTAACCGGATTATGGACGTAAGAGTACGGATTCACGCCCCCCATCAATCCTATCGGGTCGGGCGAAATATATTGCGCGGTTTCCGGCGAATAATACCGAAAGCGGTTATAGTATAACCCGCTCTCCTCATCCTCATACTGCCCCATAAACCGCAGGTTACAGCTAACATGATAATCCGGATTATTGGAAGCGATGACCTGCGATTTCTCCGCTTTCCCCCACGTGGTCAGCCGCTGCGCCCAGACCAGTACCCCTTCCTCGGACAACATTTCGCGGGGCGTGCCCTGATGATCACTGACAATATAGTGCAGCTTGCCTTTTTCAACACGTGCTGACGGCGTTAATGAACCGGGTTCATAGAGCCAGCGGATGCGTTGATCTTCTACTGGCGTACCATCGGCGTAAATCGGTGTTTCTTCGATAAGCTGGTCACCACTCCACAGGTAATCCTGTCCCATGATGGCATCGGCTCTCGGCGTTAAATCCGGTTTACCATTCAGCCAGCGCTGCAAATTGGCGGCAGTCAGCTTACCATCGTGTACTTTCAGCTTCCGAATTCTTCTGCCAAAAGCATCGTAGCGATAATGCCAGCGCGATCCATCCGGTGTTTCACAGTGGGTGAGCTGGTTTTGGGTGTCCCAGCGGTAGCGCCAGATTTGCGGGCGGAAGCCGTCACGTTGTTCGGTTTTTTCCACCAGACGCCCATTGTCATCATAGCGATAGCGGATATCCCCTTGCTGCACCACGCGCCCGGCTTTCTGACGCTGCGTAATTTGTGCCACCGCGCCCCGCGCATCGGTCGGCAGATGTTGGCTCAGGTTACCGTTAGTATCATAGCTGAATTGTTCTTCATGCGGACGTGCCCCCTCGAACAGGGTATGCAGTATTTGGTCGTTGGCATTGTAACGGTAACGGGTTTGCCCCCAGCGGCTGTCGTCAATCACCCGCACATTATGGGCACGGTCATATTGCCAGCTCCGGTTGACGGCAGTCGCTTGTGGCGGGAAATGCGGGTCATTTTGTGCCAGCGTTTCCCTGAAAAATTGGGTGGCTTGCCCTGCCGACTGATGTGCCAGCAAACCGATTGCGGTGTAGCGGCTGGCGAGGATAAACCCGTTGGCACTTTCCCGCACCATTTCCCGTCCCAGTGCATCATGCTGGAATGTCAGTGGCGCATGCTGGTTAAGCTGAAAGTGATTCAGACTTCCCGACAGGTTATAACCAAAGTGCAGGGTATTGCCATCCACACTTTCACTGACTGGCCGCCCGGTCAGGTTATCCCATTTGCGCGTGATTTCCCGCCCGTTGATACGCTCACAAGTCGGCAGGCCAGTAGTTTTGTCGTACTCATACTCGACGGTAACATCGGCATGAGTGGCTTTCACCAATTGATACCGTTGATTGTATTCGTAAGTGGTGGTGTCTTTAAGCACCCGTTGGTTTTCTTCCGGCTGCCAGCTTTCCTGTTTAATCAGTGAACCGGCAGCAGAGTAGTGCCAGCGAAGTTGTTGACCCTCGGGATATTGTGCCTGAATGCGGCGGCCTAGCTTATCGTACTGATAATCAATAGTACGCCCGGTAAAATCAGTTTCCCGGATAATCTGACCCGCCACATCCCGTTCATAACGGTAGGTTTCGCCAGTGGAAGCGGTCACGGACTTCAAGCGGGTCAGACGGTCATAGCCAAAGCGCAAGATAGTGCCATCGGGTCGGGTCACCTGATTGAGCAGGTCAAACGCGCCGTAAGTGTAGCGGGTGGTACGGCCTTCGCCGTCAGTAACCGCCACCACGCGCCGTTCACTGTCATAGGCCAGTTGCTGCGTGGTGCCATCCGGCAGTTCCACTTCGGTCAGGCTGCCGTTAAGGCTGGCGTGGGCGTCGCTATAACGGTAGTGAGTCTGCTGTTTGAGGGCATCGGTGAGTTGGCGCAGATGACCCAGCTCGTCCAGTTGCAAATTGGTTGTCTGGCCATCTGGCGTCACCACCGCCGCCAGCCGCTGCTGTTCGTCATAGGCGTAATGCCACTGGCGACCATCCGGCAGCAGGCGCTGACGTAATTCACCGTGGGTGCCGTATTGGTATTCTTCTTTGTGCCCCAACGGATGAGTCAGTGCCGTCAGATTACCCAGCTCATCATAGTGAAATTGCCAACGCTCACCCGTCGGCCGGACACTGTCGATGAGCTGCCCGTGTTCGTCATAACCATAGGCGAAAGTTTCGCCCGTCGGCAGCTTCACTTCGGTCAGCGCCCCGTCAGGGTTGTAATCGAATGTGGTTATCCCACCTGCCCGATCGGCTTCCCAGACAATTTGGCTATGGCGCCACTGGCGGCGGATAATGCGCCCCAGCGGATCGACTTCACGGACAACCAACCCGTTGTGATCGTAATGGTATTGGGTTTCACCGCCTTCGCCGTCCCGATAGGTGGTGATACGCGCCTGATCATCATAGTGGAAATGGTCACACCAGTAACCGCGGGGAGAAGTGGTGCTGAGTACCCGTCCTTGTTCATCATAAGTCAGGCTTAAATCGGTCTGGTCGGTATCGTGCCAGCGGATCATCCACCCCTGTGCGTCGTATTCATGCCACAGGTGGTTATGCTGAAACGCGTCACATTCATGCAGGTAACCTTGCGGATCATAGTGACAGGTCACCAGCCGTTGTTGCTTTTGCTGGTCAAGATAGTCTACGGTTTGGAGGTATTGATTCTGATAACCCAGAATCAGCCGGAAACCATCGGTGCGCGTGACTTCAATCAGTTGCGACTGTTTATTGTAGATAAACCGGATCGCGTTCTGACGGCGATCGGTGATCGCGGATAATTTACGGATAGATCCGACGGCATGATTGAAGTGGTAGGTAAGCTGGGACTGGCGATCGGTCAGTTGCAGTTCGCCATTCAACTCACCGGTCAGCACGTAATGAGGAATATGCTGGTTACGGGAGAGCACCTGATTTTTGGGTGTGCTGAAATCGTAGATCACGCCGTCGGCATCGGTGAAATTTACCTTACCATTGACCCGTTTCAACTGACGTGACCAGTCATCCGCCCATTTAGGGCCAAACAAGCCGTTTAAGTTGGCGGTGGAGCGATAAGTACGGGTCAGGGTAATCGGCAATAATCCGGGGATAGCAATAACTGGCCAGACTTGCAGGAAGTCACCGGTAGCCATATCGACAGGTTCACCTTCCGTTTTACAAGTCCCGTTACAGCTTCCGTCTTTGTCG
Source organism: Xenorhabdus bovienii (assembly GCF_024721015.1). Lineage (GTDB taxonomy): Bacteria > Pseudomonadota > Gammaproteobacteria > Enterobacterales > Enterobacteriaceae > Xenorhabdus > Xenorhabdus bovienii. The sequence continues at coordinate 49,362 of NZ_JANAIF010000015.1, forward strand.
GTAGACTTGTTATCAACATGGTCTTCTTTAGCGTTTTGGGGTTTATCGTGTGAGGACGTGGCAGTTTTCGGCGATTGGCCTTCGATTTTGGCACCTTCTACGGCTTTGGCTTCCTCAGTAAGCACTTTTCTTTCAGCTTTGGTCGCCGCAGTACTGACTTTGTTGGCGGCAGAAGCTAATTCAGTCGCGCCCTTTTTGATAACGTCGATTTTCCGGGCAGGCAAACCAATGGTTTCGAGAACCTGAATATCAAGTATCCCCGCTTCTTGTGCCCGGTTGCTGGACGTGGCTTTCCAGTCATTCAGATTAAATTCCCCACTTTGCTTTTTCTGAATATCTGCGACTTCACGGACCGTCTTCGCTTTTTCGGTTTCGCCATAGATTTCAAGCCACCGGGCTGTATCCTCCGAATCTTTGGCGCTTTCAAAATAAGCCCCCTGGATATAGGATTCTGCTGTGCCAACCACGGTATTATAGGCACCTTTTAGCTGGCCTTTCGCCCGCTCAAGCGGATGTTTTATCCCTTCAGCATGATTAATCGCCTTCTCATGCGCCCAATCAACGACGCCGTCTTTGGCTTCCACCATTGCCGCCCACGCTTTTGCCCGCCAACTTTTTTCTGCCGGTGTTTCTGCTTGAGGAAGGGGATTGGCTTCGGTCGCGGGTACTTGCGCTGGGCCGGCCTGAGCGGTAATTATTCCGGGGGTGTTCCCCGTCCCGGTCGGACTGTCATCGCGGGCTTTGGCCGGTAAGGGGGAATTGGGTTGAGGGTATTCAGGCCCTTTTGTTTTTTCCTTTTCTTCCCACTCCTTCAGCGGAAACTCACCGCTTTTGAATTTGTCAACGGCATCCTGTGCTGTTTTTTTAAAATACTGCTCTTCGAATTTTGCGTCTTCGTCATTGTAGTATTCATCTAATCCCGGATCGTCCCCGTAAGCACCATAATATTTGCTGCTTTGTGGATAGAGCGTATCGACCTTGCTCAGTGCGGTTTCCGCCTCAGCCTGTGTCCGAATATTAAATTCCTCACAAAATTCCTTGCCTGCATAAACAGTGGGTGTCACAACCAGCGTCGAAGATTTTTCTGCCATGGTTTCCTTCCTTATGCCCCGTTCATCCAAAATTTATCCCCGTGACGCAGCACCAGTTTGTTGCCAGCCCGTACCGTCTTGGTATGCTCCTGCGGATGGCATTTACCGCCGACCGTGCCGCTTTTGACACCATTCGCCACACCGGGCTGGTCACCGATGGTGGTGGGGACAAAACTGCGGGCAAACACCACCACTGGCTTGCCATTGGCACGCACGGAGGGCACCGGTGACGAGCTGTCCGCCAGTTTTGCTACCACTGGATAGGGTATCGGGGGCGTTGAGGGGCCCATCGGGGTTTTACACACGTCCGGCAGCATGCCGACAATCATCCAGCTGCCCGCAGTGCGGGCGATGTAGTTATCAGCCATCCTTTTTCTCCTCTTCCAGGGGTGCCAGTTTAAGCAACGGTGCCTCCGGGTTGATTTCAAACCGCGCTTCGGCAACCCGTACAGGCAGGTCGGTTTTAAAATTCAGTCGGCAGGTCAGGTACAGTGTTTTAGCGTCGCTGTCGAGAATTAACGTGTCAGGGCGCATCGGGACGGGCAGCAACATGCCGTTGTGCATCCGCAGCAGAATAAACGGGCGGTGTCCCGGCAGGGTGACATGTAGGTTGCCACCGGGGGTCATGCCCTGCAGGTGCAGCGAGAGGTTGGTTTCCGGCCAGTCGATCTGCTGGTCAGTGGGTGCACCGTTCCAGTAGGCGAAGTCAAAATCTTTTGGCAGGTAAGGGTGACGGTGTGCCAGCCAGTTATCATCGTAAGTGCCGGCCAATGTGCGGCGGGGCAGCCACGGACGGCCGATAAAGCCCATGCCCTGCGGTTGGCTGGCTGGGGTATCGACAGGCAGTGTTCCCCCTAGTTGAGCTGCAAAAAGTTGGGCAGTGAACTCAGCATCCGGCCGGATAATACGCGGCGCAGGGTAACGGGTGAGCTGTTTCGCGTTGGCGTACCACGGAGTGATAAACCCCGTTCCCAGCGGATTGGTTTCACAAACGGCATGAGCGGCAGGCGCATTTTTCCCGTCTGAATGCTGCTGGCGCTGTTCCGGTGTCAGACGATCACTTTCCTTGAGGTATTCGTTCGCTTTATCACCTGCCTGAATTTTGCATTCACCACCAAAGGCATAGCGATAATCCAACGGCAGCGTTGCAAAAGGTTTCGGGTCGGTTAGTTGCCAGTTGCCATCCGCATCGCGAATAAACTCCCGCTCGCCGGTCACAGTCAGGGTTTTGTCGAGCAGGATCTGGCCCTGCTTGGTTTGTACCTGCAACTGCACAGGAAATTCGGTACAGGGTTTACCTTCCGGCGCATAAGCCGTGCCGTTGACAATCACGTCACAGCGAGGTTTAAACGGGGCAAGGTCACTCTCCTGCAACACCTGTGAGGCATTCATCTGTCCACGGTATTCATCCTGTAAACACAGGGGAGGCGCGGGCAGTAATTCCGCACTGTATTCCCCCTGTCCGGTAGGCAGTAGCTGGTAGCCGATTTTCATGACCGCGACGTGATGCTCGGTATCTTCGATATCGAGCATCTGATAGTTCATCACGGCAAAGGGAGTCAGGTTACGAAATTCCATCTCAGTCTGTCCTTCTTAGTTCAGGTCGATGTCTTTACCGGTGATTTGCACCGGGCCACTGGCTTCAAATTTGAGCTCACTGCCCTGAAGGGTGATACGTCCGGCACTGTCCATGCGCAACACACTCAGGCCGCAGCGCAGCTCAATTACATCGCCGGCCGTGATGGAAAGGGTATGGGTGATGGTCTCTGTCTTGTGTGCACCGACCTCAATAATGTAGTTCTGGCCAGTGATCAGTTTTCGCACCTCTTTCACCGTTTCTGTACTGTTGAGTGTGACCGTTTCCTCTTTGTTCTCATTGACCCTGATGGTCTGGTTTTTCTCCACGGTTTCGCTGTGGTTGGCGATCACATGGGTATCGCGGTCGTTGAGCACCTTGGTGTACATGTCCTTCTGCGCGTGCAGTGACAGCAGTTCGCTGCCCTTGGCATCCTCAAACAGCAGTTCGTTGTAGCCCTGTCCCTTGTGAGTTTTGGAGCGGAACGCCATCTGGGTTTTGCTGCCCGGCAAGGCACCCGGCGGGATGTTGCTGGCATGGTAAGTACGCCCGGTCACTATCGGCTGGTCGGGGTCGCCGTGTAGGAAATCCACCACCACTTCCTGTCCGATACGTGGGATGGCCAGCATTCCCCAGCCTTGCCCTGCCCACGGTTGAGTCACCCGTATCCAGCAGGAACTCTGGTCGTTGGATTTGCCGTAGCGATCCCACGGGAATTGCAGGCGCACGCGCCCGTACTGGTCACAGAAGATTTCTTCACCGGCTGGGCCGACCACCTTAGCGATTTGTGGGCCATCAACCACCGGTTTGGGCAGCGGAGCCGGGCGCCAGTTCTGATTCTGACGGATGAAATAGAAGTGGCTGTGCAGCGTGGTGCCGCTGTCGCCGGTTTTCGTTTCAAGGGCACCCGGCTGGCTGCCGCTGTGGCTGGTGGAGACGGTCTGCCATGACTGATTCAGGTCTGCCCGGGGATGGTTATCAAGGATAAACAGCTTGCCCGGCTGCAGGGTTATCGCATTGCCGCTGCCCTGTCCCATCATTGCATCGCTACGCAGCGCTTCCAGCCGGTAGCGGGTAAAATCCTTGCCATGTGCTTCGTCCTTGAAGCGACCGGGGTAGTCGTAGTGCTCGTAGTACAGTTGTTGCAGATTTTCGTCCCGCATCTGTTGGTGAAATTCCGCCGGCCACGCTGGATTCTTGAAGGTGTAATCCTTAAGCTGGACCTGCGCCGGCCGCACCTGTGCGCTGCATGTCAAGCTGCTGATGGCAGGTTCACCCCCGGTGCTGACTTCACCGGGCTGATAAGGGATCACTATGCCCGGCGGGACTGAACCGCAGTCGTCGGCAAAGACCAGCGTGTTGCGCCCGTTACTGCATTCGAAGAAGTAGAAAATGCCCTCTTCCGCCGTTAACCGTTGCAGGAAGGCAAAGTCACTTTCCTGATACTGCACGCAGAATTCGCGCGCCGGGTGAGGATGGCGCAGGCTGAAGATCACATCGCGGATGTTGTGTTCTTTCAGGAGAGTGGTGAGGATGGTGGCGATATCCTGCTGCTGGAAAATGCGCGAGTTCTGTCTCAGGGTCGTACGCCACAGGTCAGGGCGGATAGTCATTTGGTAGGTAGTCTGGTGCAACCCGGTATTACCCTGCTCAAAGCGGGAAACGATCCCCGTGATGCTGCGTTGTTCGATACCGTTTTGCAGAATGGTCAGCGTGGCGGTGCGATCCAGTACTGCCGGAAAATCGATAGCCGGGTCGGCGCTCGCCAGTCCCACACTCAGGCTGAACGGCTGAGAAAAACTTTCGTTCAGCGTGAAATCGGTCACGACAAACGTCTGCGGCGGTAAGCCGCCTGCGGTCAAGGTAAATTGCAGGCCACTTGGGTCACGCCCTCCCATCAGCATCTGGGCGGCTTTTTCCAGCGCTTTGGTGGCCGCATTCTGCCCCCCGGCTGCGCGTTCTGCCAGCCCCTTTCCACCGGTAAAACCGCCACCCGGGATTAAGCCCGCGGTGCTTGTCATGCCGCTGCCTGAACGGCCGCCTATTCCGCCGGCAAAACCGCCGCCCGGAATTAAGCCCTCCGCGCCTGACATGCCGCTCCCTGAATGTCCGCCTATTCCGCCGGTAAAACCGCCACCCGGAATTAAGCCTGCCGTGCCTGACATGCCGCCGCCCAATTTGCCTGCAACCTGTTTCGCTTTCTGAACAGCCTCTTGCCCCTGTTGAACAAGGGAGTGTCCTTTCTTCAATTTATCGATGTTCTTCTTTATTGACATGATGTGTCTCCCTGAGATGATGGAACGTTATGTAATAGGCATCCCGCCTGATAGCAACGCAGGCCATAACATTTGGGCACCGGATTTAAATCTAACTCACCTTGTCTCCGACAAATTGGTTAATTCAGGACGCAATACGTTGTCTTTCGATAATTTGATGGGACTCTGTGTCCGAATATATCGGCTGATCCGTGATAAATAAAATGGGGGCAATAATAAATAACGAAGGAGTAAAGACCAAATTAAATCAAGTGAAATAAAAAACGGCATCCGACAATAGCAGCGTAAAAAATTAAAATTATTGTTGTTGAAAAATAATATTTTTAGATAATGTATATAATTAGTGAATCGAACCGTTTAATATTTAATCATAAAAGGTGTTTTTTTCGTAACATCATGAAGTAAAAATAAAAAATAGGTAATAGTTTTGACAAAATCATGATCATTCTTATTTTATGATCTTTATCACAAAAAAGACTATTTTTAGCAATGAGGTTTTTATTTTCTGTCTTTTTTATTTAATGAAAAAAATCATAATAACAAATGATATATTTGCATTGAATATATAAACGCAAGCTATTAATTCAAATGAAAGTAAATATTGCGATGAACTAAATCCTAAATGGAAACAGACAAATTAATATTTGGCATATTTAGCAACATGAGGATTAAGTCAACCCAAATAACTCAACTTTGTTAGACAACTGCCCGGATTTCAAAGGGCAGCTTTCTGCCCTATAGTGATAGTAATTTACTTTCCCATTGCGCTATAATTTCCCGTTTTTCTTTCAGATAGTCGTAGCGATCGTAGTGTTTGGTTGAGACACCGGGTTTTTTATGGTTCTGTAACCTATCTCTCATCTCAGAACTGATCCCCATCTTTCCTGCAAGCGTCTTAAAGGTTCGTCTAATATCCAGTCATGACTCCAAGGAGTTATAATAACAAAATAAATTAATAAACATTTTCACCATAATATATAAATATATAAAATCACCATTCAATTCTTTAATTTAAACACATCCTATAATTTATAATTTAAATTATTTCTAATAAAAAATACATTCCAAAAAAAATAAAAATAAATAAAATTATGCTATTGACTCGAACGATATTTCTATCCAAAAAAGTCATCGAATATGTCAACGCCAAAGTTAATATTATTGCTATGGGTAAACTAACTATTTATTTCCCTTAGAAAATTCATGCCTTTAAAACACAAAGGTGATCACACTTTTGTAATAAATCATCCACTCTCACCGAAAAGTACCAGCTAACCTTCCGAAAGTCTCTTCAAGTGCGGCCACTTAGTCGCTTCAATCAAGCAATGGAAGTAAACATAAAATTAACACCACATCCCCATATAGATAACAAATCAAAACGGGGAATTTTTGACTTGTGAGGTAGCCATGAGATTAGAAGATTTGCGTGCCGACCATAAACGCCCGTTTACCAGCAAAGAGTACCTGAAATCGCTTCAGGATGGCCGGGAAATTTATATTTACGGCGAACGCGTCAAAGACGTCACGACACATCCCGCTTTCCGTAATGCCGCAGCCTCGATAGGTCAACTGTATGATGCCCTGCATGAGCCGGAAACCCACGATATACTCTGCTGGGATACCGATACCGGCAGTGGCGGCTATACCCACAAGTTCTTCCGCTTTGCAACCAGCCCGGATGAAATGCGCCAACAGCGGGATGCCATTGCAGAATGGTCACGCCAAAGCTACGGCTGGATGGGACGCACTCCTGACTATAAAGCAGCATTCTGCTGCGCATTAGGTGCTTATCCTGAATTTTACGGGCAGTTCGCGGATAACGCCCGCACATGGTATAAACGCATTCAGGAAAGCGGTATCTATTTCAACCATGCCATTGTGAACCCACCGATTGATCGACATAAGCCAGCCGATCAGGTTAAAGATGTTTTTATCCAGATAGAAAAAGAAACCGATGCCGGGATTATCGTCAGTGGTGCCAAAGTTGTCGCAACCAATTCGGCGCTCACTCACTATAACTTCATTGGTTTTGGTTCTGCACAAGTTATCGGCGATAACCCCGATTTCGCCTTGATGTTCGTCGCACCCATGGATGCCGACGGCGTGAAATTGATCTCGCGCGCTTCTTACGAATTGGTTGCCGGTGCCATGGGTTCACCTTTCGATTACCCCCTTTCCAGTCGGTTTGATGAAAATGACGCCATTCTGGTCATGGATAAGGTGTTAATTCCGTGGGAAAACGTGTTAATTTATCGCGATTTTGATCGCGCCCGCAATTGGGCTGTCCAAGGCGGTTTTGCCCGTCTGTTCCCCATGCAGGCCTGTGTACGCCTGGCTGTCAAACTGGACTTCATCACGGGATTGCTGCAAAAGAGCCTTGAATGTACTGGTGTGGTGGATTTCCGGGGTGTTCAGGCCGATCTGGGGGAAGTCGTGGCATGGCGCAATCTGTTCTGGTCACTGACGGATGCGATGTGGGCAGAAGCCAAACCGTGGGAAGGCGGCGCTTATCTGCCGGATACTCAGGCGATTCAGACTTATCGTGTCATGGCACCGATGGCTTATACCAAAATCAAGAACATCATTGAAAACAATGTCACCAGCGGCTTGATTTATCTGCCATCCAGTGTGCGCGATATGAATAATCCTGAAATCAATAAGTATCTTGAGAAATATGTACGCGGCTCTAACGGTATTGACCATGTAGAGCGAATTAAAATTTTGAAATTAATGTGGGATGCCATTGGCAGCGAATTCGGCGGGCGCCATGAATTGTATGAAATCAATTATGCCGGCAGTCAGGATGAGATTCGCCTACAGTGCCTGCGTCATGCCTATGGCTCCGGTAATATGAAGAAAATGACGGAATTGGTGGATCGCTGTCTCTCAGATTATGACTTGGATGGCTGGACAAAACCCCATTTACACAATAACCGTGATATTAACCTGTTAGATAAGCTGCTGAAATAAATCAGTAGCAGGAGGTCTATTATGTCTGTAGAAAATGAACATCGCCTGCGTTTTCGGAATGCGATGGCAAGCCTTTCCGCTGCGGTAAATATCATCACCACGGATGGTCCTGCGGGGCGATGCGGTATAACTGCAACGGCGGTGTGCTCTGTGACAGATACGCCTCCGACTCTGATGGTATGCATCAATCGCAATAGCGCCATGAATCCGGTATTTCAGGAAAATGGCCGCCTGTGTGTCAATATCCTGAATCATGAACAGGAATTGATTGCTCGTCATTTCGCCGGAATGACGGGCGTCAGCATGGAAGAGCGCTTTGGCTGGAATATCTGGAAAACGGGCGCTCTGGGACAACCGATGCTGAAAGAAACGCTGGCCAATCTGGAAGGAAGTATTGAGCAAATACAAGAAATCGGCACGCATTATGTCTATCTAGTGGAAGTCAAACAGATGGCCGTCAAGGAAGAAGGCCACGGGCTGATTTATTTTAAACGTGATTTTCATCATGTGATGGATAAAAGCCTGGCGGATGCGGTTTAATTTTATACGGTAATTTATCCAATATTTCCCCGGCCAATATTTTTCCAAGATAAGTAGAAGGCTCCATCCGGGAGCCTTCATCAACTGAACATTTCACTTTTCTCATAGCTCTCTGAAACAACAATCTAATAACTCTAATTTGTTATAAAGATACAAAAACGCACTTAATGATAAACTTAACTGAATATGAATTCAATAGTATTAATTTTGAATAAAATGATGAAATTTTATTTTTTATCACTAAGCATTACTAATTGTATTATATCGAATTTTGGATATTAATGGATGATATCAATAAGAATAGCTCAATAAAGAGTCGCAGGCGAATTCAACGGGTCTATTCATCTTATTGCACGGTATACGTACAGTGAAATAAGATGAATTTAACATTTGTTCAAATTCTATTACTGCACTGCCTCAAAAACAGGCATACATCATTGATTTAAAATAACCATATTAGGTTATTTTAAATCATTTAACCCTTTGATTAACAATTTTTGACATTAACTTAGTGAATATTCTGCTAAATCTGGTCTTACTTTTTACGTTAGTGTGATCTACCACTGAGAAGATATTACACCTGTATATTAACCTCCCGCGTTCTACGATCACTTGAATAAATAAACAAAATCACAACCCGTACAATACATTATGTTATCGTTCAGTTAACATCAGTATAAACTCTGGATGTATTGTCCATTGGAATGACAACTAACAGAGGCACCTCTATGAGTAAAACCGCACCCGTCGGTTTATGGGATCAACCAAAACCCTTTTTCATGATCTTTTTTGTTGAACTATGGGAACGATTTGGTTTCTACGGCGTTCAAGGCATTTTGGCCGTTTATTTCGTTCAACAACTGGGTTTTTCAGAAGAACAATCATTTATTACCTTTGGTGCGTTCACCGCTCTGGTGTATGGCCTGATTTCTATCGGTGGTTATGTTGGTGACCACATACTTGGAACTAAACGAACCATCGTTCTGGGTGCGATTGTCATGGCAATCGGCTATTACATGATCGGCCTGTCTATCATGAAACCGGAACTGATTTTTTATGCATTAGGCACCGTTGCGGTCGGTAATGGTCTTTTCAAGGCCAACCCCGCCAGCCTGCTGGCTAAATGTTACCGACCACAAGACCCCCGTCTGGATGGGGCATTTACTCTGTTTTATATGTCCATCAATCTCGGCTCTCTGTTTTCCCTTTCCCTCGCCCCGGTGATTGCTGAAAAATATGGTTATACCGTTACTTACAATATCTGCGGTATCGGCCTGATCATCGCCCTGTTGGTGTATATCGCCTGCCGTCGTATGGTACATAATATCGGCTCTGCACCTGATCATCATCCTGTCAAGCCCATCAGTCTGATTGCCGTTCTGATAGGTTCTGTAGTCATGATTGGTGTCTGTGCATGGTTACTGCACAATATCAAGGTTGCCAATATCGCCCTGTTCGCGATTACCACCATCGTCGTACTGATTTTCTTCTGGCAGGCATTCAAGCAGAAAAAAGTCGCCCGTAATAAAATGTTCGTGGCGTTTATTCTGATGCTTCAGGCTGTAGTGTTCTTCATCCTGTATAACCAGATGCCAATGTCCCTCAACTTCTTCGCCATTAACAACGTCCATCACCAGATCCTCGGTTTTAATGTCAATCCCGTCAGTTTCCAAGCACTTAACCCATTCTGGATTATCATCTTCAGCCCAATACTGGCGGTGGTTTACACCAAGCTGGGAGCGAAAGGTAAAGACTTCTCGATGCCGGCAAAATTCACCTTCGGCATGTTCCTGTGCTCTCTGGGCTTCCTGACAGCCGCCGCCTCCGGTTTGTTTGCCGACGCCCAAGGCATTACTTCACCGTGGTTTATCGTGCTGGTTTATCTGTTCCAGAGCATAGGCGAATTGATGATCAGCGCTCTGGGGCTGGCAATGGTCGCTGCATTTGTTCCCAGTTATCTGACCGGCTTTATTCTGGGAATGTGGTTCCTGTCACAAGCGGTGGCATCAATGCTGGCGAGTCATGTGGCGGTACTCACTGCGACCCCCGTAGGCGTGACTGATCCTCTGCAAACTCTGCCAATTTATATGAGTGTGTTCGGTAAAATCGGTGTTGCCACTCTGATTGTCGCCGTTATCATGACCTTTATGGTTCCGTGGTTGAACCGTATCATGAGAGAAGAAGTGAAGGCTTAATCTGCCGGGCTCTGATTGAAAAGACCCTCCACTCGATATTTATTCAGAGAACGAGTGGAGGACGCTCTCACCCTTTCTACGATTAACGTTGTACCCTTTGCTTAGGAAACTGTGCTTGCAGGAAAGGCAGCAATAATAAACCGATCATGACGGCGCAGACGGAAATGGTCATAAATAACCCTGACCAGTGATAGTTTTCCAGGATAATGGCGAAAGGATAGCCTGCAATGGCCGCGCCTGTATAAGCAAAAAGCCCGACAAAACCCGTCGCAGCACCGGCTGAATCTTTATGCGAACACTCTGCGGCAGCCATACCGATCAGCAATTGTGGGCCAAACACAAAAAAACCAATCGCAAAAAAGCCAAGCGATTGAAAAACCAACCCTGTGACAGGCATCAACCATAAAGCCGCTACTGACAAGAAAATACCCATCGAGAATATCAGATTCATCGGGCCACGATTGCCGCCAAAGAGTTTATCTGACCCCCAGCCTGCGACCAGCGATCCCATGAATCCCCCCACTTCAAAGAGCGATAATACGGCGTTTGCGCTCACTAAATCATAATGATGGTACTCAGTCAGATACAGGTTTCCCCAGTCGTTGATGACGGTGCGAACGATGTATACCAGCACGTAACTAAAGGAAAGCAACCAGATATATTTGTTGCGGAAAACGTAGGTTCTCAGGATCTCTCTGGTCGTCAGGCCTTTGCCTTGATTTTCCTGAGCCTTTTCTAACAGATCATTGCGAAACTGACCGATGGTCGGCAGCCCCATCGTGCTCGGCTTATCGCGTAATCGCCAGCATAAGAGTATGCCTGCCAAGATCCCGACACAGCCCGGCACAATAAATCCTTCTCGCCAGCTAAAATGCAAGGTTAAAAAACTGACGATCAATGCAATCAACGCACTCCCTACATGGTGTGAAGTATTCCAAATCGCCCACCAGAAGCCACGTTCTGAGCGAGAATACCAAGTCGTGAGTAACTTAGCGCATGAGGGAGAACCCCATCCCTGAAACCAGGCATTTAATATCCAAAGAAAGGTAAACATGACAATGGAGCTGGACAGCCCAAACAAGATATTGATGATCCCCGTGGCAATCAGCCCTATTCCCATAAAATAGCGGGGGTTGGAACGATCAGAAATAATGCCGGAAAAAAATTTCGAACAGCCGTAAGTGATATAAAACAACGTCCCGATGAGGCCAATTTCACTTTTATCAAGGCCAAGATCGGTGATCATGGCAGGCATCGCATAGTTGAAGCTTTTACGGGTAAAGTAAAATAGCGCATAGCCCACGTATAGATTCAACATAATATGCAAGCGCCAGTAACGGTATTGCTCCCGGATTTCTACATCGGACAGATTGCCGTGAGGTATGGGTTTGGATTGAGAAAAACCTGTCATGACCACTTCTTAAAGTTTGGGCAAAATGATCGATAAATCTGTACCAGCGCTTGTCGAGTCATTCTGTCGTTTTTCGCTATGAATGGAGAATTGGCCACCGAGTGCCTGTACGCGTTCCCGCATACCCCGTAAACCAAATCCTTTCATGTTATCTTCAGCCTTACAGCCAATGCCGTTGTCTTTAATTAATAAACGGATCATTGCCCTGACAGAAAAATGCAGCTCAATGCGATCCGCCTGAGAGTATTTTAATGCATTATTCAGGGCTTCCTGACAGAGACGATATAACGTGACTTTTGTTGTGTCACTCAATTGCTCAATGACCTCGGCAGAATTAGCTTCCCAATGGATTTCCACTGATATGCCGCAGTTTTCAAATTCCATATCCCGCAGCAATTGTTCGATCGCTTCTTTCAGACCAAGATCATCAAGGATTTTGGGACGCAAACAACTGAGTAACCTTTTGGTGGTATCATAAACATTAAGGGATAATGATTCGATAGTTTTGGCACAATTCGAACCAATAGGTGTCACTTCAACCCGCTGAATGATATTAGCTTGCGTCCTAATAGCCGTAATGTTCTGACCAATTTCATCATGCAGTTCTCGCGCAATATCGCGCCGTACCGATTCCTCTGCTTTGACTAATTGGCCCGCAAGACTACGGTTACGATAGAGCTCGCGCTTTAACTGTGTATTAAGATCACGCTGACGCTGAACTGCCATGCCAAGCATTATCCCGGTGATGGTTTGTGCCAAGAGCGATAACAGTAAGTCGGTGATTTCCATATTCGAAACGCCACTGCGCGCAGCAATCAATACGATGCTGTTCAGTAATGTTCCCAGTAAGGCACCCTGCCAACCATAACGAAAGGCCAACAAAATAATGGGGATAGCCAGACAGAACGGCGCAAAATAGCGTAATTCATTGGGAAAACCAATTTGTAACAGAATATTCAGTACAAATAGCAGGGCATACAGAATAACGCGATGAAAACGAAACTGGATTTGACGCGACACGACGTTGGCTGTCAGAGGCAGCCAGATGCTTTGGAACAGATAATGCCAGACTAAATAGCATGTGGGCACCAACATAACGCCACCGGTTAAGCTGACCAGAAACACGATGATCAAAGATGGATTGTGGTTACTCACTGCCACGACATTAATAATGGCGGTTGCTGTGATCACCATTGCCATGACAGCGAGCCGCTGCCATTGACTTCCGCGATAATAACGGCTGGCAACCCAGACAACAGGGAGGCTGGCTATGCTAGCAGTGAGCACAGTGAGCCATTGAGGCTGACCCATTAATAGCGCCAAACAGATGGTCAGCCACCATTCTGCACCATAAATGGTTGGCCAATAATGTTTTGGCGTATGTAATACGATGCCAAGGCGCAGAGCAAAAGGAAAAAATAAAATGGCCAGTTCTGGGTCATTAACAAAATAGTAGGCGATCACCCACAAGCAGAACCAACAACATGAGAACAATAACCAGCCACAAAATGAATTGATCAGATATCGACGCATTAGAGATCACTAGTCGTAAAATAATTTACTAAACCCACGTTATTTGTCACCCCCAATTTACTCATCATATTGGCGCGATGAACATGCACTGTTTTATGACTCAATCCCAACTCGGCCGCGACAACCTTGACATCCATGCCTCTGGCAAGCATTTCACCCACTTGCCGCTCTCGGTTGGTCAAGTAATCTAATGAAGTCTGACTATTTTTTGATGACGCCAGTTTCAGCGCAATATCCGGCGTGAGATAACAGCCATTATTTGCTGTGGTACGCACCGCCTGAAGCAGCTCATCCGGGCTACAGCGTTTGCTGAGATAACCACGAGCCCCCGCCTTCAATGCATTTTCTACCATAGTGACAGAATCATGAACACTGAGCATAATGCAGTGAATACCGGAGGGGAGATCTTGCAGCAATGAAAGCCCGCTCTCATCTGGCATTGAAATATCAAGAATACAAACCGTTGCTCCTGAGCCTGGCAGCCCATTTCTGGCTTCAGCACATGAACTGAATTGGCCGACGATTTCGATATCGGGTTCTAAACTCATTAATTGGGCGAAACCAGAGCGTACCACAACATGATCATCGACTAATGCTACTTTAATCATTGTTATTTATTACCGGATGTGGGAATCAACATAAACTACCGTTATCGATGTCGCTTCGCAATAGACTGAACATTGAGATAAAAGATAAGCAGAAAACGCCACTGCGTTCAGGCAGTGGCGTCAGTGTATTTCTTCAAGGTTATTGACTGCTTTTTTTTGCTTTTCGGATTTTTTTCTCTTCCGCAATGACAACAAAAGCAAGCAAGCCGATACAGATAAATGCCGAAGCATCCAGTGCAACAAAGGTACCTTTCCAGCCGGTTAAACCAAAAATGGGGACGCCATCAGCAATCATGCCCAAGCCGAGTTTGGCAAAGCTATCACCGATTAAGTAAGCAAAAGTCCCCTTAACCCCATCGGCCACACTGATCGCTTTTTTCGGTACAAAACCAACAGCAGCTACGCCGATCAATAATTGTGGGCCAAATACCAAGAAGCCGAGTACGAACAAAGAGGACAAATACATGAACTCACTGGTGGCATTTTGGTAGAACTCAAGACAGACAATAATCAAACCCAGAGAAATACAGGCAACCAGCGCACGACGACCATTAGCTAAGTCTGACAGATATCCCCACATCAACGTACCCACCAGCGCCCCAACTTCAAACAATGTAAAACCGGAAATCGCGGTTTCTTTTGAATGACCTAATTCCTGGTACGCATACACAGTTGACCATTGGTCGATACCAATGCGCACGACATAAAGGAAAATATTGGCGAAGCAGAGTAACCAAATCACTTTGTTTTTCAATACGTATTCAACAAAGATCTCGCGTTTGGTCATTTGATTTTCTTCTGCCGCGATATCTTCTTCGCTGACGGTTTCATCAAATAATTCTTCGACTTTGCCCAAGCCATAGCTTTCTGGCGAATCACTGCCGTAGCGTAAACCAATAAAACCAATGATCAGTGCAATGATAGAAGGAAAAACAAACATCCCTACCACATGGCCATCAAACAGGTAATTAGCACCAAATAGTGCAACCCCGGCAGCTCCTGCGCCACCCACGTTGTGTGACATATTCCAAAGGCCAAGATAGGTTCCGCGTTTATTACGGGGAGTCCATTTAGTTATGGTGGAATAACTAGCAGGCCCGCCAATACTTTGGAAAAAGCCACTGAGTGCATAACACGCCACCATCAGGAAAACGCTGATGTTGGAACTGCCCATACTCATACTGAAACCGATCATGGCAAGGCCAGACAGGATCAGCATAAAGGGAAGGAATTGTTTGGTATTTTTGCTATCGGCATAATAAGACACTACGGTTTTGCCGATCCCGTAAGTGATAGAGAACCCCAGTCCGATCAAACCCAGCTCCGTCATCGACAGACCATAAGTGGAGATCATGTCGTTTTGGGCTATGTTAAAGTTTTTACGCACCAGATACATGGCCATATAGCCAATAAAAACCACCAAGTACGACTGTATGAAGGGCTTAAACCACATTTTGCGGCGCTCTTCGACCGGAAGATCCAGCGTCGGCTTGCGAATTTGATCTAGAATTTTAAACATGTGAAATCCTCAGATAATCACGATAAGGAAAACCTTTTTTGTTGATGCAGGAGGAAGCAAAAAAGGGAGATCGCAGAAAAGCGAGAGTTTTCGTCGGTATTGTCATTACCCAGAAGTTTAAAAAAGTGGAGAAAGATTGGCTTGAGCTACAGTCTTAGTTGAATTAGGAATTTTTCCTAGTTTTACTCTTATCGGTTATAAAGCGTGATAGGGGTCACAATATTTGTATGCTGAACCTGAACTTCGGTTATTTTAAAATAGCTTAAACCCGCCGTAGGAAAAACAAATCCTGTTTTTCCATGCTAGCCCTTCAAAAGAAATCGGAATGTTTTGTTATTCAGTGAATGATGCGCCGAGCACGCGCAAAAGATCTTTTACTAAATAAATAGGCTGCCCTGCCATACTGGTATTGCAAAAAATGCATATCGCCAGGGCACGCCCCTGATAATCCGGCAAATAAAGCGCCCATGTATTAAATCCCGGCCCTTCACCACCGTGACCGAACAACCCTCCGTGCCCCCATTCAGGATCAATCATTAATCCCATCCCATAACTTGGCTTATGATAAAAAGGGCCAGCACTTCTGCCAATCGAAATGGGTTTACACATTTCCGCTAATAAAGCGGGGCTGAGGATTTTACCTTGAAATAGTGCTTGATACACCTGACATATCTCTTTGGTCGTTGAAACCATCAATTCTGTCTTGCACCAGTGAGGATGATATATTCCCGTTATGTTTTCCATCACATCATTATGATTAAGCCAACGGCTAAAACCCGGAATAACGGTGCCGTGATCGATATCACTAGCAACATATGTCTTAGTTAGCTCTAACGGCAAGATGATGCCGTCATTAATATTTTTTTGAAATGATTCTCCCGTCACCATCTCAATAACTTTAACTAATAGCATGTATCCGGTATTACTGTAATCCCACCCCTCCCCCGGAGAAAATTTCATGCCGTTTTCACCACTCAACGCCAGCGTATCGTCATAGCTCCAAGGAGTCCCCGGACTCGCCTTCGTTGCAGCATCATATCCATCAAACTCGGTGTAGTTAGGGACACCCGCAGTATGATTCAAAAGCTGTCTGATCGTAATAGCCGGATCGAGCCCACAATGACCAAGGATTTCCGTCAATCGTGAATCCAATGCCAATTTTTCTTGTTCAACTAATTGCAGTATTCGGATCGCCGTAAATGTTTTGGTAATGCTATAGATATAACACTGCTGTAATGCTTTCATTTCTGTTTTATTTTCAAATTGTTCAAACCCGCTAGCGCTATGCCAATGATTACCAAGAGAATCAGACAGAGTGACATTAACCCCCAGACAGGGAGAGAAAAGCAGCCAATTATCAAGCGCCCGCTGTAAAGCAACTGTATCAATCATCGTCATTAAGTAACCTTAACTTTATATTTTCCGGACGGGCGTAAAGTATATTTCTTTCGCCTGATATTCCTGATCACATTGATCAAATCCTAATAAATATTATCCTGCCTATTCGCTATATCATGCTAGATGGTGTCGTCATGAGAAATTTCGTGCAATAATAATGCCCCACCATTCCATCATAAGAGTTGATTAACCATGAGTACACCTGCACACCGCCGCC
>NZ_JANAIF010000160.1 GCF_024721015.1 Xenorhabdus bovienii
GTCAGCGTAATTTTCATGGGCGCGATCTTGATCTGATACGAATGAAAAATCAAGCATCTTCAATTACGATGGGTATAGATGAGTTTTTATATCAGTCAGCATTGAAAACTATAAAATTATTTAATTATCCCAATTCTTTTATATCATAAGGAGGGTAATATGATATTCAGATCAAAATCTTTTTCAGAAATATGGCCAAGATCAATTGATATCAGATGTTCTATAGTTATCAAGGAGGCTAGTCTATCAGAAGTATTTCATGCAACGGAAAAAATAAAGAAAGAAACTATGAATAATGAGTGGTTGTGCCCTAATTCTTCTGGTCAGCTTGATGAGGAGCAAATAAAATGGAATTCTAGATATAATCAGGCATTGGGAATATTTAAATTTTTCTATATTGATATTGGTATTCGCCTTAAATTAGAAGAAATTGATAAAAGAGTGTTGTTTTTTGTTGCTTATTTCAGAGGTGTTCCTGTCGGAGTTTTACAATTATTAATTACTGATGGGTTACCTAAAGTCGTTTTTTTGGCAACTCATTGTGGCATCCGAGGTTGTGGTGCTTTACTCATTGAATATGCAGTAAATAAATCACAACAATTAGGAATGGGAGGAAAGTTACAACTTTCTCCATATGAGGGAGCGAGAGCGACATATATGGCAATGGGATTTACTGGGGCTGGGGAACACCTGGAATTATATCCTGCTGATAGAAATGATAAATGGAAATGGAATGAGGCAACGGGTCGTTATAGATTCTGTTAAATATCAGTCTGGACACCTAATACGTTGTAATATATTTGGATTTTTGTTAGAGAAAAGTCAGGTGAATTATTTACATCTTCCAAAATATAATGAGGGGAATTAATGTAATGTTCAGATCAAAATCTTTTAATATTAACAACCGTTCTGTAGGATTTGGTCCTTTAACTCGGTCTAAATCCTGTACGGATATGTACACAACATTGGTTAATATGAAAACATTTATCACAATCAAGGAGGTCAGCCCAGAAGAAGCATTCTACGCAACGGAAAAGATGCTAACAGAAACTATGGCTGAGGATTGGTTTTATTTTGATTTTCTTAAGCTTGATAAGGAACAGGAAAGGTGGAAAATGAGGTATAATCAGGCGGTTAGTATACTTAATTGTCTCTCGACTAATGCAAAGATTCAATCTATGAGAGATAAAACTGACGGTTCAAAAAAGTTTTTTGCTGTTGCTTATTTCAGAGGTATTCCTGTCGGTGCCTTACAATTATTAGTGCAAGATAATCATGAAAATGAGTTACCTGAAGTTTCTTTTTTGGCCACTCATTGCGGTATTCGAGGTTGTGGTGTTTTACTCATTGAATATGCAGTAAATAAATCACAACAATTAGGGATGGAAGGAAAGTTAAAACTTTCTCCATATGATGAGGCGAGGCAAGCATATATAAATATGGGGTTTATGAACATAAATGGGGGCATGGAATTACATCCCGCAGCAAGAAATGATAAATGGAAATGGAATAAGATAACAAGCCGTTATGAATGTTGTTAAATTTTTGGGGCAATACATTGATATTCGGCTTTTTGTTAGAAAGATGCCGAATAAATTAATTAACCTCAGCTTCGTTTAAAGATAGCGATTTCATTATCCCGTAGATTCAAGCTCGGTTTTTTAGGTTGGAATGTATACGCAATTAACTTGAAGATGCAGGACTTAAAGTCTGGAAATTATCTGT
Organism: Xenorhabdus bovienii; assembly: GCF_024721015.1. Lineage (GTDB taxonomy): Bacteria > Pseudomonadota > Gammaproteobacteria > Enterobacterales > Enterobacteriaceae > Xenorhabdus > Xenorhabdus bovienii. The sequence continues at coordinate 1,726 of NZ_JANAIF010000160.1, forward strand.
CAACCGGGTGGTGAGTTCTTTCACTTTTTCTGGCAATGTGACATGAAAAAAGTGATGCAGCGTTTCACGGAACGTTTTTGCATCCGGAAAATAGATATTGTTCCGCACCTGCTCATTCGCATACTTCCATAATCGCTCAATCGGGTTGAGGTTAGGGCTGTAAGGTGGCAGATAGTGCAACTCGATATTTAGGACCTCGGCAAAAAATTGAACTATTTCAGAGCGGTGGTAACCGGCGCCATCCAGAATGAGATGAATTTTTTGTGAAAGCGGATAGGTTTCCCGGATTGCGCCGAAAAACAGAACAACATTTTTCGCGTTAATCGTCGGATATTCACGAATAATGGTCTCTTCAATCAAATTGAGGGCGCCCATGATGTTAAGGCGGGTCCGGCTGCCTGTGGTTTCGACCACGTTGACATGCTCCCTTCCGCGCCTCATCCAGCCGTAACTTAATTTTGTGGACTGGGTAGGATGCATGGCATCAATAAACAAAATAGGCGCATTTTGACCACATTCAGCTTTCAACGCGTTGTAGGTCTCAATAAAGTGTTGCTGTTTATCCGCATCGGATTTATGGGGAATTCCCCTCGGCTTCTTGTAGCTGAACCCTTGGCGGTGGAGCCATTTTGTCATCCCGGCCACAGTGTAAGTCACCTGCCAGTGCGCCCAGACATAAGCAACAATTTGCGCGGTAGTGTGCATCAAATTTGCCGTCAGATACTCCACTAATTCTGTCGTTTGTTCGGCAGACAAACGGCTTTCAGAGCCGCCATTTTCAGGGGCGAGTTTTTCCTCAGAGAAGTCATCCTTCAGATGCCGACTCACCGTACTTTCATGAATACGCAAAGCCTGGGCAATCATCTGAGCAGTCCAACCTTCTGAGGCCAAAAGCACGGCCTTGATGCGGTCACGTACGCGCCCATCACGAGTCGTATCGTGCATCAATTCGAG
>NZ_JANAIF010000161.1 GCF_024721015.1 Xenorhabdus bovienii
CCGGTCATGGCGCTGTACTGGATACGCTCTTCTTCCGGTATCAGGTTCAGCACCGCATCCATTAAGGAGGATTTTCCGGCGGCGCTGCTGCTCTGTATCAGGACCGCTAAGGGTTTGGGCAGTTTACGGCTCACGGCGGCCAGATAACCCGCAAGCAGGTTGGTCGATTCCCCGACAACCCCACAGGCGGCTAAATCAGCGGTGATACGACTGATTAACGCCGGATCTTGCAGCAACGCCAGCGCAGACTGCTGTTCATCGGCACTCAGGGATTGAGCGGCCTGCACCGTTTCTGCTGCTGCCCAAGAACGCTGTTCCAGCACCAGTAACACCCGGCCGAGTTCACGCTTAATCAGCGTGTCCGGCAACGCCAGCTCCTGAGTAGCCTGACGCACGAACCCCGAACGGGCGCGGGCGCTCAGGATATCAAAACTGTCCACGTATAATGCGCCGCTGTTTTTATCCAGTAACTGCACATTCACTTTCATCACCGTTGCGCCGGCTTTCTGTTGCGCACCGCGTATCCGCCATTCCTGCCCGTCCTGCCGGACAACAATATCCCCGTTATCGGCCAGTGTGGTTACCACACCCGGCTCCGGAACTAATGCCGCCGCAGAGACTGGCACGACAGCGGAAGCATTCTGGTCTGCCAGCGGTGCTTTCGCGGGTTCACCCAACCATTGTGCTGCATCCAGTAACTGACCGAAGGCATTTTCCGGGTTCGCCACTTCACAGCTAAAGCGATTGGCATCGCTGCCTTCGGGGAACACCACCCGCCAGACATCCAGCCCGGCCAGTTGCAGCTCTGCCGCCAGTCGTGCCGCCGCGTCATTGCCTGCCTTGTCATTATCATAGGCAATATGCACCTGCCGGATCTCATGCTGCCGGAAGGCGACCCGGTGCGCCTCGGTAAACCCGTGTACCCCATACGAGCAGGTCACGTTGCGGAATCCGGCACACCAGAACGACATCGCATCGATCAGCGATTCACACAAAATCACCGAGGCCGAACCGGCCAGCCCCGCTTCATTCCAGACCCCGCCATGCGCGCCCGGCAGATAGAGATGCCGCGGTGTGCCTGCCCGCAGTCGATCCGTGATTTTGCGGCCGTACATTTCCTGCACCTCGCCATTAAGACCGATCACCGGAATGACCAACGAGCCGCTGAAGTGTTCGTGGCCGCTCTCACGCAACAACCCGGCTGCCTGAAGCTGCGTACGGATTTCGGCCCCGGCTTTCAGCTTTTTCTCCGGCAAGCGGTAACCGAGGGTGCGGTTGGCAAAACCGAGCTTAAAATGGCTGACCAGCTCAGGGTGATCAAGGCGGCGTTTTTTCAGGTACTGATGAGCTTCCGGGGCATTCAGCAAAGTCTGGTGATAGAACTCAGCCACCCGTAACAGCAGCGCCTGTTGCCCGACCGCATCACGGATCAGTTCCGACGAGTCAACCAGCGGCTCCACTGCCGGATTGCTGCCGAGCATCGCCCTCAACCGTTCACAACCATGACGCAGGCTCAACCCTTCGGTTTTCATGACCCAGTCCAGCACCGATCCGCCTGCATTACAGCCAAAGCAGTGATAGAGATTTTTCGACGGTGTGATCACCATCGACGGCGTTTTTTCCGGATGGAACGGGCACAGCACGAGCCTGTCTTTGCCGCGCTTAACCACCTGCCGCCCTTGTTGCTCAAGAACAGCCACTAAGGGCACCGCCGCTTTCAGGTGTTGCAACTCAGCTTCCGGGATGCGAGCCATGTCAGATATCCTTACAAAATATTTTTTAATAAAGCATCGATGCTTGATAAGTTAGCTTCAAGGCTTTATTATGTCAAGCATGTAAAGCGCATATCAACGCATTGGAGCATGGAAGATGAGTCATAATTACGGCAACATAGCTACATTTAAGACCGCAATAATGACAGAGGTGCTTGATATGACAGAGGCAACAGAGAGCGGATTTGCCCAACGCCTGCGGGAGTTACGCAGGCAAAAAGGATTCTCCCAGTCAGAGCTGGGTAAACTGGCTGAGCTGCATTACACCCACATTGGCCGTTTTGAGCGCGGCACCTCGCGGCCGGGCAGTGACACGTTAAAACGTCTGGCGGATGTGCTCGGGGTGAGCAGTGATTACTTGCTGGAAGGGGCTGAGACCGAGGCAGCGAAAGCCCGTTTTGAAGACAGGGAGTTACTGCGGCAGTTTCAGGCCGTGGAGCAGTTACCGGAGGAAGACAAGGAAGTGATTAAGAAGTTGCTGGATGCCTTTTTAACCAAGAAGCAGTTACAAGCACTGGCAAGGTAAGAACAACCCGTTGATTTAACGCGGAGTTAAAATGCTACCAACACGTTAACCCCGCTGACCACAAGCAACTAAGTAGGAGTTGAATGATGGCTAAGGCGCATTATAAGCAAAACCGCGCGGTAAATAAAGCCGCCAAAACAGAACGTTATTACACCGTGGGATACGTGCCGCAAAATGACAAAGAAGCTGCACCACCTGCCATTCATCTTAAAGGCCAGTGGCTTAAGGCAGCCGGGTTCGATAAGGGTTGCACCCTCACCGTGAAGATTATGGATGGCTGTTTGGTGCTTATTCCTGACAGCGATGATACTCGCAGCATCAAGCAACAGTAC
>NZ_JANAIF010000162.1 GCF_024721015.1 Xenorhabdus bovienii
TTTTCCGGATACCAAAACATTCCGTGAAACGCTGCGTCACTTTTTTCATGTCACATTGCCAGAAAAAGCGAAAGAGCCCACCACTCGGTTGACTGATAACTTCCAGATTTTAAAACCCGCCTCTTCAAGTTAATTGCGTATAGACCCCAATAAGCAATGCATTTCCCAATCACTTAAGACTTCGAGGAAATCCCAGATATTGCGCGGGTCGTAAAAACGGAAAAAGACCGGTTTTTCTTGCCCAGGAAGTAGCACTTGCAGGTATTTCCGTAAATGGTGGCGCAGGGTTTTCAAATCTGCTGTGCTGTGCAGATAAATTCCCCACGGCGTTTTGCGGCATTCCAGCCAGATTTTCACCTCTTCATTGACCTGCACCAAATAAGGCGCAATCTCAGCCAGCTCTGGCTGTAACGGTTCACTGTAAAGACAGGTGGAAGGCGGATCGTAGCGTTCCAGCATCAAAGACAAATTCGGTTCTGCCGCCCCATCAATAATGGCGTAAAGTATCTCCTGACTCATTCCTGCTTCTCCTTCATCGGGCAATGGGCGACAAACATTGAACCTTCGCCGGCGGCGGCCAGCAGAATGGCGGGGTTGGCGGGGGCCAGTAAATCGCCGGGACTGCCGCCGACACTCAGGGTGACTTTACTGCCGCTTTGCAGGGTGATATCCCCTTGTATATCTACACTTAACACACCCTGAATTTTTTCAATTAAGTCGCCTTTGACTTGTAATGAGCGATCACCGTCAGTTTGCTCAATATAGTTGCCTGTGGTTTTATGGTCTTGCTGGCCTTCTACCGTGACTTTGCGGTTATTGGCAATGACCAGTTCATCGTCATGCCCAATGCTGGTTGTGCGGTCATAGTTAATTCGTTCTCCGCGTGAATTGAGCACCTTAATGGCCAGGTTTTTCTGGGCATGAATAAATATCTCTTCGCGATCTTTCTCATCTTCAAAACGCAGTTCGTTAAACCCTTCGCCTTTATGCGTTTTCGAGCGGATCGACATCTGGGTTTTTTCCATCGGCAGGCGGTTTGGCGGAATATTGTTGGCGTGATAGGCCCGCCCGACAATAATCGGTTGGTCGGGATCACCGTGGACAAAATCGACCAGCACTTCGTGACCAATGCGGGGAATGGCGATCATCCCCATCAATTGCCCTGCCCACGCTTGGCTGACACGCACCCAGCAGGAACTGCGATCATTGAATTCACCGTACCTGTCCCAGTCAAACTGAATACGGACGCGCCCATGTTCATCACAAAAGATTTCTTCTCCCTCTGGCCCAACGACAGTGGCGATATGCGGGCCTTCCATTTTGGGTTTCGGATAGGGGGAAGGGCGATAAGAATTTTTCCGGCGGGTGAAGGTAAATTGATTGGACAGCCATGTACCACTCCCTCCGGAATGGGTTTCGTCTGCCTGTGGCTGTTGTCCGGAATGAGTGATTTGGATAAGCTGCCATTGGTCATTGAACGCGTCTCTGGGATGATCGGTCAAGCTAAACAACTGCCCCGGCCACAGAGCAAAACAGTCACCCTGACCGTTGCCAAGCTGAGTATCCCTGCGCAGGTATTCCAGACGGTACTGGCTTGCCCGTTGTCCCAGCGCATCGTCCTTATAACGGCTGGGAAAATCGTAATAGTGATAACTGTTCAGTAGCCGCTGATGCTCAAGATTACGGCCTTCATACCAAAACTCCCGGTTCCAGCGCGGGTTTTTGAATGTCCGGTCTTTGGTAGTGATATTGGCAACACCGACTTGTTCTGACCAGCTAAATTGACGGATACAGGTTGTTTCACCTGTTGCATCAGTTTCCGGACGGTAAGGGACAGTAATGACCTGATTGAGGGAAAGGCAGGAGTCGTGAAACACAATACGTTGTTCGTGCTGTTCCTGATCGAAAGTAAAGTAGTAAAAAATACCTTCATCGGCCAGTAAGCGTTGGATAAAGGCGAGGTCGCTTTCATCGTACTGAACACAGAATTCCCGTGGTGGATGTTTGTAACCGAGGGCAAAGAAGAAACTGCTTACACCGTTTTCCCGCAGTAGAATTTCAACGATATCCATCACGGATTGGTTCTGGAAAATCCGGCTATTGACCCGCAATGATGCCCGCCATAGCGGTGGTTGAATGGTGATATGGTAATGGCTGCGATGACGTCCGGTGGACAGCAGTGAAAAATGTGTCACTATGCCGGTAATCTGTCGTTCAGCCTGCCCATTACGGTAAACGGCAAAAGCGGCATTTCTGTCGAGGACATCGGCAAAGTTAATCTCCGAGGTTTTACAGGTCAATGTGGCTTCCAACCGAAAAGGGGTTGATAGCGCTTCATTCAGAGAAAAATCGACAACGGCAAAAGTTTGTTCCGGTAAATTTTCCGTGATCAGTGTAAATATCAGGCCTGAACGATCAAGTAGTTGATTGATTTTATCCATTACCCTGCTCATTTGTTCTCTCCGTAATCTATGGGTATATTAAGTAATCAAGAAAAATTAATTGCAAATTTAGCACCATAACCTTCCAATAGAGTATTTAGCTCATACTCCACG
>NZ_JANAIF010000163.1 GCF_024721015.1 Xenorhabdus bovienii
TTAGTGGACGCGGTAAGTCAGTGTATTGTATTACCGACTATAACAAAAGTGCAGATAATTTCATTGATTAACTTAGATAGTTTACAAGTGTTTTTCTTGACATTAAGTCATCAAATTTCTTTAATTTATTCCATCTTGTAAGTCCAGTAATAAAAAAAATTGAAAAAAATGCTGATAGAAGTATTCCACTGAAAATATTTTTATTAATACTTTCTATTATTGATAGTATAATAAAGAAACCAAATACCACCATAAATATTACTGGTACTATAGCTTGCTTTCGCAAATTTCTGTTTTTTATATTGAACATAATCAATCCTTTGTTGGTTGAAATTCATTAAATTATTATACTCATAACGTCGGAAAGTGCTAAAACTTGTTTTGGGGTTGGAGTAGTAATCTTTTTTAGCTGAATTTGTCATAGGGTTCCCAAAACCCGCGTACTGTAATACGCGGGTATTCTCAGGATATCTTCGGGCTTTCAGGCGATTCCGTCCTTTTGCTGTTAAGCTTGAACTTGGGGCTTTATAGCATGAATCAAATCCTTAGCAGCTTCCTTTGAGTAATTATCGATCAAATGATTGACGATATCTGTCCATGATATAGATTTTCCTGCCGCATGACTGGCATCTATTGCTAGCCGTTCAAGTTTTAACTTTCTTTCCGTAACAATGGCCATAGTTGTTCGTTTAGGTGTCGTCATAACTAAGTCTGCCTTTTTCTTAGTCAAAATTCGTATTGAATCATTATAGGTAAACATTCATGTAGTTGTATCATTGTACTTGTATAACTCTGTATCATGTGTTAGATTTTTTTTGCTGTATGATTATATGCGTGCATATTTTGATAAAATTTCAGGGTAAGTAGAGAGATCACCATAGGTGATTTTATTTTTAGCTTAGGTGGTTCGCACAATCTATATTATGTTAAATTAACTAAAATAGATCATAACTTCATGAGATGAACCTTTTCAGTCAATTAACTATGTTCTGCCCTGTTTGATACTGATACAGAACGGAAATTGCTGGTTTTATTCTTGAATTGAAACTGTACATAAACAATTGCTATGTGTTGTCTATTTGAATGTCAATAGATTTTGATTGAACAAGTTTAGTCTTCGAAGAGTAATACCTTATCCATAACGCAATAAGTACCAGAATAATAAAAAATACTGGTACAGATAGAGTGAGTTCCTTAAAAATAAACCTGCCCATATTTATCCCCGATACCTCCCAGGATAAAAACAATGCTACAGGGCATGTCAAAAACCCTGAAATAAACCCAATAACAATCAAATAGTAAAGTTTTCTTTTGTTCGTTTTTTGAATACTGAGATCCAATTTTTTCTGATACCGCCAGTACTTCATGGCGAGATACAATAATCCTGACAATGAGCTGAGATGCTGTAGAATTTTATATATACTTATCCCCTGCCCGTTGGTAATGGAATGAAAAATGCGGAACTGTAGTAAAGGAATTAGCTCGACAAAAAAACCTTTATCGTGTGTGAATGCATCCCAGCCAATATGGGTTACAGCTCCTATAAATAACGACAACACAAAAAAAACTCTGTCCTTATAGTCTGGTTTTTCATAACGCGCAAAGGATATTGGGAAAAGGACGGATAAAGGATATGACAATAGACGTACAATCAAAAATATCAATAGACATAAAGGAAATGCGGTATAAAACCATCCGGGTAAGTGATGCGCAACCGTTGCAACATCATATAACCCAACAGAGTAAAAGAAATCAGGAGACAAACTACCAGTAATTAGCGCAGGCAAATTTAACAACCTCCCCCCCGGAAGACTCTTCAAAGGAAAAACGGCTGCTGGATGTGAAAATGTCCATGGCATTACGAAAAATCCTAAAAAAATGTTAAAGTCTGCGATAGGGAATATACCACAGATGAATAAAGATAGTTTCCTCCTCATTAAATGTACGAGCTCAGACCTGAGCTGATGACTGGATTTGCTGAGATATGCGTAAAAACGATCATTTTAGCGGAATTGTTGCCTTTGTGGCGACAGCACAATTAGGCAGTTTTACTGCTGCGGCTGAACGATTTGGACTGACGAAATCTGCGGTTGGAAAAAGTCTAAATCGCCTTGAAGAACGATTGGGGCTTAAGCTTTTTCAGCGTTCTACAAGAAGTTTGAGTTTAACCCCTGAAGGTGATGTTTTCTGCAAAGTTGCCAAAATGCGATAGCGATTTTAGAACAAGCCGAAGCGGGGATAGCTTCTCATATCACTTCACCAATAGGTCGATTACGTATTGATCTCCCTGCTGCTTTTGGACGCCAACGCATTCTTCCTATCTTGTTAAATATCACTAAGGAATACCCTGAACTCACGTTATCAGTCTCTTTTAGCGAGCGATTTGTTGATGTGATTGAGGACGGTATCGATTTAGTGATCCGTATTGGTGAATTAGCAGATAGTAGTGGTTTGGTTGCTAAATAAGAATTCAAAATAGTAGATCACTTGAGGGAACTCAGTCCGATTTTTACGATCTGATCAATGGCGAAAA
>NZ_JANAIF010000164.1 GCF_024721015.1 Xenorhabdus bovienii
ATCGGCGGAGCAAGCCCGCCGTTGGGCGTCGGTGGCGAAGGGATGAAACTGATATCAAAATCAAAGGGCAATGGCGTGGTTCTGTCGCATTAACAGAGAAAATCTGAGTCAATGTGGGGTTGGTTGTATTTTATGCAGCTAATCGGTAAAACATTTCTGTCGGTGATAATGCCTTATCTTCTGATTGTGAGTATTGTCTTTTACGTCGCATCGAAACGCGCTCTATCCCCGCTAAAATCGTTTGGGCCCGGCGAAACGATTTAAAGCTTAACATCGGCCGTATCCGACGTTTGATATTGCGGTGATCTTGCTCCACTCAGTTGTTCAGGTATTTACTCTGTCGGATAGTGAGGGTTTCCTCTTTGGGTCTATCGGCGTTGAGCGTCGCCAGTGCAGTGGTATTCGCCCCACTTTTATCAAGGGTCACGACCTCAGGCTCACCGTGATGGCGGATCGCCTTGCGAAAGAAGCGCAACGCGGCGGGAGCATCCCGCTTGGCCGTCAGCAGGAAGTCGATAGTTTGCCCGGCCGTATCGACTGCTCAGTACAAATATTTTCATTGTCCTTTGATTTTTATAGAGGTTTCGTCCATGCGCCAGCGACGACCCACAGGACGTTTATGTCGACGAAAAGCTTTACCCAGCAATGGGGTAAGCCGGATAACCCAGCGATACAGAGTGGAATGGTCGACGGTTATCCCCCGCTCAGCCATCATCTCTTCGAGATTGCGCAGGCTTAGCGCATAAGATAGGTACCCGCGGACACACTGAGCGATGATATCAACGGGATAATGTAAACGTTTGAAGGTTTTTCGAATTAAAGACACGGCTCACTCTGCAAAAGGTCACATAATTACCTGATCTCCCTTTAATGCGACAGAACCCCCTACTGTGCCTGCTGGATGGTTGGCAAACAATGGTATGTGGACTTCTCCGTACTTTGAAGGATGCTCAAATTACAGTTATTATTTCTGGAGTGAGTTATTGGAGGATCGGGCTTCCACTTGCATGGTGGCTCTCGCAGTTTTCTCTCGGCCCTGATGGTGTCGGGTGGGGAATGTGTTCCGGGCTGTTCATCGCTTGTTTTATAATGCAGATTAGATTGTAAATGCTATTACGGCAACGCATGCATATTTCTACTAAATTAGAAATATAGAAATTTATTTATACATTGATAATGCGATTCTATTTCTTGTACGACAGTGAAGGAATCTTCAGAATAAATTTTTCTCAATAGGCCGCACACAGGCGGCCGCAGATTATTGGCAAAATTACAGATATAATATCTTGTTTTATATCATAAATAAGCAAATATTTTGTGTGTTTTTTTCCGAATTCTGTCAGTCATATCGGAAAACAGGTTTTATTTAAACTGGGACTTAAATAGCCGCTCGAATTTATTTTACTTTATCTAATAGTTTCGGCCTGTCACCCGAAAAGTCCATCCAAGGATTGGTATTCAGCATTTCTGAATGGGCTACGCTGGGATCCTCATAACGCATCACAAATGTTTCCGGACCATGTGCGTATGCCACCAGTAAACCTTGATCCGCATTAATGAAACCACCATGAGGGCCCAATCCCGGATAGCTGAGGCGTATAGCCTGATCGTTTGGTCCAACTTCATTAACTAACACGTTAGCAGTCACTCCATTGTTCAGAACAAAGAACTAATTTAATGGGCCGCCTGAAATCACAGTCATTACTTCGTCAATTCCGGAGCCATCTTCAGAAGAATTTACATGCAGTCGACCAAATTTACTCAGTACGTACTTTTTCATTTCATCTGTCATTTCTTTCATATCGTAAACTTTTGGATAAGGGGGAACATCTACTTCTGTAGTAGATAAATAGCCACCGCGATTAACTGCTGGAGTTCGCCCAGCAAGCCGGATTTGCTCCAGAAAATCTGCGCGGTTTAAATTAAAGATGGAAATAAGTTTTTTCTTCTCTTCATCGTTAGTTGCACGGGTTTTTGATACTTTGATAATAGGTTTAGCTTCTTCTGGGATAGATACCAAACTAATCCGCACGCCAACTTCACGCAGAATTGCATTGGCATTATCAACACCAACAACGTCATTACGTCCATCACTGAATTTTATACTTACGCTACTCATATTAAGCTTCCTCATTTAGGTTGTTTTTTTAAACAGTTCTCTATACCCAATGGATTTCAAAGGGTTCTGTTGCAATAAGCAAAGCCTTGGTAATGTAATATCTCACTTATTTGTTGATAAAGGTGTCGTCAATGTCGTTGATACGAAAAGCCTTCAAACGTTTACATTATCCCGTTGATATCATCGCTCAGTGTGTCCGCGGGTACCTATCTTATGCGCTAAGCCAGCGCAATCTCGAAGAGATGATGGCTGAGCGGGGGATAACCGTCGACCATTCCACACTGTATCGCTGGGTTATCAGAACACCATTGCTGGGTAAGGCTTTTCGTCGACATAAACGTCCTGTGGGGCGTCGCTGGCGCATGGATGAAACCGACATCAAAATCAAAGGTCAGTGGAAATACCTTTA
>NZ_JANAIF010000165.1 GCF_024721015.1 Xenorhabdus bovienii
TTTTTCTATCAATTGGCTGCATAAAAAACAATTACATCATTTTCTCTTGCTAGCGCTCTGTTAATGCGACAGAACCCCTGAGGTCGTGACCCTTGATAAAAGTGGCGCGAATACCACTGCACTGGCGACGCTCAACGCCGATAGACCCAAAGAGGAAACCATCCCTGTCCGACAGAGTAAATACCTGAACAACTGAGTGGAGCAAGATCACCGCAATATCAAACGTCGGATACGGCCGATGTTAGGCTTTAAATCGTTTCGCCGGGCCCAAACGATTTTAGCGGGGATAGAGCGCGTTTCGATGCTGCGTAAAGGGCAATACTCACAATCAGAAGATAAGACATTGTCACCGGCAGAGATGTTTTATCGATTGACTGAATAAAGAGTAACCCACTCCACATTGACTCAGATTTTCTCTGTTAATGCGACAGAACCCATGGAATGAATTTGAGTAACCTGCATACTCTTTGGTTGTATTAAATTTGTACATAAAAATACTCAAGCCGGACTCATGTCCGGTTATCCTCTTTGTTTTTTCAAACAGCAGCTTTGTTAGCGGTACTCATCCATCCCAGTACCGTTTTCTGATGTTTATTCAAACAATATCATGTTGTTGAATATTTCTAACTTTCCCAAACTGAGTTTATTTTCAAATATTTTTGATATTAGTCACAGAAAAAATAGTTTTAATTAGTTATTAATTATCTGCATTTTTAAGAACGAATAGGTAGATAAGATGGGTAATTTTATAAGTAGAAAATTTCGGCAAGGTCAACAGTTACGCTTATTTCCACGGTCATTGAGGCGTGATGAAGGATGCATTGAAGAGCATGATGAGGAAGTGTGCGCTAGGGATCAATGGGTATCTAATCGGATACACCGTCATTGCGAATATGCACCAGAAAACGCGCTGACAAACCTCCATAAAACGTACGCAGATAGAGGGAAAATAATTAATTATAATTGCTTGGACGCATTTAATACTAAACGCGATCCTGTAGGTAAAGGGCGCAGACTTGCTATGCAGCAACCCCATGCTCAATTGGATGAAATCTATATCCTTGAGCGCACGCACTGCCAATTACAAGGAGATGGTGACGCTCATTATTTTATGAAAAGTATAGAACCAATAACGCTACATGTCCCAGATGGTCATTATCTATACGTTATTTACACTGATATGCCTCTGACAGTTATATGTGGTCTTTATGATCCTAATCGGATTCCTACTATAGGTCATACGTCATTAATAAAAGGCAGGATTCGATTGTATGGCAAGAATAAAAATATTTCTCAGCTAGATGATAAAGATATTGACTATGCAAAATACCCTGTATTGTTGGCAGGAGAGCTATTTTTCGATGATGGTCGATTGACTATGTGGAATAATCGGAGTGGTCATTATTTTCCTAAAGGGGATAAGGTTGTCTTAAACGCCACTAATTGCATATTGCCCCAAAAGTTATTTAGACAAGTCTGGGGATAAAGTCGGCCGTATTCCTTAATGGTAGATTAGTGTTGCTAATGAAATTCTTTATCACATGAGAATGTGAATTCCGTGGCGCGATCTGCCTTCCAAATCAGATTTTGGGATTGCTGATAAACGATATAATAGTCAGCGTTTGAAGAATGTTATTGAAAAACAAAAGCCGCTTCCGGTGATCCCTTATCATAGAAATAGCGAAGTGAAAGTTCAGCGTTATCTCGTTGCTTTTTATTTTTGGTTATGGTAAAAGTATTCCAATTATTAAGTCTACTTATATGAGGGTTCGTAGTATATCACATAGTAGGGGTTTTCTGACCATCAATGGCATTCGGTTAAATCCTTATCGGCGCATCAAAAGAATTCCATCGTGTTCTGGGTTTCATCCATTTCCGTGGGTAGTGCCTCTCTGGGGTTCTGTCGCATTAACAGAGAAAGTACGAGTGAAGATGAGGTGATTGATTTTTACTCAGCTAATTGATAGAAAAAGGCTGCCGGTGAAATCGGACCCCCTTCTTTTTGTCGGTATTGTCCTTTGCGCAACATACAGACTAATTCAATCCCTGCCAACACGGTCTGGGCTCGTCTGAAATTTTTGAATCCCAGCATAGGATGTGTCCGCCGTTTGACGTGGCGGTGATCCTGTTCAATCAGATTATTAAGAGACTTATTCTGCCGGATAATGATGTCGTTATCCTTTGTTTTTTCCTTGTTTAACTCGTCCACTGCGGCTTTATTGGCACCACTTTTATCCATCGTCACTCCGTCGGGTTGTCCATGCTGGCGTATGGCTTTCTTAAAGAAACGCAAGGCGGCTTCCTTATCCCGATGGGCGGTCAACAAAAAATCAACCGTATTGCCGTCTGAATCCACCGCCCGGTAAAGGTAACGCCATTGCCCTTTGATTTTGATATCAGTTTCATCCCTTCGCCACCGACGCCCAACGGCGGGCTTGCTCCGCCGAT
>NZ_JANAIF010000166.1 GCF_024721015.1 Xenorhabdus bovienii
ACATCACCATTCAATAATATGACCATGTAACCAATTTCAAGTTTTGGGTAGTTATCTCTAGTCAGGGTTTTTTTTAATTCATTTAATTCGCTCTCTGTTATATTTGTAATATCAGACGTATCTGGAAAGCATGGCATATTTGGTAATATAAACATCATCATTCTCCTGTCGGTGGTTCGGGTAATGGCATCCAGTGAGTTACGTATTCATGAAATAACTTCCAATGATCGCCACTTCCGTTATGAAAGAAATAATCATCACCTACTCTATTATTAAAAGTTTCGTACACTAAATAATATCCATCGTCATTTGGCAACCTGTCGTTACATTTAATCCACTCCATAAACCCTCCTGTTATTCATCGTCATCACAATCGCAATTGATAAACTGCTCTTTTAATTTAGCTATTTCTGCTGCTATTTCAGCTTTCCCCTGCAAACTACTTTGCACTTGCTCTTGAAACGACAAAATGAAAAACCCAAAATACAATGATGGAGAACCTTGCGAATTACTTTCGGTACTCAGTTTTACGTCATTATTACCATCTGTGACCAATTTTATTGTTAATGTATATTCTGCCATTTTTGTTTTCCTATATTCAGGTAATAAAAAGCCTCGCATTGGCGAGGCTATTGAGATAGTAACTTTTCGATAACAGCATCGATTGATTTTATATTCTCTGCGTGAGCCATTTTTCGTTTCAGATGTTCTTGCTTTGAATTATCGAAATTTTTGATTTCGGCCTCTTGAATGGATTTTTTAATCATTTCCAATTCATTTTGTGTGAATGTAATCCCCATCGATTGCAGTTTACGAACAGATGATAAATTCAGGGAATTAATTCTATTTAATGCAATATTTTTAACGTATTCCCTCGCTGGCTGAATATCATTGAAAAATACGACATCATCATAGCTACCACTGCCATCACCCCATCGATTAATTTTATAGGCTAAATTCCCGTTTGAATTACCCAGTACACTCAATAATCGCAAACCTTTATATTTTCTATTACCGTAATTATGTTCAATAATAGTCATATATTCTATAGCGGGTTCTATTTCTGGCATACTGTAACGATTAACCTGTACAGCATATTTAACATTACCCGTAATAACATCTAGAAAATGAGAGAAATCATGTTCATTAATATTTTCAGATAACATCGTCACACTTTTTAAAATGTCACGGTAAGCAGAAAGTTTGTTTTTGATATCCTTTATTTGACTGTCAATCCGATTACGCTCTTGCTTCGCCTTTTCAATCCCAGCCTCATGGACTTCTAGCTGTTTAGCTTGATAACTTTTCACTGGCTCATCGTGCAGGTTTTTGGTGGTAAAATTCTCGCCGCTTGGTATTTCAACGCCTGATTCAGTAACAAATATTTCCTGAACTATGCTTTCCTGAGCATTTAACTTTCCAAGAACTGCAACTTTGCGGCCATCTGATAAAAATTTAGTTTCCATATCTACCTCGTGTTAATGATTAACTCACCACAGCCCACTCGGAAATGAGCTGGAGTTAGTCAACTGAGAGCCGCCCATTTACGATAGTACTTACGTTCGACCCAACACAGTTTTGCCAAACGACGACGAATTTCAGAACGCGGCGCTTCGGATATAGCCCACTGACGATAACGTTCAAATTTTTCTTTATGTTCAGCCACAAATTTCATTGGTGGAGTCATTTTTATTTCCTTTCAGAATTAATATTGTTTATTTGGAATGAGCTGGAATTAGTCAACCACAGATAGCCATTAATTCACGAATAGAACGACGTTTATTTAACGCTGCGTTCAGGCAGTGTTTACGCAAAAATGAATCATGACGAAAACGAATAGCAGACTGACGGTCACGTTTCACTGATGCCCGAATTTCGTTGATGAATTCTATATTCATATCACACCCTCGCTGTTACTGTTGTTGATTACGTAGATATAAAGGTATTTCCTATGCCGTAATAAACCAGCCATCTGAGCTGCTAATATCAAATGTAAGCAATGCCTACGGTGGAACTCGCCATGTTACAGAGGATGGAAGCTATCTGCCTTTGTTGCCAGCCTTCCAGATAATCAGTATTTCGTGATCGGTTTCCTCGGTTTCCTTTGCCAACTATCCACTTTATTCGTCATCCAGACTTAACCTGTGCTGCATATAAGCAGTCGCCAGAGGATTCTTACATTTGATTGCTAATATTTAGTGCTCAAGGCGCTTCATTTCCGCCTTGGCTAATTCCCATTCTTTAATCGCTTCTTCACGCTCACGATCGATGTGTTCACGACCATAAGGAGTGCGGAGGGTGTCAAACTCACCACACAGTCTATTATTTATTTCCGCTATAGTTTTTTGGATTTCTATAACTTTTCTTCGTGCTTCCTGATATGTCATATCACCCCCTCGCCGTAACGCCGCCTGACTCCA
>NZ_JANAIF010000167.1 GCF_024721015.1 Xenorhabdus bovienii
CTCCACTAATTCTTTCATTAGCGTCCCTCTAAAAATGAAAGAATTATCCACTCAATATTTTCATGCGTAACCCCTGGGGGCAAAGTGGGTTTATGAATCTCGGGGTAAGGCTAATGGGGCGTAATATAGAAAATGTAGACAGGGTTTTTGTCTGTTAGACTTTAAACATCGGCTGCTATCCCACCAGATTGCTTTATATGCCATTTTTATGATGCCTGATGGGATAGCTTTACATTTTTATGCTTAATTCCATAAGAATACAACTTTAGAACAATACCATGAACTTATTGAAATCACTGGCAGCGGTCAGTTCAATGACGATGTTTTCTCGCGTGCTGGGCTTTATTCGTGATGCCATTATTGCTCGTATATTTGGTGCAGGAATGGCGACGGATGCCTTTTTTGTTGCCTTTAAATTACCTAACCTGTTACGCCGTATCTTTGCAGAGGGCGCTTTTTCGCAAGCTTTTGTTCCTATTCTTGCCGAATACAAAAATCAACAAGGGGATGAAGCAACACGTACCTTTATTGCGTATATCTCAGGTATGTTGACATTGATTCTGGCTATCGTCTCAGTGATAGGTGTAATTGCTGCACCTTGGATCATCTATGTGACTGCGCCGGGATTTACGGATACACCGGATAAGTTTGTCTTAACCCGTGATTTACTTAGAATTACGTTTCCTTATATCTTTTTGATTTCGCTGGCTTCTTTGGCTGGCGCAATTCTTAATACCTGGAACCGCTTTTCGGTGCCTGCTTTTGCTCCGACACTGCTCAATGTCAGTATGATCATTTTTGCATTGTTTGTGGCTCCTTATTGCAATCCGCCAGTGCTGGCGCTGGGTTGGGCCGTTGTTGCCGGAGGGGTTTTGCAATTGGTCTATCAGCTTCCTCATCTGAAAAAGATCGGCATGCTGGTATTGCCGCGGATTTCTTTCCGTGACAGTGCCGTATGGCGGGTTATCCGTCAAATGGGGCCTGCAATTCTGGGTGTATCGGTCGGGCAGATTTCCTTGATCATTAATACAATTTTTGCCTCATTTCTGGTTTCAGGCTCTGTTTCATGGATGTATTACGCTGATCGTTTAATGGAATTGCCTTCTGGTGTACTGGGTGTGGCGTTAGGGACGATTTTGCTGCCTTCACTGGCGAAAAGTTTTTCCAGTGGTAATCATGAAGAATATCGAAAACTGATGGATTGGGGGTTACGTCTCTGTTTCTTGCTGGCGTTGCCTTGTGCAGTTGCTCTCGGTATTCTCGCAGAGCCTCTGACGGTATCATTATTTCAATATGGTCACTTTTCTGCTTTTGATGCTGAGATGACTCAACGGGCGTTAATTGCCTACTGTTTTGGCTTGATGGGGTTGATTGTGGTTAAAGTTCTCGCTCCGGGCTTTTATTCACGCCAAGATATCAAAACACCAGTAAAAATTGCGATTGCGACCTTGATTCTGACCCAATTGATGAACCTTGCTTTCGTTGGCCCGTTGAAACATGCAGGTCTGGCGCTTTCTATTGGTCTGGCTGCCTGCTTCAATGCCAGTATGCTTTATTGGCAACTGCGTAAGCGTGATATTTTCACGCCTTTGGCGGGATGGGGGATATTCCTGTTTAAATTGGTGGTGGCAATTGCTGTGATGGTCGGGGTGCTGTTGGCAGTATTGTGGGTTATGCCAGCATGGGAACAGGGCAATATGGCAATGCGCCTACTGCGCTTAATGGGCGTAGTGATTGCGGGAGCAGGCAGTTATTTTGCAGTTCTGGCCTTGATGGGATTTAGACTGAAAGATTTTGCTCATCGGGGATTGCAGTGATTCCCTGATTAATAAATAATTTCATTCAATACAACCGCCCAAGTTTTTATTGGGCGGTTTTTTATTTTGCACTTATTGAATGACAGTATTCGTATTTCTCTTGCCTTTCTGGTTCAATTCAAAGAATGAAAATTGATATTTTCCTGACATAAAATTAATTATTATTCTATTTTTTATTCTTCTTGCTATTTGTAACTTATTGTTTGATATGTATTTTTGAATTATTATCTGGATTATTTGATATTATTAATTTTAATGTAAATAATGAATTTGATATAATCAAAAATTAATTAAGAAAATTCGTGAGAAGTTAGTGTTATTATTCATAATAACTTGTAACCGTTAAATGGATTATTGATAATAAAATAAATGATATTCGACTTTAAATTTAATACAACCATAACCAGAAAAAATAATATAATCGCCAGATATTTTTCCATAATAACTGCCTCTGTGTTTATATATCTTCATAATTAAATATAAACAGTAAGTCCAGCTAAGTAAGTTAATCAATGAAATTATCTGCACTTTTGTTATAGTCGGTAATACAATACACTGACTTACCGCGTCCACTAAT
>NZ_JANAIF010000168.1 GCF_024721015.1 Xenorhabdus bovienii
GTCGTTAGCTCAGTCGGTAGAGCAGTTGACTTTTAATCAATTGGTCGCAGGTTCGAATCCTGCACGACCCACCATTTAGATATAAAATCAGAATTACCTAGTCGGGTCGTTAGCTCAGTTGGTAGAGCAGTTGACTTTTAATCAATTGGTCGCAGGTTCGAATCCTGCACGACCCACCATGAAGTGGGCGATTAGCTCAGTTGGTAGAGCATCTCCCTTACAAGGAGGGGGTCATCAGTTCGAATCTGGTATCGCCCACCACTTCATCTAAATGTCTTAACTCTTCTCATCGTAATACTTCCTCATAGTAATATTTATCCATAACAATATTAATGAATCAGTTGTCTTTTCTGTTATCAAAAAAGCCTTAGATATCCAGCAGAAGTTTAGAATAAGGATTTCTGGCAATGGCGATACTTTTTTCAGGTTGTTAAATGATCTATTTTATTTGTCATTATAAGTTATGACAGGTAATGGAAAAATGAATTAGGCCTACGATTTTGGCAGTGGCGGAAGGCCATGAGCGGCTCTGGCACGATCACAGGCTTCATTGTAATCGTCAGTTTCCCAAGCTTGAGTAAATTCTCTACAAGGAGAAGGTCTTTTATCATAAATGGCACAAGAGACTGATTGACCAATTTCACCACGTAAATTTATACAGCGGGGATTAGGTTCATTTGTGCCTTTCATACAACTCATGAAAGCGTTTAATTTTTCGGTCATAGAGACAGGAACAGTACCTCCGCCATCTTCGGCTTCTGCCCAGTAAAATGAAACACGAAAATATGCACAGCAAGCACCACAGCTTATACAGGGATTATCTTGTAAATTAGATTGAGAAGTTAACGTTTGACTCATACCAGATGCCATTATCTGATGTTTAAGACATACACTCAGGTATAAAATACCTAACCCTCGAAAGTCCGTCTTTTGTGAAAAGATGACCTCTTTGAAAACAGATTATGTTTCTAAGCTGTGTGAATTTTCAAGAGGAATTTATTTTATTTTTATCTAATTGAAATTTTTTAATATTGTACTGTTTTCTGAGTTAGTTATTTTTAGAGTAAAATTGGTATTTTAATTTCATACTTAAATTGTAATATAAGAAACTATATTCTAAGTGTTTTAGATTGTTGTTTAATGTTGCAGGATAGAACGCCATATTTCCTGCAACGTATTGATTATTCTTTCTGAGCCAATAGAGCATTTAGCGCCATATAGTTCAGTTTCGCCTTATCATTTGGCTGTAGCATACCATTTCGTACAAAATTCTCCATACTTGACAAAGTGATGCCATAGGCCTGTTCAGCAAAGAAAGAACCGCCAGAGATCCTTTTCACTCCAGCCGCAAAAAATTCTTCTGCACTGGGAGCACCAGAGTGTGCCATTACATTTAACGGTCCGTTAATATGAGTACTGATCGTTTGGCATATAGCTAAATCGGTTAGACCGGGGATAAAGATACAATCTGCGCCAGCGGCAAGGTAAGCATTAGCACGGGAAATCAAGTGAGCTGGTTCGGTATTTTCACCACGAAGCCATGAATCAATACGCGCATTGATAAACAAATTGTAATTCAATTTATTCGCGGAAGTACGTACAGCAGCTATGCGTTCGGCACCATCCTCTATAGACATTGACTTACCATTTTGAGCATCTTTGATATTAATACCGACACATTCGACAGAATATAAGTCTTGTACAAGATGATCCATATTTTCATCAATGCCCAGCAGACCATCTTCAATGTCAGCAGAAACTGGAAGGTTGGTGCAGCCTGTAATTAAACCTAGCGCTTTCATCACCAGTTTCCGATCGGCTAATTGATTATCAGGGTACCCCAAGCTCCAAGATATCCCAGAACTGGTTGTGGCTATCGCTTTGGCACCACTTTGTTCAGCTAAACGGCTACTCATGACGTCCCAAGAATTGGCTAATATTAGGCGACCTTCCTCATGGAGTTGACGGAAAATTTGAATTTTTTCATTTAGGATTACTGTTTGCATATTGGTTTCTCGAGATGATTTATTTTTTGTCGAATATTTTTCGACTGCTATCGATGTAATTAATATGTTGATATTCATATTTTATGATGAATATCTAGCTTATCATTGCACTGGTTTTTTATACAGTCAATATGTGGATCAATAAAAAAACAATTTTAAATTAAATTTCTAGAATGTAATTAATTACCAGGATTATTTTCTTGTAAAAATATCCTTATTATCAATGTTATTATTATAAATGTTCTTATTCTTTCTTTCTTTTTTTATGAAGGAGGCATCTAAATTATAATGATTTGGTAATTAAGTTAATCAATGAAATTATCTGCACTTTTGTTATAGTCGGTAATACAATACACTGACTTACCGCGTCCACTAA
>NZ_JANAIF010000169.1 GCF_024721015.1 Xenorhabdus bovienii
TTTTGCTCCGTGGGTACTTCATCAAATGATTGGATGCAATTATCCAGTTAAGAAAATTAAATCAGGTGATAATAATGGCTAAAATAATTTATGGGGGTGCATTCGGCATTAAATATAATCACCTGCCAAATTCTCAAAACAGCGATTACGTTACCTTGTGTGGCATTTCTCATGAATACATTCCGGATGGGAAATTAAAAACCGGACGGGTGGATTGCCCTTTTTGCATTGAAATAGCCAGAGTTGTTTTTGAATCATGCTCCCGTGACGAATTAGGGGATAGCAAAAATGAACAATGATGTTATGACTAATTCAGATGCACGCCAATCAACTGTAATGAAAACCACTAGCGACATATATTTTTGTTATGTAACAAGAAGCGGAAATACCAATAAAATAAAAATCAATGGCTATCATTTTGATAATGAGATGTCAGTTGAGAAATTTGCTCCAATAACCATTCCTGAGAAATGCATACGCATTCTGCGTTGTAGATGTGGCTCTAATGATTGGGGGGAGGATGGACGTCATATTAACGAATATTGCTGCAACGATTGTGGTCAATATATCACTGTTTATTAAAGGAGAACCCTCATGGATATTATCGACACAGCTAACGATACCGTTGAGTTGACGGTATCCCATGCGCTCCAGAACCGGAAACCACCATTAACCAGCATCAACGGAATGTGCCGATGGTGTGAGACTGAGCCAGCAACACACGGTGCATTCTGTAGTCGGGAGTGCGGGGAGGATTATGAGCGACTTCACCGTCACCATCACCCATGACTAACGAATTCGAGAACGGAAGACGACAGGTGGCAAGGGAGTGCCGAAGCGAATTATTCAAAATCAAGAAACGCACCGACCAGCAAACCGCAACAATACTCACTCAGTACCTACCCCGATTTGAAACCGCTATGTCGCCACATCAAAAGAGCAAATTCTTGCCTGTGATGTGGCTGCGATACTACGTAGATATGATTGATAAGGAGATGAAGCAATGAGGCTCATCACTGATAATAATGAGACAGAAAGCATAACTTTATCCAGAAAGAAAGCGGCAGCGCTCATAGGGATTGATGTGGACACATTATCCCTATGGTGTCAGATAGGTAAAATAGCCTACACCAAGAAGAACCCCACCAAGCCAAACTCACCTTATTTATTTACACGCGCCGCATGTATTGCAGCAATCAACAATCCGATCCAAACTGTGATTGTGAGCGCGGTAGATGCGACAGAGAAAGGAGATAAACAATGTCAATCTTCCGTAGAGGAAATACGTGGTATGGGAACTACACGACGCCAAGCGGCAAAAGAATTAAGGAGTCTCTTGGGACAACGGACAAAAAGCAAGCTCAGGAGTTGCACGACCGAAGAAAGGCCGAGTTATGGCGCATAGAAAGGTTGGGTGATTTCCCTGATGTAACCTTTGATGAGGCGTGCTTGAGATGGATCGAGGAAAAAGCTGATAAGAAATCACTGGATGATGATAAAGGCCGTATGGCGTTCTGGTTGGAATACTTCGAAGGAGTAAGACTAAAGGATATCACCGAAGCCAGAATTTATACGGCAATCAGCAAGATGAGAAACCGCAAATCTAAGCAGCGCTGGGAAAGTCGAGTTAAAGCCGCCCAGAAAAAAGGAAAAGAAGTCCCTGCATATACAGAAGTTCCCGTCTCGGTAGCAACCAAGGCAAAGCACTTATCATTGATGAAGTCTCTGCTAAGGGTGGCTGAACGGGATTGGAAATGGTTAGAGAAAGCACCCGCGATCAAGGTTCCAGCCGTCAGAGATAAACGTGTCAGATGGTTAGAGTCTCATGAAGCCCAAAGATTAGTTGATGAATGCCCCGAACCTTTACAGTCAATCGTCAAATTTGCACTGGCAACAGGATTAAGGCGCTCAAATATTATCAATCTTGAATGGTCTCAAATTAATATGCAGAGGCAAGTAGCATGGATACACCCAGACCAAAGCAAATCGGCTAGGGCTATAGGGGTAGCCCTAAACGAAACTGCTTGCAGGGTGTTACGTGCCCAGATAGGAAATCATAATAAGTGGGTGTTCGTCCATACTAAACCATCAACTAATCCCGATGGAATGGTAATGCCTAATATCAGAAAGATGCGTGTTGATGATAACACAGCATGGAATTCCGCATTAAAGCGAGCCGGAATAGAAGATTTCCGATTCCATGATCTGAGGCATACTTGGGCTAGCTGGCTGGTTCAATCCGGTGTTCCATTATCAGCACTGCAAGAAATGGGGGGATGGGAGTCAATTGAAATGGTAAGGCGATATGCTCATTTAGCGCCTAATCACTTAAGCGAGCATGCACG
>NZ_JANAIF010000016.1 GCF_024721015.1 Xenorhabdus bovienii
GATTTTCGCCATTGATCAGATCGTAAAAATCGGACTGAGTTCCCTCAAGTGATCTACTATTTTGAATTCTTATTTAGCAGCCTAGCAATTAAACATAACGCGGTTCGAGATTGTGCGAACTAAGGTTGTAATGTCCGCTCTGGGCTAAGTTAAGATGACGCAACTAGTCGCTTAATGCAATTACGGTTTGTCAAATCGGAATAGACGTTTACCTACTTTGAAGCGACACGAGGATATTTGGAAAAATACGGTATCATGTTGAGGAACTTTGGCAAAACGGCGGTTGTAATCATCCATAAAATCTTCAGCAAAAGCATTGGCATCAAACCACTTTCTTTGTATAGTGATAAAGCCAGTGTTTTTCAGGTCAACAATAAAAATGCGACTAAAGGTGATGGTTACACTCAATTTGGGCGAGCCATGTATGAATTAAACATTCAAACAATATGCGCAGAGACCAGTTCAGCTAAAGGTCGTGTAGAACGCGCTCACTTAACACTTCTTAATTGAAGATAGTGAAATCAGTCGTAAAGCAATCGGAAAATACATTGATGTTTGGCACTATCCTGATGGTCGAAAAGAACTCCGATTAAACGGTGTTATTCTTCCCTACTCTAATTAACCACACTTCAAGCTCGCTCAGAAGAAATATTTGGCTGTGGATCTTAAGGATAATGTGGCACTTTCATTGATTCTCATTGGGGGATAGTTCCTTTAAAGCCAGCTTTTCATGTAAGAGAATGAATTCGCTTTTTAGCTGACAATAGATTTCTGAGCTATTCCCAAATTGGCTTGGCTGCTAGCCCAGGTACTGAGGTACTTCCAATATGATGCACAAATAATATCTCCTCCGGAAAAGCATCTTTAAGATTAACCATTTCATCATTATATGCATTCACCCAATGTGAATTATATGGCTCAATAGTAATTACTCTTGACATTATTACTCCTTATCAACCTGCATTAAGAGAAAGCGTTAAATAATCCACGACATCCTAAATATATAAAGGATGTTTGTGGACATTTCAACTTTGCTGAGAGGCGGACATCTCTACTTAGCCTTGACAGTGTAGTTAGGGGATCCTAATTCACTTAACGAAGAAAAACATGATGAGCGACAGCAGAAAATTTACGGCGAAGCTGATCTGGTAAAAATCGGTTAGTCGTACAAGTATTAAGTTTACTTGGTTATCTTGGTTATTACCAACGAAACGAGGCTCGATATAATGATGTTGTTGCCGTAATATACAACTGGTCACCATTAATGCCGCCAAAAGTACAATTGGATGTTCGTTCAGGCACTGCAATTTTATGTATTTTCTTGCCAAATTTATTAAAAATTAAAATTCCATCTAAACAACTGCAATAGATATTGCCGAATTTATCAACACAAAAGCCATCTGGAAATCTAGGAGATACAGTAACAAAATGTTTGCCTGCTCCTAAGGTTTTACCTTGTACTGGATAGATACGAAGCTCATGTCTTCCATGCAAAGGGAAATCAGCAATAGACATGTCTGCAACGTATAACCATTTTTCATCTGGAGAAAATGCCAGCCCATTTGGGCGTTGAACATCACTGGTTGCAATGGAGATTTTGTTATCATTTGGAGCGTAACAATATACATAGCATCCAATAATCTGGCTTTCTGATTTATACCCCTCCTCATCACTAATAATTCCATAAGGGGGATCGGTAAACCAAATCGTTCCGTCAGAACGCACAACGACATCATTGGGGGAATTGAATCTTTTGCCATCTATTTTGTCAACCAGCATGATGACGCTGCCATCTTTTTCTGTCCGAGAAATTCCCCGCCTACCATGCTCGCAACTAACCACCCTTTCTTCATTGTCCAGCGCATTCCCATTGACATAGTTAGAATTTTGCCGCCATAAACTGACATTATCTCCTTCTGACCAGCGGAACATCTGATTTCCTTTCACGTCACTGAAAATAATGGCATTTTCACTTGGGAGCCAAACAGGGTCTTCTGCCCAGATGGCTGGAGAACAAAGTTTTTCTAAATTTATTTTCATCGTCAGTGATACCTTCCACTATTTTCTGGAATCATAGTAATCAATTATGAACTTATATTCATTTTCATTTTTTATTCGTTGCTACTAAATATTCCATCAGTTTTGTATAATTCGCCCTTCTCTTTTTTAGCCCATACGAAGTTTCTTTTATCGTAAGAGATACTTACGATGACAGTTTACTAGCTAGCTTCTACCCGTTTTATTAACGAAGCTAATTGACTAAAAATCATTCAGGGTATATTAAATAGATTATCTGAAGGTCTGACGGTTTAATTAGAACAGTTCATCTAACAGTTCGTAATACTCCCGTTTAGTGGGATTATCAGGTTGTTTTAGTGAAGTAATAAAATCAGTTGCCACTGTGTCCGAAACTTCTTCACGTAAGTTACGGTGGATGAAAGCAATATCCATCCAGCGATCAGCGAATCCTCCACGACCAAAATCAATGAAATATAGCTCATCGTGACTATCGACAAATATATTACTATCACCAAGATCACCGTGAGTGAATACGAGTTCTTCAGTAGGTTTGGTCGTATGTAAGTGCTCTAACACATCTTCCGGCAAGATTAATTTTGGCCATCGTTTTAGATCATAATCATCTGCAGTCAAATTGTTTACTAACAGATACTCTAGCTCCTGTAAACGAAAGGAAATACTTGCATCAAAAGGACACTCGCTGATGGGAACCGTCTGCACTTGCCGTAACGCCTCACTGAATAACTCGGTCACCGACCGTTGTGCATCAATTAAAGCGTATAATGGTTTTCCTGGAATACAACGCGTTATCATGCATTCACAATCTTCGTTTTGCGCAACCACCACTACTTCAGGAACATTTAATCGTTCATCCAGCCATTTCAGAATTCGAGCCTCTCGTAACACACTGAAAGTTGTGGGAGCATAGATTGCAGGAGAAACTTTGACAAAAAAACGATCGTTTCCCCGATTAAAAGAATAGACCTCACAGGGGGATTCACCGATATCGTCACGGATCAGTAGAGAGCCATCAATAAAACGGGTAACAACTGGCGGTAGTTTCAATGGCATGATAGGGATTCCTCTATAGTTGCAGAGTTTCAGGATTTTTGTCATTGTTAATCTGACACTTATATTAATGAGTAAAAAATAACACTTAAAAAACACAATGTTAATAGTGGATAAAGAATTCATTCTTGACTAATGATAAAGAACTTTTTCTACTGATATGAAATTAATGATAACAATTGGTAACGAAGAGGATGACTATGATTGTTTTTGTGACAGGGGCAACTTCCGGTTTTGGTGAAGCTATTGTGCGGAAATTCATTAAACATGGTTCCGTAGTCATTGCTACGGGGCGCAGGAAGGAACGATTGGACAGGTTAAAAGCCGAATTAGGCGAAAGCTTTCACCCCATTCAACTTGATGTGAGAGATCGTAACGCAATAGAGAAAGTTGTACAGGAACTGCCTGATGCACTTCTAAATGTTGATGTGTTAGTTAATAATGCTGGGTTAGCATTAGGGCTAGAACCTGCCCATCAAGCAAACCCAGATGATTGGGAAACAATGATTGATACCAATACGAAAGGGTTGGTGAACATGACACGCGCCCTGCTGCCTAATATGGTACAAATCAATCATGGGCACGTTATCAATATTGGTTCCACGGCAGCAAACTGGCCATATGCCGGCGGTAATGTATACGGTGCGACTAAAGCATTTGTTAAGCAGTTCAGCTTAGGATTACGGGCTGATTTACAAGGCAAGAATATTAGAGTGACAGATATTGAACCTGGGCTTGTTGGCGGAACAGAGTTTTCTCAAGTACGCTTTAAAGGTAATGATGAAAAAGTCAACAAAACTTACGACGGTGCTGAGGCTCTCACTCCTGATGATATCGCAGAGGCCGTGTTTTGGGTTGCGACCCTGCCTTCTCGCGTCAATATCAATACATTGGAAATGATGCCAGTTTGCCAGTCATTTGCAGGCTTAAGTGTGCATAGAAATCCGTAATTGTCTTTTGATGAACTGTTAACTTTATAAGTGTTATTTTTACCCCAAATACAAATTGTGTTCAAAATACACTATTATTCTGGGGTAACTTCAATTGATAGTTTTGTGAAAGAGGTTTAAATATGAATGTCCATAATTCTTTGATAGCTAAGACTGTTTCTACGATTGTTCTGTTGTTGCCATTATTGTGGCAAACTCCAGCATTTTCTGCGCCTTGTACATCGAGTAGTACTTGCGTAACCATCAATGGGGGTGGTGAGAATTCGATGAGCAAAGAAATGGCTCGTCAACAAAAAGAAGAATGGAATGAACAGGGAAGCCTTCGCAAAAAAATTAACAAACGTGAAGAAAAACAGTTTGATAAGTATGAGGTGGACGTTGATAATCGAGATGCCTGTTTGAAAAGCACCAACGTGAATGCTTATTGGGAACCCAATACAAAACGTTGTCTGGATCTCAATACAGGTCTTCCGATCAAACCCTGATAGACCAAACACCGACATCAATAAATAAGGAGATGATGGTGAAAAAGATCCTACTGACTGGTGCCTTGTTTTTTGCGCTTGCTCCCTTTGCAGTACAAGCCTCACAAAAGACAACATGTGAAAGCCTGAAAGAAATAATTTCTCAAAAGATCATTGATAATCATGTCTCTAAAGAAGATTTCAGGCTTGAAGTTGTCCCTAATGATCAAGTTGTAGAAGGCACTGGGAAAGTTGTCGGTAGCTGTGATTATGGAAAACAGAAAATTGTCTATATCCGTCTTTCCCACACTACAGGTTCTCACGCTACTAGCGATGCAAAAGAAGCTCAAAAATGAGAACTTATTAAAATTAAACTGGGGAGCACGTTTAGCTCCCCTTTTCTAATGATTAGTTATCAAACTTGGATATTGCTGAAATATCCAAATAGCAAGATAAATCTCTTTCTTCTGGCCTTAAAAGATAAGGAATTTCGCCAAGTTGTGGTGCCGGTATATGATACCGTAACCTATCCAGCGTTTTGGCATAGTGCGCCAGCCCAGGGTTAATGCGGTTAGCTATCCAGCCAATCAGTGGTACACCATCATTGATAATGGATTGAGCGGTCAGGATGGCATGACTGACGCATCCCGCCTGAATCCCTACCACTAAAATAACAGGCAGCTTTTCTTGCACCACCCAGTCTGAGTAGAATGAGTCATCTTGTAGCAAGATACGCCAGCCACCATTACCTTCGATAATCACACGATCGGCTTTTTGGCTTAAATTTTTCAGGCTTTTTGTCATTTGAACAAAGTTAATCTGGTTCCCTTCTTCATAATTGCTTTCCCAAATAATAGGATTAATCTCTTCATAAGTGACTTGAACCGGTGAAGATTTATGTATGACTAAGGCATCATGATTACGTATTCCCTCCGGTGTTTCTCGTTTCTCTGTCGCGATGGGTTTATATCCCACTGCGGTTGTTCCTTCACGATTAAAGATTTGCAGTAATGCACGGGTAACAACTGTTTTACCGATGTTGGTATCCGTGCCTGTAACAAATAAGCGCGTTAACATAAATTCATTTTTCCATAATGACAGATAGACTGGTTACTCTTTATAGCGAGCAGGCTTAAAGTTTAGGGGATGTGTTTGAGATAGGGATTGCGTTAGCGCAATGTTTTGCCTGATGTGCTCTATCCTTGCATGAGTTCGATCAGCAACTCACCACTATATAGAGATTGTTTAATCAATGATGCCGCTGGCAGTGTCCCGGTATTGTCAAATCGGGTGGCAACAATATTAACCTGTTGGCTATAGCCAGGGAGAGAAAGTTGGGCTATCTGCTGTTGAATGGCAGGATAGAGAATGTTCTGTGCGCCGTTCAGTGGGGAACCGATCAAGATTTTCTCTGGGTTAAATATATTAACCATAATTGCCATGATGCGCCCGATTCGTTCTCCGACATCATGGATGATGTTTGTTGCCAGAAGATCGCCTTGATTCGCAGCCTGACAAAGTGAATCAATTGTCAGTGGTGATATTGAATAAAGTAGCGAGTCAGGATGGCTTTCTGCCAGGCGATGAGCTTTCACCAAGATGTTTTTTATTCCGACAACGGTTTCCAGACAACCTGTATTACCACAATAACAATGTTCACCATCAGGATCGACTTGAGTATGTCCTATTTCCACAACGCTATGGTTTCCAGCATGAAGCATCTGTCCCGCTGTCATAACCCCTGCTCCTACATTATCGTCAATGACGATCTGGATAAGGTTCTGACAGTTTTCCCCCGCGCCATATAAAGATTCCGCGATTGTCCATGCTGTGATGCCGTGTTGCAGAAACGTCGGTAACCCAGTACGCTGATGCAAGAATGTGCCAAGTGGGATATCTTGAATATCATAATACGGCGAACTGTGAATAATCGCATTGGTGGTAATACTAATGGCCGTCAGGCGTTCAAGACAAGATTGATGCCGAAAGAAGAAATCATCAATTTCATCAACGATACAATCCAGAAAAGATTGATTAAGGGAAAATGAGAACGGTAGCTCTTCTTCAACCCTCAAGTTATTGCTTAAATCACGAAGACCAAAGACAACACTTTCTTTGTTAATGCGTATGCATAGGAATTGCCACCCTTTACTATCGATTTTCAACCCTACAGCGGGACGCCCTCGAAAACTCAGATCGGGAAATTCGGCTTCTTTCACCAGATGAGCATCAATCAGTTCCCGTGTAATCTTTGTAATACTTGCGGGAGCCAGTTGAGATTTTTTGGAAAGTGCGATACGTGAGATTGGACCATATTGATCAATTAACCGATAAACCAGACCGATATTGGTCTGTTTAATCTGGTCAACGTGACTTGGCTGAATATCAACACTCACTTCGCCTCCCGTTATTTAATTTGTGCCTCTAAATAATGAGTAACGATTATGTCCTTGTTTAAATTAGAAGATATCCGTTTACAGTAGAAATGTGATCGTTCACACGAACTTCTCGTGATTATTACGTGTAATTAACAACTTTCATCAACAATATTTGAAATTAAGAGATTGGTTAATCGGTCTACTGCCGCGATATTCTGTCGATTCTTGTGATTGACTAACCAGACTTCGGAGCAGGCAGGAGCATTTGCTAAATGGAGATATTGAACACCATCGATTTTCATCCGAGTAAATGATTCCGTTATTATACTGATCCCTAACCCCGCAGCGACTAATCCAAGTATTGTCATCGCTTCCCCCGCTTCCTGTGAAATCATAGGGGTGACTCCTGCATTAGCCAGCAGAGAGATAATTTCATCATACAAGGCTGTTCCTACATCACGCTCAAAAAATACGAGTGGATAGCCAGATAACATTTCCAAGCTGATACCTTCGTTAGCATAATTCAGCAGGGGATGCCCATCATATACCGCTAGCATAAAGCGTTCGCGGAAAAGTAATCGATGCTCTAAGTTATCAGGCAATAACGTATTACGCATGACCCCGATATCAATTCTACCTGTCTGCAAAGGTGCTATTTGCTGCTTGGTGTTCATTTGATGCATATGAATGGCCACGTCAGGATAACGTTCACGGAATTGACGTAAACTGAGAGTGACCTTACGCATGAAAGGTGTGGTGGATGTAAAACCGATGGATATCTCTCCCAGTTCACCCTGCTGCATTCTGGCGGCTTTAATTAGACAAAATATTCATGAGTTCCTATTCTTGATCAAAATCAAGTCGCTAGCATTTTTTTACATAAATTAAGGAAGTAACGTGAATACAGCCCCAAGCGTCGGTGAAGAATCAGCAGTTCCTGACGTTGAAAGTGATGTTGAAATCAATCGACGACATGAAAATGAACAGCGCTATATTCAACGAGATGATGCCGTATATCTTCGAGTTACCCTATCTTTCTTTGCTGTAGGATTAGCAACTTTTGCGTTACTTTACTTTGTTCAGCCTATATTACCCATCTTATCAGAGGAATTTAATGTCTCCCCAGCAAGCAGCAGCTTGGCACTATCTCTATCCACCGGTATGTTATCTCTTGGTTTATTGATAACAGGTCCTTTATCAGATGCTCTTGGTCGTAAAAATGTCATGGTAATATCACTGGCTGCTGCTGCCATTTTTACACTCTTAAGTACAATAGTAACGAGCTGGAACGGGCTTTTGGTTGTCCGCGCACTGATTGGGTTGTCATTAAGTGGTGTTGCCGCTGTTGCAATGACCTATTTAAGCGAAGAAATCCATCCCAGTTATGTTGCGTTGTCTATCGGGCTTTACGTCAGTGGAAATTCATTGGGAGGAATGAGTGGGCGTTTGATTACAGGTATGATTGCGGATCATTTTCCTTGGCGGTTTGCTGTCATTTTACTGGGTTCATTTGCACTAATTGCAGCTATCGCATTTTGGAAAATGTTACCACCCTCTAAAAATTTTAGATCAAGTTCATTAAAACCCAATACCTTGTTTATCAACCTGAAACTGCATTTTCGTGACCAAGGCCTACCTTTATTGTTTGCTGAAGCCTTCTTATTAATGGGCTGTTTTGTCACTATGTTTAACTATATTGGTTATCGGCTATTGGGTGCACCTTACCATTTCAACCAAACTATTATTGGATTATTGTCGATAGTCTACTTAACTGGAACTTACAGTGCGACAAAAGCCGGTGCTTTGACAAATAAACATGGGCATGGAAAGGTGCTGCTGGTTGCGATCAGCATGATGTTGATTGGCGGTTTCATTACAATATGTTCTTCCATCTGGGCAATTATGCTTGGCATGATGGTACTAACTACGGGATTTTTCGCTGCTCATTCGGTTGCTAGTGGATGGGTCGGATGTCGAGCTAAACGAGCCAAAGCGCAAGCCTCATCCCTTTATTTATTCTGCTATTACGCAGGCTCTAGCGTTGCTGGAACATTAGGTGGCATATTTTGGCTGAATTTTCAATGGAATGGTGTAGCCATATTTATGTCATTATTAACAATAATCGCACTGTATTTAGGTTTAAAACTCAACAAATTTGAAAAATGATAAAATAAAACCGCCGGTATCCATAAATATATTCCGGCAATTTTTACCAGATAAAGTTTAATATCATTAAATTGTTTGTTTTTCACCCTTTCACTTTAATAATAAGAATGAATCGGCAATGAATTAATTTTTACTAAATGCCCATCAATCATTTCAATATAATTTTCTCTTTTCAACGACGATAATACACGTTGTATACAGCTGCGTGAAAGCGTACATCTTTGTTCTATATATTTGATAACAGATGTGTTTTCATGAAATTCAGCAGGTAGAGTTATAAGTCGGGATAATAGACTGCACACAACTTCTTTGGCTCCAGGACGAAAAATACTGACATCTCTTGCATATAAAAAAGCCATCTTGTATGAAATTATCCTCATCCATTCTCTATAAAGATCATGTTTTTTTATAGCATTCAAAGCATTAATACGAGGGAGTTGATATAGTCTGCAATGAGGGCCAAGTTCAATGGAATAATAGACATCAGAGCCAGAATAGAAAGATAATCCTATAATATAAGGTGAAAAAACCGTTGCAATGATTAAACCGTCATCTATTCTTCGTATATTTACATACCCTTGCTGCAATAAAAAAAATTTAGCGAATTCATTTTCAACTTTAAGCAATTTACCTTGTGTCGATAAATCAGAAGCAATTAATTCAGAATACGGTAATAATGTATCAACCACCTTTTCAAAGGAATTCACTGGCTTGACTAATTTTTTCATCTTAAACAACCTTGGTGCTGTGTTTGGCCCCACTCTATCAACGATATAAAGTGAACAATTTTTCTTATACTTATTACATAAATACTTATTGAAACTTGTTAGATAATCAGTAATTCCTTTTTTGATTTTTATCACAATAGTGAAATGTTTCGCAACAGACGTTTTTCTTTTTGTTGCTTATTGGGCTTTTTTTTGTATTTTGTTGAGGATTTACTCCATTTGTGGTTATACTAATTAGTATGTTGTAACTAAATATAAATGAAAAAGCCACATCATTTATCGCTGAGAGTCCTTATGAATAAATACTTTTCAATAGAATCACTTACGTCCAGCTTCAAAAAACAGGAAGAAAAATTGGCTGAACTAGTTGGATTATTGATGAACTACCCGCTCATTGATGCGCGGGTGTTTGAATTGCCTCAAATTGAAAAAGGCGAAGAACATGAGCAGATTACTGAAATTGCGGTCAACCCATTACAGGGAAATGACGCTCTCAACTTAGGGCTACATTTCTACCAAAAGCTATTCATACACCATAACCACCCCAATATCAGCAGCAAAGCTGCAAGTCGGTTACCTGGTGCGTTATGTTTTGCTGTTAGCCACCAGCAATATAAAACAGCGATGAACGTTATCAATGAAGTTAACCAGCTTAAGGCCGAACTGGAAAATATCGTAACCAAAGAGTCAGGCGTCAGCAAAGAACAAAGATTTGAATTTGTCCATGATCATCTACGCGGTTTAATTACCCTGAATGCTTACCGCACTATTACTCCCCTCGTGAATCCAGACTCTATCAATTTTGGTTGGGCGAATAAAAACATCATTAATAAAGTCACCAAACAACAAGTTCTTGAACAGTTGGAAAAAAGTTATAATTCTGGACGAGCGGTTCCTCCCTACTCTAGCGATCAATGGGCTGCATTGGTTGCATTAGAAATTACGGATATTAAGAAATTACCTGATGATACGATATTGAAAATAAAAAGGCCTGTCAAAGTTCAGCCCATTACCCGTGTTTGGTATTCAGAACTACAAAAACAGGTGCAATATGCCTGTCCATTGCCAATTATTTCTTTTTATACAGACGATTGCGAAATAAAACCGAAGATAGGTACATTATCAAATTATAATGCCAATGCCATCAAGCACCGATATAAACCCAAAGCCAAACCACTTGAATTAGTTATCCCACGCTTACATCTTTATCGGGAAATATAAAGCAAAAAACCGGGGGATTTCTCCTCCGGTTTATATCGTCAATGACTTAATTTTGTCACTGGATAGTCAGAATTACTTCATGCTACCAACCATATCTTCTGGACGAACCCATGCGTCAAATTCAGCATCGGTCAAATAACCCAGTTGCATCGCTGACTGCTTCAGCGTCAGACCATCTTTATGTGCTTTTTTAGCAATCTCTGCGGCCTTATCATAACCAATATGGGTATTCAAAGCCGTTACCAGCATCAGAGATTCGTTCAGCAATTGAGTAATACGATCACGGTTAGGTTCAATACCAACAGCACAATGCTCATTGAAACTACGCATACCATCCGCTAACAAGCGAATTGATTGCAGGAAGTTATCGATCACCATCGGACGGAATACGTTCAGCTCAAAGTTACCAGATGCTCCGCCAATGTTAATTGCCACATCGTTACCCATCACTTGTGCACACAGCATCGTCATGGCTTCGCACTGAGTCGGATTCACTTTACCCGGCATAATTGAGCTACCTGGCTCATTTTCAGGAATGGAAATTTCACCAATACCACAACGAGGACCAGAAGCTAACCAGCGAACATCATTAGCAATTTTCATCAGAGATGCAGCCAGACCTTTCAATGATCCATGTGAATGAACTAATGCATCACAAGTTGCCAGTGCTTCAAATTTATTTGGGGAAGTAACGAAAGGTTGGCCAGATAATTCAGCGATTTTCTTCGCAACGCGAACGGCATATTCAGGGTGCGTATTCAGGCCAGTTCCTACCGCTGTACCGCCCAATGCCAATTCACATACGTGAGGAATGCTATCTTCAATATGTTTCAGGTTATGAGTCAGCATTGCCGCCCAACCAGATATTTCCTGACCCAGAGTCAGAGGAGTCGCATCTTGCAGGTGAGTACGACCAATTTTTACGATATCTTTAAATGCTGCCGCTTTATCTGCCAGTGTTTTTTGTAATGCTTTCAACTCAGGCAATAGCTGCTCACTCAATCCAATAACTGCTGCAACATGCATGGCTGTTGGAAAAACGTCATTGGAACTTTGGCTTTTGTTAACATCATCATTGGGATGAATCAGACGTTCATTACCCCTCTGACCGCCAAGGATCTCACTACCACGGTTCGCCAACACTTCATTCATATTCATGTTGCTTTGAGTTCCCGAACCAGTCTGCCAGATAGCAAGAGGGAACTCTGTTGGGTGTTTGCCTTCCAATACCTCTTTCGCCGCAGCAATAATTGCATCACTACGTTCTTTAGGCAAAAGGCCCAGATCCATATTGACACTGGCCGCAGCCTGTTTAGTCAATGCAAGAGCATGAATCAGCGCAACAGGCATTTTTTCCTGAGAAATGCGGAAATGCTCCAGTGAGCGCTGAGTTTGCGCTCCCCATAATTGGTCAGCAGGTACTTCAATAGGTCCCATTGAGTCTTTTTCAATGCGAGTGGCTGCCATTACTATCTCCTTAGCACACAGAATAATTGAATACGCCGGATCAAAATTTGCAGATAAATTAGTCGGCATTTTATTATCATGCCATAAATTTATTATCCATAATGCGACCTGATCGTGTTTATTGTATTGTTGTCATATAAATAAGTTTATTTTTTTATTATAGGGAGTCTTGCCATGCTGAAAATGACCAACCAGATCCAACATTATGACTGGGGAAGTAAAACCGCCCTGACGGACATCTACGGTATTAAGAATCCAAATAATCAGCCAATGGCAGAACTATGGATGGGCGCACATCCGAAATGCAGTTCTCAGGTCACGGATCCCAAAACAGGTGAGACCATAACGTTGAATGCACTGATAGCCCAAGAGCCAGAAAAATATCTGGGGGAAAAAGTGGTTGAACAATTCCAGCGGTTACCGTTCTTGTTCAAGGTATTATGCGCAGCCCAGCCACTTTCCATTCAAGTACATCCGGACAAATCATCGGCAGAAACAGGATTTGACAGAGAAAATGCAGCTGGTATTCCTTTAAATTCACCCCAGCGCAACTACAAAGATGATAATCATAAGCCTGAATTGGTGTATGCTCTGACTCCGTTTAAGGCAATGAATGCCTTTCGGCCTTTATCAGACATTGCTCAATTACTTGGCCATGTTTCTGCCGCACATCCCGATATTCAGGTATTTATCCAGAACCCGACTGAATCGTATCTATCGTTTCTCTTTTCCCAGTTGCTGACTATGCAAGGCGAACAAAAACGTTTGGCGATCGCCGTTTTGAAATCAGTGCTGAACAATCGAGAGGGAGAACCTTGGGATACCATCAGAAAAGTGACTGCCTTCTATCCCGATGATAATGGTTTATTTACCCCCCTACTGCTTAATATAGTTGAACTGAAACCAGGCCAGGCTATGTTTCTCTATGCCCGTACACCTCACGCTTATCTCGAAGGTGTAGCCTTAGAAGTCATGGCCAATTCAGACAATGTTCTGCGCGCCGGCTTAACCAGCAAACATATTGATGTTGCCGAGTTAATGGCTAATCTGGATTTTGTTTCCAAACCCGCCGATACTCTACTGACTCTCCCAAAACAGGAAAAAGATGCTCTGAATTACCCTGTTCCTGTCAATGATTTTTACTTTTCTGTTTATGATGTTTCAGAACAGCCAATAACACTGAAAAATGATTCTGCTTCGGTTCTATTTTGCTTTGAAGGTCAAATAATTATCAGTTCGGATGAACAGCAACAGCAATTGAGATTATTCTCAGGTGAATCAGTTTTCTTATCTGCTATAGAAAAAAACTTGACTGTTCATGGTAATGGGAAAATTGCTAAAGTATCTAATTAGTGAGTTTAGACCCATAGGGCTACACCCTTTTCATTGGTTGTTAATGACTCTTTTATTGAAAATTGATTAAAAATTTTTTAGTTAAACTATACAATTAACAACCATTATCGACATTAAAGACAGAACGCATACTTCCATAATGTTGTATGCATAAAAAGGATGGAATTTCCACATGAAAAAATCGTTAGTAGCTGTAGGTGTTATTGTTGCGTTAGGTGCAGCATGGACTGGCGCATCATGGTATACAGGGAAACAAATTGAAGGCCGCCTGAATAACATCATTAAGACTGTAAACACTCAACTTGCAAAATCATTTCCTGAAAGTGCTATTGAATTGCAAACGAAAGACTTTCAACGTGGCGTTTTCAGTTCTGATGTCCGCTTGATCCTCAAAATCAAAGATGGCGTGAAAAATACGGACATCAAACCAAATGAAGAAATTATCTTCAAATCCAGTATAGGACATGGCCCGTTACCCATTTCTGACCTGAAAAAACTTCATCTGGTTCCGAAAATGGCATCTATCCATTCAGAGCTAGAACAGAGCGAAGCAACAAAAGCCTTATTTGAAGCTACCAAAGGTAAATCCCTGCTCACCATGGAAACCAAAATAGGTTATAGCAGTAGCCTTTCTACTGATATTGACTTTATTCCTGTTGATTACACAGCGAAAAATGGCAATAAACTGGTTTTTTCAGGTGCAAAAATCGATGCTGAAATTGCCCGTGATTTAAGTAATTTCAAATTTGATGTGAAAAGCGATAGGCTGATTTTCAGCTCTCCTTCCAAACACGAAGAGCTGACTCTTAAAGGCATTGGCTTTAAGGGCGACAACAAGAAAGGTAAATTCGACCTGTATCTTGGCGATCAAAATTATAATATTGATGAAATCACCTTGAGTTCAACGAGTGATGACAGCTTCTCTCTCAAGGGAATGAAAATAACTTCTAAGGTAGGAGAAACTGACAAGAACCTGAATCTGAATGTCTCTTATGGCATTGATGGCCTCAAACTCAAGAACATGGATCTTGGCTCAGGTCAATTGGTTATCGGTATGAGTAATCTGGATGGTCAATCAGTCCGTAAATTTAGTCAAGCTTATAACGATGCCACGGCAAAAGCACTGACTTCAGAGGCTCTATCTACCGATTCAGTGTCTAATAAAGTTATCGAAAACGCACATCTGCTGTTTAATAATAGTCCGCAATTCAGCCTTGAGCCGATGAAATGGAAAAACAGTAAAGGCGAAAGCTCGGTAAACTTCAAACTCGCATTGAAAAACATACCAGAAAATAAAGACTCGCTGATCCTCATGGGACCGGAAGAAATGATCCGTACCCTCCTTCAAGAACTATCTTTGGATGTTAAGATCCCCAAACCTATGTTGATAGAATCTATCACTCAAGCCAAAATACTTGATGGAAAAACAAAAGAGGCCGCAGAAGCCGAGGCTACTCAAGAAGTACAGATGATAGCCAGCCAAGGTGTTTCGTTTAAGATCCTCACCGATGAGAATAACGTGATCGGCCTTAAACTCCACTATGCCAATGATAAAGTTGAATTGAATAACAAAAAATCCGACTTGCATCAATTCTTGCTTGATAATCACTTAATCGGCTCCTAAGATGGCAGACAGACCCGTTTGATTATATATACGGGTCTGTCTATTACGGATACCCAAACCTGAAGAAAGTCACCATAAGAAAGTACATGCTTAGGGTTAAAAAACCTACAAAGCAAAAGCATCGCAAAAACTTCGATAGTACTTTCATTTTCTTGCCAGTCAATGTGTTGACTGGCTTTTTTGTATATATCTGTTTGATAATAAGGATAAAAAATGATTGATATACGGCTTCCCCTGACCGATTTACACCGTCACCTTGACGGCAACATTCGTCCTGAAACCATTCTGGAACTCGCCCGTCAGCATAATATCCCGTTACCAGCTTATGAGCTGGAAGCATTGCGTCCTCATGTCCAGATCACTGAAAACGAACCTAATCTTATCAGTTTCCTGCAAAAACTGGATTGGGGAGTAGCGGTACTGGCAGATTTAGATGCCTGCCGCCGTGTTGCCATTGAAAACGTTGAAGATGCGGTCAATGCTGGGCTTGATTATGCAGAACTGCGTTTCTCACCTTACTACATGGCGATGAAACATCAGCTCCCTGTTGAAGGTGTGGTTGAAGCGGTAATTGATGGTATTCATTCTGCCAGTCAGCAACTTGATGTTCAGATACGTTTGATTGGCATTCTAAGCAGAACGTTTGGCGAAAAGGCCTGTTCTCAGGAACTCGCTGGCCTTCTCGCTCATAAACAACACATTACAGCGCTGGATTTGGCAGGTGATGAGCTTGGCTTCCCTGGTCATCTGTTTGAGCAGCATTTTATCCAAGCACGTGATGCAGGTTGGAACATTAGTGTACATGCTGGAGAAGCCGCTGGTGCAGAAAGTATTTGGCACGCTATTCGTGATTTAGGAGCAACCCGGATCGGCCACGGTGTGAAGGCAATTACCGATCCCGCATTGATGGATTACCTGACAAAACACGGCATCGGTATTGAATCTTGTCTGACATCGAACCTGCAAACCAGTACAGTAAATTCCCTGTCAGCCCATCCGCTGAAACAATTCCTTGCGCATGGCATTCTGGCATCAATCAATACAGATGACCCAGCAGTTGAAGGGATCGAAATTCGCCACGAATACAACGTTGCTGCGCCTGCGGCTGGGTTATCATCCGAACAAATCCGACAAGCACAGATTAATGGATTGAAAACTGCATTCCTCAGCGAAGCAGAAAAACAAGCGCTGAAAGCCAAGGCTGCAAATCGCTAGAAGACTGCTAAAAAGCAGTCTTTATTGAGAAGGCAGAAAGTTAATCTGCCTTTTTTGGACGCCTTGCATAACGCTGGGCAAGTACTGCACAAACCATCAGTTGAATCTGATGAAAAATCATCAACGGTAGCAGCATCACACCTACCATTGAAGCCGGAAACAATACATTAGCCATCGGCACACCATTGGCGAGGCTTTTTTTGGAGCCACAGAAGACAATAGTAATTTCATCTTCTTTACTGAACCCAAACAAACGCGAGCTGTATACATTAATCATCAATACCATTGCCAATAAAACACAGCACACAACGCCAATCATCATAAGTGAGTAAGCATCAATTTTATGCCAGATACCCTCCACCACCGCCTCACTGAATGCAACATACACCACCAGCAAAATAGAAGATCGGTCAGTCGTGTTGACCAATTTTTTATGTTTTTCCACCCAACTGGCAATCAGTGGACGCGATAGGTGCCCGGCAATAAATGGCACCATCAGTTGCAGGATAATATCTTTTATCGCTTTCCACGTATCAGTATGACCACCACCATCATTAGTCTGAATCAACAAACCGACCAATAATGGAGAAATAAACACACCCAACAAACTGGAAGCCGAAGCACTGCATATGGCTGCTGCGACATTGCCCTTTGCTACGGAAGTAAAGGCGATAGCAGATTGCACGGTAGCAGGCAAAGCGCAAAGATAAAGAAATCCCATATAGACCGTTGGCAACAGCCATTCCGGTACAATAAAATACAGCCCCATTCCCAATATCGGGAACAAAACAAAGGTACTCAGGAAAATCACCAGATGCAGCCGCCAGTGCCCAATTCCGGCTAGAATCGCACTACGGGACAGCTTGGCTCCATGCATGAAAAACAGAAGTGCAATAGCCGCTGTCGTCAAATATTGAAACCACTTTTTCGATTCTCCTTCACAGGGGAAAAGCGTTGCTATGATCACCACTGTAATTAGTGTTACCAGAAAAGGGTCGATTCTTAATTTCTGCCACCAGCTCATCAATATTGCTCCCCTTGCTCTATCATTCCCAGTCGATAAGGATCGTGCGTTGCTCTTTTGCTGATTTTTCACCGGCTTCAATCAGTTTCATGATCAAAATAGCCTCGTTTGCAGTCACAGGGTTGGGTTTTCCAGCCACAATAGCATCACGGATAGCCGCATAATATGCGCCATAATTGCCCGGTAGGGTCGGAATAATTTGCGTTATCAAATCGTCTCCTTGTGACACCGTCACGCTTCCATCGCGTACATCGTATCCCCAATCAGTCCGTGGTGGTCTTTCCCTTGCTTTCAAACGCTCTTCTTGTGTATCCAAGCCATACTTCACATAACTACCTTCCATACCATGCAGTATATAAATCGGAGACTCTGCCGCT
This sequence comes from Xenorhabdus bovienii, assembly GCF_024721015.1. Taxonomy (GTDB): domain Bacteria; phylum Pseudomonadota; class Gammaproteobacteria; order Enterobacterales; family Enterobacteriaceae; genus Xenorhabdus; species Xenorhabdus bovienii. The sequence goes on from NZ_JANAIF010000016.1 coordinate 18,055, forward strand.
GCGACCGTTGTTGCATGCAATACAACTTTCAAATCTGGATAATTCAACTGAGCATGAAAATAGTCCACCGCCTCAGCATTTGGGCGAATCATACCTAAATCCACGGTGATAGCATGTGGCTTACCAAAGAGTTGAACCGCCTGATCCAATAAATGAGGCCCCAAATCGTACCAAATTCCTCCACCAGCTCCTGCAGCTTCCCGCCAGCGCTGACGAACCACCGGACGGTAACGGTCAAAGTGGGATTCATAATATTTCAATTTTCCCAATCGATTTTCTTGAATCAATGACTTAACTGTTAAAAACCCGGCATCCCAACGGCGATTATGGAAGACAGACAGCAACAAGTTAGCCTCTTCCGCCTGCTTTTTAAGTGCTTCAGCTTCTTCCACTGTAATGGTGAAAGGTTTATCAACTACGACATGTTTACCAGCCGCCAGAGCTTTCTGTGCCAATGGATAATGAGTATCATTGGGCGTTGGGATCACAATCAGGTCAATATCTGGATCACTGAATAATGCTTCCGGCGAGGAAACTACAGTAACAGTCGGCCAATCTTTTCTGACTTTTTCTGTATCACTGCTGGAAATCGCAACTAATTCAACATTAGATGTACCTGCAATTAATGGCGCATGGAACGTTTTACTTGCATAACCATACCCTACTAAGCCAACCTTTAAAAAATCACTCATAACCGCCCCTCAAAATTTTTGTAATACAGCTAACGGGTCTCAAGAGGTCAGAAAATATCACCACCTTTCACCAATTAGCAAATAATCAAAGTTCCTGTGTTACTATCTTTTTCCTATATCAAAACGCTCATCATGGAGTGAAGATTCTTTATGTATCAATCCAATGATTATTACCGTATTAACGGCTGGTTATTGGCTCCCGCCGCCTATCTGATTATGACACTTATTGCGGCCAGTTTAATGCTATTGCTATATTTAATAACGCTCATCTACAAAAACGAAGCTGTCCACCAAGTAGACGGAAACTTTACCACTATGTGGTATATATCATTATTAACCACGGCAATGATGTGGTGTTTTACTCTCTGGGTATTAAAGTTGCTTTTTATTCGTTCAAAACGATTCCCGCGTATCTTTATTATCTGGCTCATGGTCTCTGTCCTAATTGCCATAAAAACCTTCGCCTTTTCCCCCATTTCTGACGAGATGGCTATTCGTTCGCTGTTATGGCCGCTATTAGCTGCCGCTGTTTTCGTTCCTTATATCAAGCGTTCCCATCGGGTGAAAATGACTTTCACACAAGATCGATAACATCCCCCACAATCGATTGTTATCATTGCCCCGCTTGTTTCATCGCAAGATGGGGCAATCTCTGTCATTTTCATTGACTATAAACAGTACTTTACTTTCAAATATATTATTTTCAGGTATAGCAATGACTGAATACCTTCTTTTGTTTATTGGCACAGTGTTAGTTAATAATTTTGTTTTAGTAAAATTTTTGGGCTTATGTCCTTTTATGGGCGTTTCCAAAAAACTCGAAACAGCCATTGGCATGGGGCTGGCAACAACATTTGTTCTGACCCTCGCCTCCATCAGCTCCTGGCTGATAAACACCTTTATTCTTGTACCATTGGATTTAGTTTATTTACGCACACTGAGTTTTATCCTCGTTATCGCCGTTGTCGTCCAATTCACCGAGTTGGTCGTCCGAAAAACCAGCCCGACGCTCTATCGGTTACTGGGGATTTTTTTGCCATTGATCACAACTAACTGCGCAGTTCTCGGTGTCGCGTTGCTGAACGTCAATCAATCACATAACTTTCTGCAATCAGCCATATATGGTTTCAGCGCCGCAGTTGGTTTTTCCCTTGTGATGGTACTGTTCGCCGCCATTCGTGAACGTCTGGCAGTTGCCAACATTCCTGCCCCTTTTCGTGGTTCATCGATAGGGCTTATTACTGCAGGGCTGATGTCCCTTGCATTTATGGGCTTTAGTGGTTTGGTGAAATTCTAATGATGTCATTATGGATTGCTATCGGTGTGTTGAGCCTGCTGGGGTTAACCTTTGGCTTAATTCTAGGTTTTGCTGCCCGTCGTTTTAAAGTAGAAGAAGATCCTATTGTTGAGAAAATCGATAACCTGTTGCCTCAGAGTCAATGTGGGCAATGTAGCTACCCGGGCTGTCGCCCGTATGCAGAAGCAATTGCCAATAATGGAGAGATGATAAACAAATGCGCTCCAGGCGGAGAGCAGGTAATGCTCAAGATGTCAGAACTGCTGGGTGTTGACCCTCAGCCGCTGGATGGCGATGACAGTGTACAGAATCCAGCAAGAAAGGTGGCTTTCATTGATGAGGAGAACTGCATAGGCTGCACCAAATGCATTCAGGCATGTCCGGTCGATGCCATTATTGGCGCAAACCGTGCAATACACACTGTAGTTGAAGATCTCTGTACTGGCTGTGATCTGTGTGTCGCACCTTGTCCAACAGATTGCATCACAATGATCCCTGTCGCTACTACTACATCAAACTGGAAATGGGATTTGAATTCCATTCCGGTCAGAAATATTCCGATTAATCCAATCTTTGTTTCTCCTACTAAGCCTGTTGAGGTTAAAGCTAATGTTTAATCTGTTCAACTTGCTTAATAAAAATAAAATCTGGGACTTTGAGGGTGGTATCCATCCACCAGAAATGAAACTGCAATCCAGCCGTACCCCATTACGCCACGCGCCACTACCGGATGAATTAATTATTCCTCTGCAACAACATTTAGGCCCAGAAGGTGAATTACTGGTTAAAGTTGGTGACAAGGTACTGAAAGGCCAGCCTTTGACGGTTGGTACAGGCCGTACCGTACCAGTCCATGCATCTACGTCAGGGACTATCACGGCAATTGAACCCTGTGTCACTGCTCACCCTTCCGGACTGAAAGAATTATGTGTCCGCCTGTATCCAGATGGTGAAGATAAATGGTGTGAACGTATTCAAACCACGGATTACACTTCCCTCAATACCAGCACTTTATTGCAACGTATTCAACAGGCAGGTATTGCCGGTCTGGGTGGCGCGGGCTTCCCTACCGCGTCAAAACTACAAGGTAGTCGGCACGATCTAAAAACGTTGATCATCAATGCAGCAGAGTGTGAACCGTACATCACAGCAGATGATCGTCTGATGCAGGAACATGCCAACGAAGTTATTGAAGGTATACGCATCTTGATGCACTTACTCAATCCAGAGCGAGTGTTGATTGGTATTGAAGATAATAAGCCTGAAGCGATTGATGCGCTGAATACCGCTCTTAATGGTGACGACTCCATCGTTGTACGTGTTATTCCCACAAAATACCCGTCTGGTGGTGCAAAGCAACTTACCAAGATCCTGACAGGCAAAGAAGTACCATCTGGTAGGCGCTCCTCCGATATTGGTGTTCTCATGCAGAATGTCGGCACAGTCATGGCCATCAAACGAGCTATTATCGATGGAGAGCCGTTAATCGAACGTATCGTGACTCTGACTGGAGAAGCCGTTACTGCACCCGGAAATTTCTGGGCGCGTCTGGGTACCCCCGTTCAATTCCTGCTGCAACAAGCAGGATTCAAAGCCAAGTCAGAACAGATGGTTATTATGGGAGGGCCATTAATGGGCTTTACCCTGCCAGATTTAAACGTACCTGTCGTCAAAATCAGTAACTGCATTCTTGCCCCTTCCATTCAAGAAATGGAACCGAAAACGGTTGAAGAGGCCTGTATCCGCTGTGGCTTATGTGTTGAAGCTTGCCCAGTGGGTCTATTACCTCAGCAGCTTTACTGGTTCAGTCGCGGCCAGGAACATAAAAAAGCCAAAAATCATCATCTGTTCGACTGTATTGAATGTGGTGCCTGCGCTTACGTGTGTCCAAGCAATATTCCTTTGGTTCAATACTACCGTCAGGAAAAAGCAGAAATACGCGCCATAGATGCAGAAACACGCCGTTCGGCCGAAGCCAAAATCCGCTTTGAAGCCAAACAAACGCGTATGGAACAAGAAAAACTGGCTCGCGAGGAACGTCATAAAAAATCGACTGTTCAAGTGGATAACAAAGATCAAAGCGCTATACAGGCGGCCCTTAGCCGTGTGAAGGAAAAACAGAAAAATGCTGGTGAAGCTATCAATGTTCAAGCTGGGCAATTACCTGATAATGAAGCAGCCATTGCAGCACGTAAAGCTAGAAAAGAGCAATTGCGTATTCGTCAGGAAAAGAAACCAGCAGCAATAACCGTAAATACAGAACCCACCACACCAACTGAAAGCGATGATCCTCGCAAAGCTGCACTTGCAGCCGCAATAGCCAGAGCAAAAGCGAAAAAGGCGACTCAAAGTGAAAAGGTGACAACGTCACAAAAAGATTCACCAAATAACGCTGATGATAAACAAGATCCACGTAAGGCAGCCGTCTCTGCGGCCATCGCTAGGGTTAAAGCTAAAAAAACCGTACAAAATCAGTCCAAACCTACGCTACAGCAAGAAGATATTACCGCTGTACCGGAAGAAGCTGATCCACGCAAAGCTGCTGTCGCTGCGGCTATCGCCCGCGTGAAAGCCAAAAAAGCAGCGCTTGAAAAACAAAAAACTCCAACAGAATAGTGACATTTATCGATGAAATTCAGGCCAGTAAAAACTGACAATAACCAGCTAAAAGTCGCTAGTTCGCCTTTTACACACAATCAAAAAAGTACCAGCCAGCTCATGCTGTGGGTAGTTTTAGCCGCCGTACCCGGTATTGCGGTACAAACCTATCTATTTGGCTATGGAACCCTATTCCAGATCTTGCTGGCAGTTATTACCGCCTTACTCGCTGAGTCTGTAGCCATTGCCATGAAAAAACAGGTGATAGCTCCATTCCTCAAAGACAACTCAGCGCTAGTGACAGGATTGCTGTTAGGAATCAGCCTGCCCCCTTTAGCACCGTGGTGGCTGATCGTACTTGGCACATTCTTTGCGATTATCATCGCCAAACACCTGTATGGTGGGCTTGGACAAAACCCATTTAACCCTGCCATGGTGGGTTATGTCGTTTTGCTTATCTCATTTCCTGTACAGATGACAAGCTGGCTGCCACCAGTGTCCTTCCAGGCACTCACGTTGACCCCTTGGGATTGCCTGATGGTGATCTTTACAGGGCATACGCCTGATGGTTCTACTTTGCTTCATCTGCAACAAGGTATCGATGGGCTCAGTCAAGCCACACCTCTGGACAGCTTTAAAACCGGCAGATTGACCCATAATATTGATGAGGTATTACAGCAACCAATATTACAAGGTACTTTGGTCGGTATTGGCTGGCAGTGGGTCAATGTCGCTTACCTGATTGGGGGGCTGATCATGCTGAACAGAAAAGTTATTAGCTGGCAGATCCCAACCGCATTTATTTTAGCGCTGTGCACCTGTGCTTTACTCAGTTGGCTCATCGACCCAACCCGCTATTCACCCCCTTTACTCCAGATTTTTTCCGGTGCAACTATGTTGGGCGCATTTTTTATCGCAACCGATCCGGTTAGTGCATCAACCACATCAAAAGGCCGGCTAATTTACGGTGCTATTATCGGTATGTTGATTTGGATTATCCGTGTATATGGTGGTTATCCAGATGCCATAGCATTTGCCGTCTTATTGGCAAATATCTGCGTACCACTGATCGACTATTACACTCAACCTCGTGCTTATGGCCATAAATAAGGGGATTCCATGTTAGAAACCACGCGACGCCACGGGATTACCCTCGCAATTTTTGCGGCCTGCACTACAGGGCTGACTGCCATCGTCTATTCTTTGACAAAAGATCGGATTGCCGAGCAAGCTGCACTACAACACAAGATACTGCTGGATCAAGTTGTCCCTCCCACACTGTATAACAATAATATGCAAGATGAATGCTATGTGGTGACGGCTGATGCATTGGGCAACAAACAACCCCATCGACTTTATCTCGCCCGTAAAAATGGCTCTCCCGTTGCGGCGGCGATAGAAAGTACCGCACCAGATGGCTATTCAGGTGCAATCCAATTATTGGTAGGTGCTGATTTTTCAGGCAATGTATTCGGTGTTCGTGTAACTGAACATCATGAAACACCGGGTTTAGGCGATAAAATTGACACACGTATTTCCAATTGGATCTATTCTCTTTCTGACAAAAAAGTCGTTTCAGACAACGATCCTCATTGGGCTGTTAAAAAAGACGGCGGGGAATTTGACCAATTTACAGGAGCAACCATCACGCCTCGTGCCGTCGTAAATGCAGCTAAATGGACAACCCTCTATCTGAAAACCATTCCCGCACAACTTTCTTCACTACCAACTTGTGGAGTTGAATAATGAGTGAAACCAAGAAACTATTTTCTCAGGGGTTATGGAAAAACAACTCCGCATTAGTCCAGCTATTGGGGCTTTGTCCTTTGCTGGCTGTCTCTTCTACTGCCACCAATGCTCTGGGGCTAGGGTTAGCGACAACGTTGGTTTTATTAAGTACCAACATTGCTGTATCTGCCTTACGACGCTGGGTTCCCCATGAAATCCGCATTCCTATTTATGTGATGATCATTGCCTCTGTCGTTAGTGCCGTCCAGATGTTAATCAATGCATTCGCCTTCGGATTATATGAGTCATTGGGGATATTTATCCCTTTGATCGTGACTAACTGCATCGTCATTGGCCGTGCTGAAGCTTACGCATCAAAAAACTCGATCTACAATTCCACAATTGATGGCCTTGCAATGGGGCTCGGCGCAACCTTTTCCCTATTCGTACTGGGAACCATACGAGAAATCTTAGGAAATGGCACCATTTTCGATGGCGCAGATCTGTTATTGGGAAGTTGGGCAAAATCATTACGCATTGAAATTATGCATATGGATTCTCCATTCCTGTTAGCCATCCTGCCACCCGGTGCATTTATCGGATTAGGCTTGATGCTGGCAGGAAAATACATCATTGATGAACGCATCAAAAATCGGGCTGATAATCAAGCATGTCGCTATGACAACGTAGAAAAAGGCTGTGGCAGCCATATCACGAAAAGCTAAGGACGTAATCAGGTATGAATCAACAAAAACGGATCGCAATTTTAACCCGCTTACAGAATAACAACCCACAGCCAACCACCGAGTTGGTTTTCAATTCTTCTTTTGAGTTGCTGATATCTGTATTACTGTCAGCACAGGCGACTGACGTCAGCGTCAATAAAGCAACCACAAAGTTGTATCCGGTTGCCAATACTCCACAGACGATCCTCAATCTGGGTGTTGACAATCTGAAAGAGTATATAAAAACCATCGGGTTATATAACACCAAAGCCGAGAACGTGATTAAAACCTGCCGCATTTTGTTAGAAAAGCACCAGGGCGAAGTACCGGAAGATCGCGCGGCTCTGGAAGCACTGCCGGGAGTTGGCCGCAAGACCGCTAATGTCGTTTTAAATACTGCTTTTGGCTGGCCGACTATCGCCGTCGATACGCATATCTTTCGTGTCTGCAATCGTACCCAATTTGCCTCAGGAAAAAACGTTGATGAAGTCGAGAGAAAGTTACTGAAAGTTGTACCGGATGAATTCAAGCTTGATTGCCATCATTGGTTGATTCTACACGGCCGCTATACCTGTATTGCCCGTAAACCTCGCTGTGGATCTTGTATTATTGAGGATCTGTGTGAGTATGCTGATAAAACCGAGTGATAAAAATACCTAAGTAGAACAGCGATATAAATAAATTATCCATAAGTTCATATATTGTGTAGGAAAACCCTCGATCAGCAATCTGGCCGAACCATTCTCCATCCCCCAGCCAACCGTCTATCGCACACTTGGCCATGAATTGTAGGAAGGATCGGCCCACAACAAAATTTGATGACATTGACCAATCGCCTGAAGGAACCCGCTTTCAGCAGATATAAGCTGTGTAATTATTGGCCTTTTTAGTCAGTTTTGCGTGTTTTGATAAGATGTTACTTGCTCCATACCCCTGATTCGCGTAAAACTGTTATCCAAAATTATCGATAATAACTCCATATTCCCCAGATTATTATGTTTCAAGACAATCCGCTGCTTGCACAGCTAAAACAGCAACTCCACGCTCAGACCCTACGCGTAGAAGGTTTAGTTAAAGGAACTGAAAAAGGCTTTGGATTTTTGGAAGTCGATGGCCAGAAAAGTTATTTCATTCCACCACCACAGATGAAGAAAGTGATGCATGGCGATCGTATTACCGCCGCCATTCACACCGATAAAGAGAAAGAAATCGCTGAACCAGAAGCCTTGATTGAGCCATTTCTGACCCGTTTTGTAGGAAGAGTCCAAAAGAAAGAGAACGACAACCGACTGTGGATTATAACGTTCATACTGGTTTCGAACCAACACAAATTGATCAAGTTGTGGACGTTTTAAAGGAAAATGGTATTGAAACTGAAGCAAATGCACTGCTAGAACTGGATGGTTTCTGCCAGTTACGCCGTGAATTAGATCAACAACCGACTCAATTCCTCGATAGCCGTATCCGTCGCTTCCAAACGTTTGCAGAAATCAAACCCGAACCAGGCCCACACTTTGGACTGGGCTTTGATGCCTATGCGACTTGGACATCTCCTATCCGTAAATACAGCGATATTATTAACCACCGTTTGTTGAAAGCTATCATTCAGCAAACCGAAGAAGAAAAGCCATCCGAAGAGGTCTGCCTGCAACTGACAGATCGTCGTCGCGCAAACCGCATGGCAGAACGCGATGTAGGCGACTGGCTCTATGCCCGTTTCCTACATCCTCATGCTGGCACAGATAAAACTTTCTCTGCTGAGATTGTGGATATTACCCGTGGTGGCCTGCGCATTCGTCTGGTTGACAATGGTGCTATCGCTTTCGTTCCAGGGCCATTCCTACATGCCGTGCGTGATGAGCTTCAGTGCAGTCAAGAGACCGGTTCCGTTCTTATTAAGGGTGAAGCCGTTCATCGTTTGAATGACATTATTAATGTACGCATTGAAGAAGTCAGAATGGAAATCCGTAATATTGTGGCACGCCCTGTTGCCTGATATTACAAATAGGTTAAAGAAAATAGTAAATAAACTGCCGCCAATAACAAGCGGCAGTTTTATAATCAGCACGAGATAATTTGCTCAATCCAGCTTCCCGTTAACATTATTTCCATTACCTTAAGGAAATACCTGATATGCCATTTTCCTCATTAAGACTCACACGAATATCAGCAACGATTTTCCCTCTACTTGGTACCCTGATAACGTTTCCAACCCATGCTACTACTCAACAAAATCAAATTACCAATCAACTTTCGGCCATGGAAAAAAATGCCAATGGCCGTCTTGGCGTTGTATTAATCTACACCGCAGACCATTCAATAATCACCTATCGTGGACACGAGCGCTTTCCATTATGTAGCACCAGCAAAATGATGGCGGTATCCGCTCTTCTGAAAAAAAGCGAAACCGATAAAGATTTGTTAAATCAGCGCATTCACTACCAGCAATCTGACATCGTTGAATACAGCCCTATTAGGGGTCCGCTTGGAAAACGGAAATTATCCCACGCTAAGACTGCTTTTTGTACAATTCGGTATCGACTGTGCGTAATGGACGATATTTCCCGGACCCCAGCTTAAGATTATTACGCCAGACGTAATCTCCACTCAGATTGATATGTTCCCAGCCCAGGGGAGAAAGATGAGATACCAGTTGCTCATTAACCGGGATGCCTTTTCGTTTCAGTGACTCAATGGCTCTTTCTATATATACCGTGTTCCACAACGTGATCGCCGCTGTCAGTAACGTCAGCCCGCTGGCGCGGTAACTCTGATTCTCCAGCCCGCGATCCCTGATTTCACCCAAACGATGCATAAAGACCGCTCGCGCAAGGGCATTACGGGCCTCACCCTTATTCAGCCCCGCCTGTACGCGTTGGCGCAGACCGAGATCACGGAACCAGTCCAGCATAAACAGAGTACGCTCGATGCGGCCAATCTCTCTCAGCGCTTTGGCAAGCCCATTCTGTTTTGGGTAACTGGCTAACTTCTTCATCATCAGCGATGCGGTGACTGTCCCCTGTTTAATCGAGGTTGCCAGGCGTAATACCTCATCCCAGTGCGCCTCAATGTCTTTGAAATTCAGGCTGGTTGTTGATATGACGGACTGAAGCCCCGGATAGCGCTCGGCCTTTCCATGAATAAACAGCCGCTTGTCATGAAGATCTCGGATCCTTGGCGCAAAAGCGAATCCCAGCAGGTGCATCAGGGCGAAAACATGTTCAGTGAAGCCTGCGGTATCGGTGTAATGCTCGGTAATTTCCAGATCGCTTTCATGGTACAGCAGGCCATCAAGCACGTGGGTTGAGTCGCGCACCCGGCTGATCACTTTGGCGTAGAACGGGCTGTATTGGTCTGAGATATGCGTATATATCTGCACGCCTGGCTCCTGACCATATTTAAGATTGACCTGACCGGCATAACGTCCGTGACTGCCTACCCGAAAGTTCTGCCCATCTGACGACGATGTTGTCCCGTCGCCCCAGAATGCGGCCAGAGGTCGCGCTTTCTGAGCGTTGACCAGCTCGGCCAGTGCCGCTGAATAAGTTTCATCCCTGATGTACCATGCCTGAATACCTTCGAGTGACGATCTTGTGGCTCCAGGGCAGGATTCCGCCATTTTTGTCAGCCCAAGATTGATGCCGTCAGCCAGAATGGTGGTCAGCAACAGTCTTCCGTCCTTTGGTCTGACGTTATTATTTTTGAGGTGCGCGAAGTGACGCGTAAATCCCGTCCAGCTGTCAACTTCTTCCAGTATCTCCGTAATTTTCGGATGGGGGAGCATGCCATAGACCAAATCCGCAAAGGGCGAAACACCTGAAGGAACGCTGTTCTCCAGCGGAGTGATTTTTACGCCTTTATCTGAGATATCAACATCGGGCAAATCACTGGCAAACGCCATCGCGTTAACTTCTTCCAGCCGCGATGCAAGAAGAGTCATACGGCCCTGAAGGTATGCCTGGCAATCGGTCTGAACGGCCAACTGTAACTGGTCATTATGTCGGGATTTATCAAACTCAGCAGTTGGGATGAGATAATCATCAAAATTTTTGTAGCGGCGCGATCCTTTTACCCAGATATCACCGGAACGTAATGCCCCCTTGAGTTAATTCAGTACGCAAAGCTCGTAGTACTTGCGGTCGATGCCTGAAGGCGTGAGCACCAGTTTTCGCCAGCTTTCAGGGATAAACCCTGTTGGCGCTGATGGCGGCACTTTACGAAGTAGTTTACGGTACATTTCCGTTATAGTGTCCAGCGCATCGCTGAGCAACTGCGCCGCAGGTGTCGCCATGAACTGCAATGCTGACAGCATACGCGGGGCGTATTTACGCAGCGTACTGTATTTTTCGGTGATCAGGTGAAGCGGGTCGAAATTGCCCTTACGGGACAGAAACCGCGTTTCTTCCACGCTGTTGATGAATTCCTGCCAGGGAAGGACGTCTTCTATTGCAGTCCAGGGATCTTCGCCAGATTCTCTGGCGTTAAGTAACGCCTGCCCGACGGTAACGTACTGCTTCAGCTTGCTCTGAATAAGCTTTCCCGTTTGCTGGAGTCGTTCGGCCTGCGTGCGTTTTGCCCGGCTGAACAGAGTACCCAGAATACGCTCGTGCAGATCAATGACTTCGTCAGTCAGGGTGGCCCTGGCCTCTGTTATTATACAAACCAGCGTAGCGTAACGTCTGACATCGGTGAATTTTGCCAGGTCTCTGCTGCTCATTTTCCTGCCCTCACGCGCCAGTTTAAGCAATCTGTTCTGGTGAACGGAAAGCGCAATTCCATCAGGCAATCCCAGCGCGGCGATGGAATTAAGCCGATCGATATGTTGCAGCACGTTTTTACCGTTGATTTTACCCGGAGGCTGAAGTAGCCATGCCAGACGGGAAGGCTGTTCACCCTCTGATATGAGCAGGCTGTCGAGTGCTGATTTATGCTGCTTTTCCAGTTGCGCGGTAAGTGCCGAAAATACCGATCTGTCAGCGAGCGTGACGACTTCGGCAAGTGTCCGTTCGATCACTTCAACAGAAGGGAAAATGACATTATTGTTATGTAGCCAGCTGAACATTTCTTCCGCCAGCATAAATCCTTTGTCAGTTCGCATGGCATAGGGGTGCAGATGACGGATACAGTCTTTTTGCATTGACCGGCTGAACGGGGATAATTCCAGGTAGCGATAAAGTTCGGTCAGATGTTCCCAGCGGGTTTGCTCTCTGGATGCATATTCCTGCCATAAATCAGGCTGAAGCTTCAGTCGGGAAGCAACCCTGGATACAACGCCATTGTGAGGAGCACTGCTTTTGTCCGGAATAAATCCAGGTCCACGCAGATAACAGAGTAATACAGCAAAGCCCAGGCGATTCGCTGGCCGTCGGTGCTTATTAATGAGCGCAATATCCTGTTCGTTCAGAAAACACATTCGGGTCAGAATAATTTCATCATCTGGTATAACCAGTAAGCGTTCCTGCTCTTCACTGCTCAGTATCTGTCGCCGTGGCATAAATGCTTCCCTCGCGTATAGTTTCCATATGTTATGGACTGGCTATGACCGAAACCGGTCGGTTTCGTACACCATTCTGTAAATCTGTCCGAAAGTAGGTGAAATTCGTTTCGGACAGCCGCTATAATTCGGACATCCATTTCGTACGGAAAGTTTCCTATGTCACGCGTTTTTGCTTACTGCCGCGTATCCACACTTGAGCAAACCACTGAGAATCAGCGAAGGGAAATTGAAGCGGCGGGTTTTGCCATCAGACCCCAGCGACTGATTGAGGAGCATATCAGCGGTTCGGTTGCTGCCAGCGAACGCCCCGGATTTATCCGCCTACTTGATCGCATGGAAAATGGTGATGTGCTGATCGTCACCAAGCTGGACCGCCTTGGCCGTAATGCCATGGATATAAGAAAAACGGTGGAACAGCTGGCTGCTTCAGATATTCGTGTTCACTGCCTGGCGCTCGGAGGTGTTGATCCGACAAGCGCTGCCGGGAGAATGACCATGCAGGTTATTTCCGCCGTAGCGGAATTTGAACGGGATTTGCTTCTTGAGCGTACACACTCTGGTATTGCACGAGCTAAAGCATCAGGAAAACGTTTTGGCCGTCCATCAGCGTTGAGCGAAGATCAAAAGCGGGCTGCGATGGAACGCATCAATGCAGGAAGCAGTGTCAGCGCCGTTGCCCGTGAATTTAACACCACCCGGCAAACCATTCTCAGGGTGAAAGCGGCATTCAGCACCTGAGAATGGGGGTTCACCGATTACCTGAGTCGTTTACCTGACTCGTCGGTGACTCTTTCACCATCTTCTTTTGTAAATGCGCTTTTCTGTGGCTCCGGAAGAATATCCAGTACCACTTCAGAAGGTCGGCACAGTCGCGTCCCCAGGGGACTCACCACAACAGGACGGTTGATCAATATCGGATGCTGAAGCATAAAGCCGAGCAACTGCTCGTCAGTAAACTTATCGTCGGCAAGACCGAGTTGTTCGTATGGCTCTACGTTCTTACGCAGCAGCGCACGGACTGTTATCCCCATATCGGCAATGAGTTTTACCAGCTCGTCATGTGAGGGCGGGGTCTCAAGATAATGAATAATCGTCGGCTCTGTGCCGCTGTTACGGATCATCTCCAACGTGTTGCGCGACGTGCCACAGGCTGGATTGTGATAGATGATTATATTGCTCATATCAGTATCTCATTACAAAGTGACGGAAAGCCGCAACGCCAGTGCGGCCAGAGTGACAAACAGCACGGGCAGCGTCATGATAATGCCCGTGCGAAAGTAATAGCCCCATGTGATGGTCATGTTTTTCTGGGACAGTACGTGCAACCACAGCAAGGTTGCCAGACTCCCGATGGGGGTGATTTTTGGTCCCAAATCGCATCCAATAACGTTGGCGTAGATCATCGCTTCTTTGATGACACCGGATGCCGTACTTCCGTCAATCGATAATGCGCCAATCAGCACGGTGGGCATGTTGTTCATGACGGACGACAGGAACGCCGTCAGGAAGCCAGTGCCAAAGGTTGCTGCCCATAATCCCTTTTCTGCCAGCACATTCAGTACCCCGGAGAGATGCTCTGTCAGTCCGGCGTTGCGAAGACCGTAAACCACCAGGTACATTCCCAGAGAGAAAATAACGATTTGCCACGGTGCACCACGTAAGACTTTGCCTGTGTTGATCGTATGCCCCTTTTTTGCCACGGCAAACAGGATAGCCGCGCCCACGGCAGCAATCGCACTGACCGGGATCCCCAGCGGCTCCAGGACAAAAAATCCGGCAAGAAGAACAATAAGTACAATCCAGCCAGCCTTGAACGTGGCAGGGTCTTTAATCGCGTTGGCCGGAGTCTTAAGCAATGCAACGTCATAGGTAGCGGGAATATCCCTGCGGAAAAAGAAATGCAGCATAGCCAGCGTAGTGGCGATAGCGGCAATATCAACCGGGATCATGACCGAGGCGTATCGTGTAAAGCCGAGGCTAAAAAAGTCAGCGGAAACGATGTTAACCAGGTTTGAAACGATAAGTGGCAGGCTGGCCGTATCGGCAATAAACCCGGCGGCCATGACGAAGGCCAGTGTGGTGCTTTTGCTGAAGCCAAGCGCGAGCAACATGGCAATGACGATCGGCGTCAGAATGAGTGCAGCACCGTCATTGGCAAACAATGCGGCGACAATTGCGCCAAGCAATACTATCCAGGTAAACAGTAGACGCCCACGCCCATTACCCCACCGCGAAACATGCAATGCGGCCCATTCGAAAAAGCCTGACTCATCGAGCAGCAGGCTGATGATAATCACAGCAACAAATGTCGCGGTTGCGTTCCAGACGATGCTCCAGACAACTGGAATGTCATCAATGTGTATAACGCCACAGACAAGTGCCAGTGCTGCACCAATACTGGCACCCCAGCCAATGCTGAGGCCTCTCGGTTGCCAGATGACCAGAATGAGTGTCAGTAAAAAAATAATCCCTGCAAGTAACATCTCAGACTCCAATATATATGATTAAGGAAATGTATCTGAAGGTCATCTAGCAGGATGCCGATACGGAAGCAGACAACCACTGACGAACATCCTCGCGCATACACTGCCAGGTTATAGTGATATTCTCAGCCGCCCATGCAGGCATGTGCGGTGACAGTCTGTAGTGGATCCACTTTCCTTCCCGGCGGTCGAGAACAAGGCCTGACTCACGAAGAATAGCCATATGTCGCGATACTTTCGGTTGCGATTCAGATGTCACCCCACAGATATCACAGACACACAATTCCCCGGACTCCCTCAGCAGCATAATGATGGTCAGTCGCGTCTCATCCGAGAGGATTTTAAAAAGTTGAACAGGTTGTAGCATTCTGAACCTCAATGCGTTTAGATATACACATACGATAAATCATATGTGTTGTTTTTTGAAGCACAGATTTCAAATGGAGAGAAATAAATCCGCGCTGAATGCTGAGTGCTTCGATCAACAGGCAGGAACACGACTGGTGATGCAGGCTCCCCCACGTATTCTGATCCTCTATGGTTCGGTCCGTGAGCGTTCCTACAGTCGCTTAGCGGCGGAAGAAACCGGCAGGTTGCTGACGTCCATGGGGGCTGAGGTTAAAACCTTTAATCCTTCAGGACTCCCGCTGCCAGACGATGCCCCGGATACTCATTCCAAAGTTGTGAAGCTGCGTGGACTGGTCAGATGGTGCGACGGGATGATCTGGAGTTCGCCGGAACGACATGGTGCGATGAGTTCAGTGATGAAAGCGCAGATTGACTGGATCCCGCTGAGTGAGGGCGCTGTTCGTCCATCTCAGGGAAAAACACTTGCTGTGATGCAGGTCTGTGGCGGGTCGCAGTCATTTAATGCAGTCAATCAGATGCGGATCCTCGGGCGGTGGATGCGAATGTTCACCATTCCCAACCAGTCATCAGTGGCAAAAGCCTGGCAGGAATTCGACGAGAACGGGCGCATGAAACCGTCTTCCTGGTATGATCGCATCGTCGATGTCACCGAAGAATTGTTCAAAATAACGCTGTTACTGAAAGGGGATAAGGATTATCTGGCCGACAGATACAGTGAGCGAAAAGAGAGTCACGAGGAATTGTCTACGCGGGTTAATCAGGCAAAAATTTGAATATTTTGTGATGTCTGCTTTGCGGTTGTAGGAACGCCATCGAAATCAGGCATCACCACACTCGTTGTATGAAAAACATCCTTAGCGTGGGATATTTTCCGTTTTCCAAGCGGACCCCTATTACAGAAAAACACCTCAAAGATGGCATGACACTGGCAGAGCTAAGTGCCGCAACCATTCAATACAGTGACAATACAGCGATGAATCTGCTACTGGGTCAATTAGGCGGGGCGCATAGTGTGACACGATTCGCTCGATCTATCGGTGACAACACATTCCGCCTTGATCGTAAAGAACCTGAATTAAACATGGTTACGCCAGGTGATGAGCGCGACACGACAACCCCACAGGCTATGGCTGACAGCCTGTATAAATTGGCATTGGGTAACACACTTGCTGCAACACAACGCGCATACTTGGTTGAGTGGTTGAAAGGAAACACAACAGGCGGTACCAGCATTCGTGCCGGGGTGCCAGATAATTGGATTGTGGGAGATAAAACGGGTCGCTGCGACTATGGTTCTACAAATGATATTGCGGTGATTTGGCCTGATAAAGACAAAGCTCCCTTGATTCTGGTGACCTATTTTACCCAACCAAGTGATAAAGACGCCAAAGCGCATAATGATGTTCTTGCTGCGGCTGCACGTATTATGACGCAAGAAAGATAAAAAACACAAAACGCTCATTTACTACATATTACTTAACAGGCTATACAATCCAGCTATGCATAGCCTGTTAAAAGACAGAAACTAATCAACCACCAGCCAGTTTGACTGTCATGCCCTTCGCTTCCAGCAGCTGCTTCAACAAATCACGCTTATCGCCCTGAATTTCGATTTCACCTTCTTTAACTGAGCCACCACAGCCACATTTTTTCTTCAATTCTGCGGCCAGCTTGGCAAGCGTTTGGTCATCAGCATCAATGCCAGTGATTATACAAACACCCTTACCTTTACGCCCACTGGTCTGGCGTTGGATACGCACGATACCATCGCCTTTAGGGCGAGAAAGCTCAACTTTTTCCTCTTGGACCCGACCGATATCCGTCGAATAAACCAAGCGAGAATTATTATCCATGAACGATCCCAATAGAGTGATTAATCTGCTGTAATGCCAATGCTGGATTTTCTGCCCGGGTAATCGGACGCCCGATCACCATATAATCCACACCAACCTGAACTGCCTGAGGAGGTGTCATGATGCGGCGCTGATCTCCAGCCTCTACGCCTTCAGGGCGAATGCCTGGCGTAACCAGTTGGAATTCCTGTCCGCAGACTGCTTTCAATTGCTGTGCTTCATGAGCAGAACATACCACACCATCCAAACCACATTGTTTTGTCAATGTCGCCAAACGCTCTGCGTGCTGTGCTGGTGTCACATCAATACCAACGCCCAGCAGATCGGATTGTTCCATACTGGTTAAAACTGTCACTGCGATCAACAAAGGTGCATCTTTACCATATGGCAACAAAGCCTCTTTGGCGGCGGTCATCATTCTCGCACCACCACTGGCATGAACATTCACCATCCAAACACCCAATTCAGCCGCTGCTGCTACCGCTCTTGCCGTTGTATTAGGAATATCGTGAAATTTGAGATCCAAAAACACCTCGAAGCCACGCTGATGCAATACCTGAATAAATTGCGGGCCATTCAGCGTAAACATCTCTTTACCCACTTTAAGACGGCAGGACTGCGGATCAATCTTGTCAACAAATGCTAACGCCGCGTCCTGATTGTCATAATCCAATGCGACAATAACAGGTGAATTAATCTGCTTACCTAAAGTTTGAGCTGTGTGGGATGTCATTTTTCAGCCTTTAATTTACTAATGAAAAGTAAACATGTCCGTAATGAAACATGTATTAATGAAAACACGCAGATATAGCCGCTCATAATAGTGACACTGTCACTGTCCATCCAGACCCCGGATTGGTTTGATAGTGTCCCATGAACGGCATGATGGACAATGCCAATAAAGTGAGCGGGAAGTGAAACCACATTTATGGCATCGATAGTCGGGTTTAGTGCGGATCTGCTCACCCACCATATTGCGCAGAAGGAGCAAGCTCTCTTTGGCACGCCCTTCTTCTGCGTCTGCCAAATGGTAGTCCATCAAGCGATAAAACAGCCGCATAGTTGGATGGCGTTCTAACTGGCGGTTAATATAATTTTGGGCGATATCACGGCCTTCTTTTTTCTCGATAATATCAGCCAGGTAAAGTTCTGCAATGGCACCACATTTTTCTTCCACGCAACACTGAACAAAAGCCTCCCATTCTTCCGGTTGAGACAAGTTCTGGTAACATTCTTCCAGCATGGGCAAAGATTCACTGACCAGTTGTTTGTCTTGTTCGAGAATACGTTTCAGCAGCTCCGCCGCTTTGGTATATTCCTTTTGCGCTATATAAATACGGCCGAACATAATTGACACACGGGCACAGTTTTTGTCCGCCTGAGCCGCCTTGTTGAGATGCCCTACTGCTTCAGTAGAATCATCACTGCCCATGCATTGTAGTGCCAACTCACAGTAAAAATGGGCTATTTCTTCCCGAAAATGGTGTTTACCTAGTTTGACCAGCTTCTCAGAAACATCGATAGCTTTGTTCCAGTCACTGGTTGACTGATAGATGGTTAATAAGGAGTTAAAAGCATTCTCACGGAAATCAGCTTCATCAACCAATTGAATGAACATGTTTTCTGCCCGGTCATACACACCAGCAGCCATATAGTCACGCCCAAGCTGTTGGATGGCAAGCAAACGCTGTTCAAATGTCAGAGATGCACTTTCCATAAGTGACTGGTGAATGCGGATAGCTCTTTCAACTTCACCACGGGAACGGAATAGATTTCCCAGCGTTAAATGTGCCTCAAACGCTGAACTATCTTCTTTTAGCATATTAAGGAATAAATCGACCGCTTTATCTTGCTGATTGGAAAGTAAAAAATTAACACCATCAACATATCCACGTGAGAGTCGGTCAGCAGATTGCTGTTTATCTTGTTGAGCACTTCTGCGCCCCATATACCAGCCATAAGCAGCGGCAATAGGAAGCAACAGAAACAACAGCTCTAACATGGGGAATTATTCCTTGGTTAATACTACAGGCGATGCAGTTTTTACGGATGACTCAGCAGGCTGTTCCAATTGGGCTTCCAGACGCTTAATTTTACGTTTCGCACGTCGCAATGATACACATACGCGCAGGTAAAAACCCCCACAGATACCCCAGCCAAGCATAAAACCGATAGCAAACAATACAGACAGCAGTGTGGATATCGAGTAATCACCTTTGGCAATCAGATAATTAAATGTCACTACCTGATCATTATTTGCTCCCAGAGTCACTGAGATGACAAAAACAACCAGTGCCAGTAATAAAATTAGAAAATATTTCACATTCTTTCCTGTTATCGATTGTTGCTAATTGATTATGCCAAATAACAGACATAGTGGCTCGTTAAATTAACATTTCTCGTCCTCGCAAAGGAAGCAATTTATTTCAACAAATGTTGATTTGCTCTTTTTTGTGACATTATTCTATTTATTTGCTGATAAATGCACCCATTTTGACTCAAATAGCGACATCCTATGTGCCTGTGTATATCTGCAAAAATCTGTTTATAGTTTAGCGTGTTAACATTCTCTTCATCCGTTCATCTGATGATTTTATATACGGACAGGTGTATTATTTCTGTTATAATCCGTTAGCGTATATACGCTGTAATCAGAAAAAATTTTTTACGTAGTTTTAGCTGATTTCTAAACTGGTATTGTTCTAAGTATCGCAATATTTATAACGGGCTAAATCAACATATGAATACTAAAATACAGCTAAAACGAGTAGCTGAAGCGAAACTGCCTACGCCATGGGGCGAATTTCTGATGATTGGGTTTGAAGAAATTAAAACAGGTCGTGACCATGTTGCGCTTGTTTTCGGTGATATTTCCGGTGATGAGCCTGTTTTATCACGGATCCATTCAGAATGTCTCACGGGGGATGCTTTATTCAGCCTGAGATGTGACTGCGGTTTTCAGTTGGAAGCTGCTTTTTCACAAATCAGCAAGGAAGGTAAAGGTGTTCTACTGTATCATCGACAGGAAGGCCGAAATATTGGTCTGCTGAATAAAATTCGCGCCTACGCATTACAGGATAAAGGCGTTGATACCGTAGAAGCCAACCATCAACTAGGCTTTGCTGCTGATGAACGAGATTTCACTCTATGCTCAGATATGTATAAATTGCTGGGTATTAATGCAATCCGTCTTCTAACAAATAATCCTAAAAAAGTTGAAATCATGGTAGAAGCAGGCATTAATATCGTCGAGCGTGTACCACTGGTCGTGGGGCGTAATCCTAAAAACGCTTATTATCTGGATACCAAAGCCAGCCGGATGGGACATCTACTATCCAAATCAAACTGAAATTTCTCTGTTTATCCCTACAAAAAAATAAAAACTGCGTCGGTGTAGGCGCAGTTTTTTTCTAAATGTTCATATTCCTGAAGATGAATTATACGGCTACTATTATTTCAGCATATTACGGATCACATAGTGCAAAATGCCGTCATTATAAAAATACGCCAGTTCCGTATTGGTATCGATGCGACAACGGGCATCAATGACAGTTTCTTTTCCATTGACATAATTGATTTTTACCGCAATGGTCTGCCCTGGCTCGATATGCCCCAATCCTACAATATCGATTCGTTCATCACCAGTCAGGTTTAGCGTCTTACGGCTGACACCTTGTGGGAATTCCAGTGGTAATACACCCATTCCAATCAGATTAGAACGGTGGATACGTTCGAAAGATTCCGCAATCACGACCCTCGCTCCCAGCAGCCTAGTTCCTTTCGCTGCCCAATCACGGCTTGAACCGGAACCATATTCTTTACCTGCAATAATGGCCAGCGGTGTCTTGTCTTCCTGATAAAGCATGGCCGCGTCATAAATCGCCAACTGAGCTTGAGATGGAATATGGCGAGTGTATCCTCCTTCCACACCAGGCATCATTTCGTTGCGGATACGGATATTGGCAAACGTCCCACGCATCATAACTTCATGATTGCCACGCCTTGAACCGTAAGAGTTAAAATCTTTCGGCGAAACGCCATGTTCCTGCAAGTATCGTCCTGCTGGGCTGTCAGCTTTTATGTTTCCCGCCGGAGAAATATGATCCGTTGTGACTGAATCCCCCAAGATCGCAAGTATATTGGCTTGATGGATATCAGTTATCGGCTTGGGCTCAATCGTCATATCGCTGAAAAAAGGGGGAAGGCGAATATAGGTTGAATCCTGCTGCCAAGAATAAGTTTCTGACCTTTCCACTTCCAACGATTGCCAATTTTCATCACCATCAAAAACGGCATTGTATTCTTTGTGGAACATCTCTGTCCTGACTTTACCAACAGCTTCAGCGACTTCTTGACTATCCGGCCAGATATCTTGCAGATAGATATCATGACCTTGTTGATCTTGCCCTAATGGCTCCCTAGTGAGATCTTTTTTCATATTACCAGAAAGTGCATAGGCAACCACCAGTGGCGGAGATGCCAGCCAGTTAGTTTTCACCAGAGGATGAATGCGTCCTTCAAAATTCCGGTTACCGGAAAGCACCGCGCCAACCATCAGATCAGATTGCTTAATCACTACTTCAATCGGCTCTGGCAATGGGCCTGAGTTACCGATACAAGTGGTACAACCATATCCCACTAGATTGAAACCCAGTTTTTCCAGATATGGCATGAGCCCTGCCAGTTCAAGGTAATCCGTTACTACCTTGGAGCCGGGTGCCAGCGAGGTTTTAACCCACGGTTGACGTTGCAAACCTTTTTCAATCGCTTTTTTGGCAAGTAAACCTGCTGTCATCAAGACACTAGGATTAGATGTATTTGTACAGGAAGTGATGGCAGCAATAACTACAGCGCCATCTTGCAGTGCAAAAGTCTGATTATCAAGAGTGACTATCGTGTCCGCCCGATGCTCCTGTATTTTATGGATGTCCAGTTCCATGGCAGCTTGGAATGCATGTGGTACATCGCCAAGTGCTACTCTATCCTGAGGGCGTTTCGGTCCTGCCAAGCTCACTTCAACCGTGGACATATCCAGCTCAAGGTTGTTGGTGAAAATGGGTTCATCCCCTGCGTTACGCCATAATCCCTGCTTCTTACAGTAGGCTTCAACTAAGGCAATTTCATCTTCATTGCGTCCAGTTAAGCGCAAATAGCCCAGTGTAATATCATCAACAGGGAAGAAACCGCAGGTTGCGCCATATTCAGGCGACATATTGGCAATAGTTGCTCTATCTGCCAATGGCAAATCAGACAGCCCATCACCATAGAATTCGACAAACTTGCCAACCACGCCATGCTTGCGCAGCATCTGCGTCACCGTCAGGACAAGGTCGGTTGCCGTGATCCCTTCCCGCAATTTCCCGGCCAGTTTAAAACCAACGACATCCGGGATCAGCATGGAGACAGGCTGCCCCAACATCGCAGCTTCGGCTTCAATTCCCCCAACGCCCCAACCTAATACACCGAGTCCGTTAATCATGGTTGTATGAGAATCCGTCCCCACCAACGTATCAGGATAGGCAAAATCCTTGCCATTCTGGTTTTCATACCAAACCGATTTACCAAGATATTCAAGGTTAACCTGATGGCAAATTCCTGTTCCGGGAGGCACAACGCGGAAGCGATTAAAGGCTTTTTGCCCCCAACGTAAAAATAGATAACGTTCATAGTTACGTTCCATCTCAATCTGAACGTTTTCTTCAAACGCCTGCTCTGTACCGAATTTGTCTACCATGACTGAGTGGTCAATCACAAGATCAACGGGAGACAAAGGATTAACTTGTTCAACATTACCGCCAAGCCGCAGAACCGCTTCCCGCATGGCTGCAAGATCCACGACAGCCGGAACGCCGGTAAAATCCTGCATTAACACACGGGCGGGACGATAAGCGATTTCCCTGTCTGCATGACCGTTTTTCTGCCATTCCACCAATGCCTTCAAATCCTCTTCCACAACAGAATCGCCATCAATATTGCGCAGGAGATTTTCAAGCAGGACTTTCATGGACTTAGGCAAACGGGCTATCTCACCCAATTGTTCAGATAACAGAGATAAACTGTAATAATGATATGTTTTACTGCCAATGGAGAGTGTTGATGCACAGTCCGTTTTCAATTTAAACGACATAACTCCTCCTTTCTTATTATGGTCAGCTACACCATTAAACATAACATACTAGCGAACATTTGTTATTCAGTTACCACACATTTTGCTAACCGGCTGTAAACCCTTATTTATTGACAAATTTTAGTGATGACATCCCGAAAGCACATGTGTTTTATTCATAGCTAAAGCACACATGCGGTACTGAATATCATTACTTAAATACTGGAGGGTGAATTATGGATATAAAAGTCGACAAAAACCGTCAACACTATTTAAACCATATAGCGCAGGCTGAACAATTTTTTTCCAATGGAATTGAGGATAACTTTTCCCTGTCAAACCACCAATTCAGTGATATGGATGGACTTGTCCAATTTGTCATTACTTCACAAATCAATGACAAATCCAGCGTGATACAACGGTTAAATGAAATAAAGAAAACACAGATTTCTCTTTCCTCAATTGCGACTGATTATATCATCAAATATGCTAATACCCATGGCCAACAATATAGAACTGACGTGCAATTTTGGGGCGATATCATAGAGAAACTGCCGTTAATGAGCGTCAGGAATATAGAAAGCCAAACCTACAGCCATGTAATGAAAGGATTTTCAATCGCAACGAACTTGCTGCAACTTATCATGGATATTGTTTTGAATACAAACTCTTCCAGCATGAAAAGCTTTTCTCAGTTCCTGCAAAAACAAGGAGATGCCATTAGGCTTGGGTTGAAGAAGAATAACGATCATTACTCTACTCTGACTTTGACCAGTGTCATTGAAGCTGTTGGAGCTGAAGATCAAGTGATTTATATTCCCAAAATGAAACTGTACAAAGTGAATTTTGACAGAAGCAATTCAGAAATTGCTTCAAATTGTGCTTCCAATGAAAATATCAATGTCGAATTCACTTACTCTTCCTGTGTTTCATTATTTGATTATCAGGCATTGGAAGATCCCGAAATTAAGGCATCCTTTGATCTATTTATTCGTAATAACAAAAAATCATCAATAGAGAATTCTAATAATTTTTTCAACGGTGAATTTAAAGTGTAATTTAAGGCACAGCTAAAATTACTTATCTGATTGTTACAAAAGTGATTATTATCATAAAAAAGATTCGTGTATCTGACAATACCCTGTGCAACCTGCTCTTTTATTCATGTCTCAACACTGTATTATTAATTTTTAAATAAAGAAGCCATCAGTATTAACTGATGGCTACCACATTATCAAACTAAACTTATATCCTTTAATTGCGACAGAAACAGCTAAACCCAATCCCGTATTCCTGATTTTTTTGCATCAGTTATTATTTTTAAACCAACTCTAGATGACAAAATCAACAAAAAATAGAGGAAGATAACATCAGCTGCCTTCCTCTGATTTTTTCATTATAGATTCTTTATGCTATCGGTAATTCGATGTCCTTGAACATCTCTTCAATTTCTTCATTAGATCGCAACGCGATAGCTTTATCAACCACATCTCGTGTTAAATGCGGAGCAAAACGCCAGATAAAATCATACATATAACTACGCAGGAAACTACTGCGACGGAAACCAATCTTTGTCGTGCTATAACTGAATTTATCACGCATATCAATGCGCACTAAATCACTGTCCTGAACAGGTTCTATCGCCATGCTGGCAATCACGCCGACTCCTAACCCTAACCGAACATAAGTCTTAATTACATCAGCATCTGTCGCTGTGAATACTATCTTAGGTTTAAGACCAGCCTGGTCAAAAGCAACATCCAACTCAGAACGCCCCGTAAAGCCAAAGGTGTATGTCACAATCGGGTATTCCGCCAATTCCTCAATCGTTACGTTTTGCCTGGCTGCCAGAGGATGATCTTTCGTAACCACTACAGAGCGGTTCCAATGATAACAAGGCAACATAATAAGATCGCTATAGAGATGAAGTGCTTCGGTTGCTATCGCAAAATCGCTGTTTCCCTTACATACTTCTTCCGCAATTTGAGTGGGTGAACCTTGATGCATATGAAGGGAAACATTGGGATAGCGCTCAATAAAACCTTTGATAACAGGAGGCAAGGCATATCTTGCTTGGGTGTGTGTAGTTGCAATATACAGAGACCCACGATCCGGATAAGTATGTTCACTGGCTACGGAACGGATTGAATCAATTTTTGACAGTACTTCACGTGAAATACGGATAACTTCTTCACCGGCCGGTGTGACATGTGTCAGATGTTTGCCACTGCGAGCAAATATTTGGATACCCAATTCATCTTCAAGCATTCTGACTTGTTTGCTGATCCCGGGTTGAGAGGTGTACAATCCTTCTGCCGTAGAAGATACATTCAGGTTATGGTTAACCACCTCTACAATATAACGTAATTGCTGTAGTTTCATATCAGCACTGTCCCTAATAATAAAATGTACGAATGTTTTGTAGTCTACACATGTTCTATATTGCTAATGGTTATTTTCTTATAACTATACAGAATATATATTTATAGGTATATAACTACTATATCACCTGCTGTATATTTATATAACAAATAATTGGGGATGATAACGATTATCGTACATTTATTGCAGAAATATTATGTTTTAATTCTATATAAAAACAAAAAAAGCCAGTCCTAATTGACTGGCTTTTTAGAAAGAAAAATTATGTTTTTAGTAAAAAAAGAAATATCTATCTGAATATATTTCAATGAACTGACATACTAACCCATCACTAAAATCATTACTTTTCTTTTGTTACCCAAGCACCATCAACAAAAAATGCGGCCCACCCGGTCGCCTTACCATTTTTCTCCGAAGAGACATATTGCTGCTTCGTCTTGCGACTAAAACGCACTACTGTTTTATGACCTTCAGGGTCAGCAACAGGAGCCTTAGCCAAATAGCATAACTTCTCTGGCAAGCGATCCTTGAACTTGACAAGTTCCTCAACCAGCGGTGCTCGTGTTTCACGCGATTTAGGGAACGTGTTGGCTGCAAGAAATACACCAGCAGCACCATCGCGCAGAACAAAATAGGCATCCGATTTTTCACATGGCAATTCAGGCAATGGAACTGGATCTTCTTTCGGTGGGGCAACTTCCCCGCTCCGGAGGATCTTACGGGTGTTTTTGCACTCTTCGCTTGTGCATCCCATGTATTTACCGAAACGACCCATTTTTAAGTGCATTTCTGAACCACATTTATCACACTCAACGATTGGGCCATCATAACCTTTGATTCGGAATTCGCCCTCTTCCACTTCATAACCATCACATGCAGGATTATTACCACAAACATGTAATTTACGTTGGTTATCAATCAGGTAGCTATCCATTGCTGTACCGCATTCTTTACAGCGATGGCGGGCACGCAGTGCATTAGTTTCCGCATCATCCCCTTCCAGAATGTTCAGGATTTCGTTTTCCGGGATCAAATTGATGGTTTGCTTGCAACGCTCTTTCGGTGATAGCACATAGCCAGAGCAGCCAAGAAATACCCCCGTTGTCGCCGTGCGAATACCCATTGGGCGACTACACGTCGGACAATCAATAGAAGTGATCACCATTGGATTCGGACGCATACCGCCTTCATCAGGATCTTTGCTAGCAACATCAAGCTGTTCACTGAAATTGGTAAAAAACTCGTCCAGTACCCCTTTCCAGTTAGCTTCGTTATTAGCGACGTGATCGAGCTGGTCTTCCATTCTTGCGGTAAAGTCATAGCTCATTAATTCGTTGAAGTTCTCTTCTAAACGATCATTAACGATTTCACCCATTTTTTCCGCATAGAATCGACGGTTTTCACCCCGCACATAACCACGATCCTGAATAGTTGAAATAATTGACGCATAGGTTGATGGGCGACCAATGCCACGCTTTTCCAACTCCCTGACCAGAGATGCTTCACTGAAACGTGCCGGTGGTTTCGTGAAATGCTGGCTTGGGCTCAACTGTTGCAAGTCAAGTTCAGTGCC
The DNA here is from genome assembly GCF_024721015.1 of Xenorhabdus bovienii. Classification (GTDB taxonomy): domain Bacteria; phylum Pseudomonadota; class Gammaproteobacteria; order Enterobacterales; family Enterobacteriaceae; genus Xenorhabdus; species Xenorhabdus bovienii. The sequence continues at coordinate 45,358 of NZ_JANAIF010000016.1, forward strand.
AACTTCAACCACTGGTAAAGTATGGTCTTCATCCCCCTTGCGCAATGCTGGCATCACTTTCGTCCAACCATCGAAACGCAATGTACGACCTTTGGCACGGAGTTCAAAATTCCCCGCCTGAACTGTCAGCGTAGTGGAATCGTATTTCGCTGGCATCATCTGACAGGCAACGAACTGGCGCCAGATAAGCTGATACAGTTTTTGTGCATCGGCTTCCATATCTTTCAGTTCTTCCGCCATGACATCTACATTAGAAGGCCGGATAGCTTCATGAGCCTCCTGCGAATTCTCCTTACTGCTGTAGATATTGGCTGTTTTTGGCAAATATTTGTCACCAAAGTGATCATTGATATAACCGCGAACCATGTCCAGTGCATCCTGACTCAAATTGATAGAGTCGGTACGCATGTACGTGATATGTCCTGCTTCATATAACCGCTGTGCCATCATCATCGTTTTCTTGACACCGAACCCAAGCCGCGTACTGGCAGCCTGTTGCAGTGTTGAAGTAATGAATGGCGCGCCCGGTTTACTGGACGTCGGGCGGTCTTCACGATCAAGAACTTTGTATCTGGCTTTTTCAAGCAAGGATACCGCAGCCTGTGTTTGCTGTGCGTTAACGGGCTTGAATGGTTTTCCCCCTTCATGGGTGACTTCCATTTGGAGCGCAATGTCTCCTTTAGCCATTAAGTCCGCGTGCAATTGCCAGTATTCTTCTGGCACAAAGACCTTGATTTCACGCTCCCGCTCAACGATAAGGCGAACCGCTACGGATTGAACGCGCCCGGCAGACAGCCCTCTGGCGACTTTCTTCCACAATAGCGGTGAAACCATATAACCCACGACGCGATCCATAAAACGGCGCGCCTGCTGTGCATTTACACGGTCGATATTCAGTTCACCAGGATTGTCAAAAGCCTGAGTGATGGCATTTTTGGTGATCTCATTGAATACAACCCGACTGAAACGAGCCTCTTCTCCACCAATAACCTCTCGTAGGTGCCATGCAATGGCTTCCCCTTCGCGGTCAAGGTCCGTTGCGAGATAGATATGATCGGCTTTCTCAGCAAGCGTTTTCAGTTCTGCGACAACTTTTTCCTTACCAGGCAAAATTTGGTAATCCGCTTCCCAACCGTGATAGGGATCAACTCCCATTCGGTTAACCAGCGCTGTCTTCTCATCCTTTTTCTTTTTATTCTTATCGGTTGATGAGTTCGAACTCTTTTGACTCGCTGCTCCACTGGTCGGCAAATCACGGATATGACCTACACTGGATTTTACAACGTAGTCATTCCCCAGATATTTATTGATTGTTTTGGCTTTTGCCGGGGACTCCACTATAACAAGAGCTTTACCCATAGTTACCTTTACCTAATTATCTTCTTTTCAGATGGCGGAAATCACGGCGTTATGTTGCGATATATAAAATAAATTCTCTTTTTATATTGCGATAGATTTGCAAGATATCAACTAATTTTTATCTTGTACTTTGCTCAAGCGCAAAAACCTTTGAAATATTTAAGGTATTTTATATACCAGCACATGCCATGCAATTGTATGATTTAACAGTTGTAAACAAAATCTTCCATCTGCATGACGAAAAGCCCACACTCTACCTGATAAAAAACGATGCGCAACAACTTATTTTTTGGAGGAGCATAATCGATGCAAACTGAAACATTACCCATTAAGCGTAAACAGTTACTGGAAAAAGCAAATAAAATCATTAGGAAACACGACGATTTTATTCAGGGAATGTATGCAGATGATGTAGAACAGAAAGGCGAAGTGCTCGTTTTTAAGGGAGAATATTTTTTGGATAGCTATAATCTGCCTACCACGAAAAGTACCGCTGTGTTTAATATGTTTAAACATTTAGCACATATATTATCCGAAAAGTATCATTTAGCAGACTAAAAATTTGATGGTGTAATCCCTGATAGATCATCAATTATTGTGTGGGTAATAAGGGATATCCAAACCGTCACCTTCCACCTTATTACCCTTTATTGTTTTATATCTGTTATAGCTGATACCTAAATTATCAGAACAGTGGCTTTTCGCCCCTTTGCCACCAGCGCATGAACAATTTATCAACATTCTCCATTGCGCTACCCATGAAACGCTCTATCACACGTTTACGACGAGAATAACTGACCCCGATGACTTCACAGTGTTCGATCTGTTCAATCAAGAAATCATCACTGACACCCACATCATCAATTAGCCCATTTTCTTTTGCCTGCGTACCATACCAATATTCGCCAGTGGCTACTTTTTCCACATCCAGAGATGGACGATGCTGATAAATAAATGATTTAAATAATTTATGAGTTTCGTTCAAATCTTCCTGAAATTTCTGCCGTCCCTGCTCAGTATTTTCTCCCAGAACAGTCAGAGTACGCTTGTATTCCCCGGCAGTATGTAATTCTACATCAATATCATTTTTCTTGAGCAATCGGTGGATATTCGGGAGTTGGGCCACAACACCGATAGAACCAATAATCGCAAAAGGGGCAGCAATAATGCGATCTGCCACACAAGCCATCATGTAACCACCACTTGCGGCAACTTTATCTACGGCAATCGTCAGACGTATTCCTTTCTGCCGTAAACGAGCCAACTGAGATGCAGCAAGCCCATAACCATGTACCATACCACCGGGACTTTCTAAACGCAGTAACACTTCATCTTTGCTATTTGCCACAGCGAGTATGGCGCTGATCTCTTCACGGAGAGAATCAACTTCATGGGCATCCATACTGCCTTTAAAATCCAGAACATAAAGGTTCGATTTCTGTAAACCTTTCTGACTCGCTTTAGCCTCTGCCTTTTTCTGCTTGGCATCATTTTTCTGCTGTTTTTTTAACGCCTTCTGCCAAATTTTCTGCTCTGCGTCACTCATCCGAGCCTGCTGCATCTGGCGCTGTTTTTCCCTGTATGATTCACCCAGATTGGTCAGACGCAACTCCCCTTTATGCATGGTTTTACGTACACCCAATCCGATACAAAATACTGCCAGAACGACGACTGCTAATACCACAGTAACCACTTTGGCCAAGAACAGCCCGTATAGAGACAAATACTCCACAGATCCACCTTATCTTCAATTATGATGAACAATATTCTTCATTCTAACTAAAAACCGGAGGCTGTGCTCTAACAGTTTACTTGCATCCTATCTCATCAGAGCTCTGTTTTTTTCTGTCTATATTGAGCAAATTTGACGGGGGCATTAAGTTTTGTTCTGATGACAGACTTCATGTGTCAGCCTAAAATGGCAGATGCCATACGCCTTAAGTAATCGCTTTAAAAAACAGGTTCCTAAAAACCACAGGAAGATAGTCAGATGTTAGATTACCAACCCAATCATGATCTGCTGCAACAGAAAATCATTTTAGTCACCGGTGCCGGAGACGGCATTGGTCGTGAAGCAGCACTAACTTATGCTCGCCACGGTGCGCAGGTTATTCTGCTGGGGCGCACAACAGCAAAACTGGAAGCGGTCAAACAACAAATCGAAAACAATGGCGGTTTACCGATTACCATTTACACAATGGATCTTTTGACCGTGACAGCCGAAGAATGTCAGGCCTTTGCAGATGAACTCACCCAGCATTATCCCCGTCTGGATGGGGTATTGCACAATGCAGGTCTACTGGGTGTTGTCGCACCTGTCATAGAACAGCCTGTTCAGCTTTGGCATGAAGTCATACAAGTGAATGTCAACGCGACTTTCATGCTGACTCAGGTGTTAATTCCCCTGTTATTGAAATCCCCCAATGGCTCTCTGGTATTTACCAGTTCCAGTGTGGGCCGTGAAGGAAGAAGTGGTTGGGGTGCATATGCTGTTTCCAAATTTGCAACAGAAGGTCTAATGCAGGTTCTAGCGCAGGAGTATCAGGAAACTGCCTTGCGTATTAACTGCATTAATCCTGGAGGTACACGCACCGGTATGCGTGCGAGTGCATTTCCTGATGAAAATGCGACCAAATTAAAAATCCCTGCCGAGATCATGCCGGTCTATCTCTATCTGATGGGTGATGACAGCCTGAGTGATTCAGGTATCAGCTTTGATGCTCAGCCGGGTCGTAAAGCGGGGCCTGCCAAATAATGCCAACGGATAACGGACAGTACAAGAAAAGGCAACAGCGCCTGAAAGAGAAAGTCGATGCCCGCATTGAAGCTGCTCAACAGGAACGGGGTATCGTCATAGTATTCACCGGAAATGGTAAAGGGAAAACAACCGCTGCGTTTGGCACAGTCACTCGTGCAATCGGCCATGGTCAGCGTGCCGGCGTTATTCAATTTATCAAGGGAACATGGGAAAGCGGCGAAAGGAACCTGCTGGCACAACAGGGTGTTGAGTTTCATATCATGGCGACAGGGTTCACGTGGGAGACGCAAAACCGTGAAACTGACATCGCAGCCTGCCAAGCTGTATGGCAACATGCCCTGACGATGTTATCCGACCCCTCATTGCAGCTTGTCGTTTTGGATGAGCTGACCTATATGGTCAGTTACAAATATCTTGACCTAACCGATGTACTTACCGCACTCAAACAACGTCCTATCCATCAGTCTGTCATTATTACCGGACGGGGCTGCCATCGTGAATTACTTGAACTTGCAGATACCATTACGGAAATGCGCCCAGTAAAACATGCGTTTGATGCGGGAATCAAAGCTCAGAAAGGGGTTGATTGGTAAGATTGATTAGTAAGATAGATAAAAAGCCGCTGTTTCAGCCTTGATATAACACTGAAACAGCGACCCTAAAACATTAACGGCCTTTAGGTGCCGCTTTTCTTCCCGTATTCTGACGAGAGCTACTTGCAGGGCGTTTCCCCGCTGGACGGGAGGAGCCGACCTGAGAATGCCGTTTTACTGCCCGGCGGATCTGATTGGCCTTAATACGGCGTTGGTCACGCTCAACCGCAACTTTGGACATGGTTTCTTCATTTAAATCAACCAACTGACGTAAATAGTTAGTCTGCTCCAGCCCCAGTTCTGTCCATCCACCACGTGGTAAACCTTTCGGTAGATCGATATCACCATAACGGACACGGATCAAGCGGCTAACTTGTACGCCAACAGCTTCCCACAAACGCCTGACTTCACGGTTACGACCTTCCGTCAGTGTCACGTTATACCACTGGTTGATACCTTCACCACCCTTGAATGAGATAGTTTTGAAGGAGGCAGGCCCGTCTTCCAACTGAACGCCTTGTGTCAATTGACGAAGTTTCGCATTGTCTACTTCACCGAAAACACGAACAGCATATTCACGCTCAACTTCACAGCTTGGATGCATCAGGCGGTTTGCCAGTTCTCCATCCGTCGTAAACAGCAGCAGTCCGCAAGTATTGATGTCCAGACGCCCTACGGCAATCCAGCGAGCATCCTGCATTTTGGGCAGGCGATCAAACACTGTTGGACGCCCTTCAGGATCATGTCGAGTACACAGCTCACCTTCAGGCTTATAATAGGCCAGAACGCGACAAATCGTTTTTTGTGGCTCTTTTATATTTAAGATACGCCCATCAAGGCGAATTTTTATGGAAGGTTTGACTTCGATTCGATCACCCAACGTTGCGGTCTTGCCATCGATGCTAATCCGCCCCTCTTGGATATAGCCCTCAATTTCGCGGCGAGAACCATGACCAGCACGTGCGAGAATTTTTTGTAACTTTTCCGTTCTTTCTGTTTTTTGCGTTTTATCGCTCATTGAGCAACCTCTGTTGTCGCCTTCACAGGCGTCGTGTCATAAAATAAAAATGTGAATCATTCACCCTATAGAAAAGGTGTTACATCCCCTTCACCTTCGCGCAGAACCTCCGGAAAATCTCCGGTCAAATCAATTACCGTCGTCGGTTGCTGCCCAAGATAACCACCGTGAATAATTAAATCAACCTGTTTACCCAGCACATCCTTAATCTCTTCTGGATCAGATTCCGCAAAATCATTTCCGGGTAAAATCAAGCTACATGACATCAGTGGCTCTCTCATTCCTTCCAGTAATGCCAAAGCAATAGGATTGGAAGGGACACGCAGGCCGATGGTTTTACGCTTTTCGTTCATCAAACGACGGGGAACGTCTTTCGTCGCCTGTAAAATAAAGGTGTAATTACCGGGCGTATTATTTTTTATCAATCTGAATGCCTGATTATCCACATGCGCATAAGTCGCAATTTCAGAAAGATCACGGCACATCAGGGTAAAATTGTGGCGTCCATCCAATTGGCGAATACGGCATATGCGTGTCATGGCATCCTTGTTTTCAAGGCAGCACCCAATAGCGTAGCCTGAATCAGTAGGATAAATGACAACTCCACCCTTTTTTAACACATCTACACTCTGCCCAATTAAGCGGGATTGTGGATTGTCAGGATGGATATAAAAAAACTGGCTCACAAGTATAACCCCTTACTCTATGCAGCCCCTAGCGTGACCAATCATGCCATATCGGTATTACATCACTGGGTAACCACAAATTGCGCCCTAGCTCTATCCATGAACAGGGTTGGTGAAAATCCGAGCCTAATGATACTTTAAGTCCATATTCCTTTGCCAATTGACCAAGTTGTTGCCTTTCATTAGGTGCCTGCTGGCACTGCGCAACTTCCATTGCATCACCGCCATGCTGTTGAAACCAGGCTATCAAACGCTTCAGCCATTTCATCGATAAATCATACCTGCCTGGATGGGCAATCACAGCCTGCCCCCCAGCTTGATGAATAGTTTCAATAGCCTGCTCAATTGTACACCATTGAGCAGGGACATAACCGATTTTTCCCTTCGCCAGATATTTTTTGAATACTTTTGGGATTGTCGGTTCAACTCCCGCTTCAATCAAATAACGGGCAAAATGCCCGCGAGTGACCTGCCCGCCATTTGCCAAGCGAGAGGCGCCTTCCCAGGCATTAGGGATACCCGCCTTAGCAAGGCGCTGTCCAATTTCAATACCACGCTGTTTCCTCAACGTTACCTGATTGGAGAGAAAGTTTGTCAAAAAAACGCAATCAGTATCGATATTCAGGGCGACAATATGGATTTCAAAATTCTCCCATAATGTCGAAATTTCAACGCCGGATACCAACGTCAAAGGCAAATTATTTTGCTGAATATGGTTTAAGGCAGGAGGAATACCATCTGTAGTATCATGATCGGTGATTGCCAGTACGTTGATACCCATAGAAACCGCCCTATCCACAAGCTGTTCCGGTGATAAAACTCCATCTGAAGCGGTCGTATGGCTATGCAGGTCATAGAGTCTTATCAGTTCACTGGCGGCTTCAGTCATTGTACTGTACCTGTTTTTGTCGTGTGAGAAACAAGGGTGCTATCTATCAAGTGATATCAAGTATGAAGCGGGGATGATAACACAGAGGGAGTAGTTGAAGGTGCGAATTTACTGGTTCTACACAATTTGATGCTGTCAAAGTGCCGATATATCCCGTCGTTATGCGGTTACGTGATAACTACTGGCCTGACGGTTTTCGTCTGGACTTCAAAAGACGCTTGCGCAGTTGAATCTAACTGATTATCGATAAATTGATCTGCGGAGAGGGTATATTTGCCATCTTCCGGCCGATAAGGTCCACATGACCATTGGCCTAATGAGGTATCAACAGTAGTATTACAATCATCGGCGCCACCAAAACCTTCGATATATACCTGAGATCCCTTTTCTCCCGTACCTGAAATAGTAAAAGGTAGTTTTATTATTTTTGCTCCATGATTGGGGGCAATGATGTTTATTTTTGTTTCGGTAACTTCATACTTACGCGTGACCTGTGAGATTCTTTCATACGTATCACCCAATTCACCCAATTGAGCCGAGCCTGTTTTTTGATATTGAGCCGCATAAAGGAAAAACGTCCCTTTATTAGCTACGGTCAAGGCAGGGTTATCGGGGCACGTCCACTTTCCTTCTTTTATCAATTCAGCGGTCAGTTCATAAGTACCCACAGGAAAAATTATTGGTCTGTCACACTGCCAGTTACCATTGTCACTGACCACAGCTCCCGAGCAAATAACTGTTTCTTGTGCAAGGTTTTGAATATTTTCCTTCAATTCTGATGAGCGCTCGATCCTGCGTCTTTTAATATTGACCTCATCTCCCGGCACATTAGATCGCCCTGACAAAAAACTTGGGGTACCGACAATTTCTGTCCCTCCTTCAGAAAGATTTTTAATCTCGACATTAGGAGTTTTTATACTAAAGTAGCTTTTATCAGGAGACGATCCCTGCCAATTTTTTTTGATATCAGCCAATCCCAATGAATGATATTTGTCTACTACTTCAATGCGATAGAGGCTGTATTTCAATGTAGAAGGAAGGGTGATATCCCAAATAGGAAATTTCTTTTTATTTTTATAATCACCATATTTTATTGGAATAACCCCAGAATTTTGTTCTTTGTCTAATCTGGCTTCGGAATAATAATTTTCATTCTCTCCCTCTATGTTTATAGAATATTATGAAGATAAAAATATATCACCATTCTACAAAGTAGAACGGCTATCATCACCTCCAATACCAGATAATTTTTGACCTTTAAGTTCAGTGGGTATAATCTCTTTTGGATTGCTAATTCTATGCCTATCAATAAATTCAGAGCTAAAATAGCCCGAGCCAAAATAATTAAATTCGTCAAGAAATAAGGATCAGCATCCTCAATATTTTGCATTGCACCTATTTTATAGGAACGTTCCCTACCTTCCTCAACATTGTTTAAATAAAATTTATATTTTTATTTAAACAATTTACTCCGTTACATGTAGCAATCATTTCAAGATGGCAATCATCAGTTTCAACTATGCTCTGCCACACAAGATACGCCCCTGGAAACGATGGTAAATACGTTTCCATTCTAAAAACACATGATTTATATTTTTTACCCTTCTTATAAGTACTTACTTCCAATTTTACGAACTTATTTGCACCTGAGCATCCCTGAAAAAAATAATTACTATCCTCAAGACTCTCATTATGCTTATCCCCCAGGTTTAAAATTTATATATTCATCTCCAACTTTATACACACATTGATAACCTAACATTTTAATTTCAAAATTATCATGCTTACTGTCATTTTTAAAAATCATATTATAATCTGCTAATAGATTACTTCTGTTTTTATTTTTTCCTAATTCATCATAATTTCCGCTTAAAACAATATAATCACTCATTAATTCAATTGCACCAGTATTATTAAAAACAATCAAGGCAATGAAAAATAATATAAAATATAAAATATAAAATATAAAATATAAAATATAAAATATAAAATATAAAATATAAAATATAAAATAATTTTGCTTGCTTTCATAAACATAGACATCAATTAAAAATTGATATTATGATTAAGATCAAAATAACATTTTTAAATAACAGCAAGGCTATTAAAACATATTTGCAATTGAATTGTTATTATAAAAAAATAATACCAATTGATGTAATTTCTCAATGCATCTAATAAAACACAAAAAAACAGTCAATATATTTATAATATGAAAAAATCTTAGATATTTATAAAAACATTAATTTATTATCATATTTTAAATTAATTTTAACTATATTAATAACAATAGAAATATTACCCAATAAATTTCAAATCACCGTTTTTCCAATTTACACCCTCCCCTTATTATATTTCTAAAGACATCAAAAAATCATTGACAAGCAAGCTTTGATCCAGTTAACTAGTACAAAGGTCAACAGGATGCTTTACTATTTATCCTTATTCCACTTAACAAACTAAGGCACAGAGAAAATGATCGTATTTATGCAGGCAATTCGCTGGTGGCGCAACTTCCCGTTCAGGGCGGTTGAATCACGCACATAAGTACAAATACGAAAGTGCCGCAACCCGCCCCAAAAGCGGGTTTTTTTATAACCAAAATTTGTGGCTAAAGGTAGCAACGGGGCAAGTATGATGAATAAAAATTTTAAGATTTCAATCAATCAAGTAGACACTGTTTACCAAACAGACCCAACTCTACTTTTCAATCAGCTTTGTGGTAATCGCCCAGCCACGTTATTACTGGAATCGGCTGAAATAAACAGCAAAAGGAATTTGAAAAGCCTGTTAATCATCGACAGTGCCATGAGAATTACAGCCAACGAACGACAAGTCACTTTTGAGGCCCTCACCGAAAATGGCCGGCAGCTACTGCCTATACTCACCGATTTACTCTCAGCAAAAGCCCGATTGCATGTTGGATTACATATTCTCCAGGCACAGTTTCCCGCAACTGGGCACAATCTGGATGAAGACAGCCGTTTAAAGGCCGATTCTATTTTCGATGCATTGCGGACACTAATGACATTATCCCCCTTTTCTGGAACTCCAGACGCAATTTTCGTGGGCGGACTGTTTGCTTACGATTTAGTTGCAGGATTTGAACCGCTTCCCAAGGTCAAAACTCATCAACGTTGCCCCGATTTCTGTTTTTATCTCGCAGAAACGCTATTAGTGATCGACCATCGAAATAAACACGCATTCTTGCAAACATCACTGTTTGGTGAATCAGATTCAGAAAAACAGCGTCTTCATGACCGCCTGACCGCATTAACTGCTGCCATTTCGAAACCCGGCCAACCACTTGAATCTGTGAAATTACCAGACATGACCATTGCCTGTAATCAAAGTGATGACCAATATGCAGACATCGTGCAGCAATTACAGCAATCCATCCGTCAAGGCGACATTTTTCAGGCAGTTCCGTCACGGCGTTTCACCTTACCCTGTCCTTCTCCACTCAATGCTTACCAAACTCTGAAACATCAAAACCCCAGTCCTTATATGTTCTTCATGCAGGATCAGGGCTTTTGTCTGTTTGGTGCTTCTCCAGAAAGTGCCCTTAAATATGATGCCAGCAGTCGTCAGATCGAAATCTACCCAATAGCCGGAACACGTCCTCGTGGACGCAATGCCAACGGCACACTGAATGCCGATCTAGATGGCCGGATTGAACTGGAAATGCGTACCGATGCCAAAGAGCTTTCTGAACACCTGATGCTGGTTGATTTGGCGCGCAACGATTTAGCACGCATTTGTGAACCGGGTAGCCGCTATGTGGCAGATTTAACCAAAGTTGATCGCTATTCGTTTGTCATGCATCTCGTTTCTCGTGTCGTAGGCACACTCCGCCACGATCTGGATGTCTTTCATGCTTATCAAGCGTGCATGAATATGGGTACATTGACAGGAGCCCCAAAAGTTCGGGCGATGCAACTCATTGCACAACATGAAGGTGAACGACGTGGCAGTTATGGGGGTGCCGTCGGTTATTTCACTGCCAAGGGGGATTTTGATATGTGCATTGTGATTCGCTCTGCCTATGTGGAAGACGGCACGGCCGCCGTTCAAGTAGGTGCTGGCATTGTTTTAGATTCCATTCCCGAGTCAGAAGTCGATGAAACGCACAGTAAAGCCAGAGCCGTTATTCGGGCGATTGCTCAGGCACACAAGGCGGAGGTGACATTCTGATGGCAAATATTCTTCTGCTCGATAACGTTGATTCGTTTACCTACAACCTTGTGGATCAACTGCGTGCCAGTGATCATCAGGTCGTTATCTACCGTAATACGGTATCAACAGAAACAATCATGACACAACTTAGTCAGATGGAATCACCGCTTCTGATATTATCACCCGGCCCGGGAAAGCCGGCAGATGCTGGCTGTATGCCCCAGTTGCTCAAACGTATCATTAGCCAAATTCCTGTGATTGGGATATGTCTTGGACACCAAGCGATTATTGAAGCTTATGGTGGAACAATCTCTGCCGCCAGAGAAATTCTGCACGGAAAGGCCACTCTGGCCACTCATGATGGGCAGGCCATGTTTTCCGGCTTAATCAACCCTCTGCCCGTTGCCCGTTATCATTCCCTTACGGGGATGAATATTCCCGACACGCTGGTGGTCTCGGCTTCTTGTGGTGATGCAGTGATGGCGGTACGTCATGACAGACACAAAGTCTGTGGGTTCCAGTTCCATCCTGAATCCATCCTGACCACACAGGGAGCTAAATTACTCGAACAAACTCTGGCATGGGTACAGGAATAATAAGGAATAGGAAAATGCAGTTAATTTTCGAAAAATTGTTCAGTGCCCAAACACTGACACAACAAGAAAGTCAGCAATTATTTACCGCGATTGTTTGTGGTGAACTGAGTGACGCTCAATTGGCGGCTGTACTGGTCAGCATGAAACTGCACGGCGAGCAGCCACAGGAAATTGCGGGTGCGGCGCAGGCATTAATGGCGAATGCCTCACCCTTTCCACGTCCTGATTACACCTTCTGCGATATCGTAGGTACAGGCGGAGATGGGACAAACAGCATCAATATTTCCACAACCAGCGCCTTTGTCGCGGCAGCCTGTGGCCTTAAAGTGGCAAAACATGGAAATCGCAGCACCTCCAGCCGTTCGGGATCATCCGATTTACTGACCGCGTTTGGCATCGCATTAGATGCCAGTGCCGAGGATTCACGCAGTGCGCTGGATGAGATCGGTGTTTGTTTTCTGTTCGCTCCACAATATCACAGTGGATTCCGCCATGTCGTACAGGTTCGCCAACAGTTGAAAGTTCGCACATTATTTAATGTACTCGGCCCATTGATCAACCCGGCACGCCCCCCGCGGACACTGATTGGCGTTTACAGCCCCGAACTGGTGGTTCCCATCGCCCATACATTAAAGGTTTTGGGCTATCAGCGTGCCGCAGTTGTACATAGTGGAGGAATGGATGAAGTTGCCTTACATGCCCCCACTCTCGTTGCAGAATTAAATCACGGGGAAATAATCCAGTATCAATTAACAGCAAAAGATTTTGGATTGCCTAACCATCCAATATCTTCACTGAAAGGGGGAACACCGGAAGAAAATTGCGATATGTTGAGCCTGTTATTACAAGGTCGTGGACAAAAAGCGCATGTTGATGCCGTGGCCGCCAATGTGGCTCTTTTGATGAAAATCCACGGACAAGAAAATCTACGGGAAAATACTCAACTGGCATTGAACACGATTTATAGCGGTCAAGCCTACGAAAAAGTGACCGCATTAGCGGCAAGGATTTAACAATGAAAAACAACATATTACAGAAGATTGTTGATGATAAGGTGGCATATCTGGTCGAACGCAAAGCAGAGCAGCCATTGGAAAGTTTTATTGATTCCATTGTACCGAGCCATCGTCAGTTTTATCAGGCACTGAGCCATAAGCAAACAGTTTTTATTCTGGAATGTAAAAAAGCGTCCCCTTCAAAAGGGTTAATTCGTACAGATTTCGATCCGGTTCGCATTGCTAAAACTTACCAACCTTACGCTGCCGCAATCTCTGTGCTGACAGATGAAAAATATTTCCAGGGCAACTATGATTTTCTCCGCATGGTTAGCTCTGCGGTACACCAGCCAGTTTTGTGTAAAGATTTCATCATTGATGCCTATCAGGTTTATCTGGCTCGTTATTATCAGGCCGATGCCATTTTGTTAATGCTTTCGGTGATTAATGATGAGACTTATCGTGAGCTGTCCGCACTGGCACACAGCCTTGATATGGGCGTATTGACGGAAGTCAGCACCGAAGATGAACGTCGCCGGGCAATTGTGCTAGGAGCAAAAGTCATCGGCATTAACAATCGAGATCTGCGTGATCTGTCCATAGATTTAGATCGCACTCGCAGGCTGGCAACTGATTTACCAGAAGGCACCATTATCATCAGCGAATCTGGCATCAACCAGCATCAACAGGTACGTGAATTAAGCCAATTTGCCCACGGTTTCCTGATAGGCAGTGCTTTAATGGCACAGCCGGATTTAGATCTCGCCTTACGTCGGTTGATTCTGGGTGACAATAAAATCTGTGGTCTTACCCGCCCACAAGATGCCAAAACTGCGTTACAAGCCGGGGCTGTTTATGGTGGCTTAATTTTCGCGGAAAAATCACCGCGTAAAATTAATCTGCAACACGCCCAGCAGATCATCAATGAAGCTCCTCTGCAATATGTTGGCGTATTTCAAAACCAATCATTAGATTTTGTCAGTGATATCGCCCGGCAACTTTCCTTGAATGCCGTTCAGTTGCATGGCAATGAGGACAAAAACTACATCAATGCACTTCGTCCTTTACTACCTGAATCTTGTGAGATTTGGAAAGCCATTGATATGTCAAAGGCTACAGAATTTTCCGAAATATCCAATATCGACCACTTATTGCTGGATAATGGAGCGGGGGGAACAGGAGAAACCTTTGACTGGCAATTAATCGATCAGCGTTTTCAGCGTAACAGTATGCTGGCCGGTGGGTTAAATGCTGAAAACTGCCAACAGGCAGCCGCGCTGGGATGTTATGGACTAGATTTTAATTCTGGTGTCGAAACAAGCGTTGGCATCAAAAGCAGTCAAAAAATCAAACTAATATTCCAACAATTACGCTGTTATCACTAACCTTACAAACAGAAAACGGACGATGCGAATAATGAGTAAACTGAATCCTTATTTTGGTGACTTTGGTGGGCAGTTTGTTCCCCAAATCTTGATCCCCGCACTTGATCAGTTAGAAGAAGTATTTATTGAGGCGCAAAACGATCCTGAATTTCAACAAGCCTTTCAGGATCTACTGAAAAACTACGCAGGCCGCCCTACCGCCTTAACGTTATGCCAGAACCTGACCAAAGGCACAAAAAGTCGTCTGTATTTGAAACGGGAAGATTTGCTCCACGGTGGCGCGCACAAGACCAATCAGGTATTAGGGCAGGCATTGCTGGCAAAGCGAATGGGTAAAAACGAAATCATTGCCGAGACTGGAGCCGGTCAGCATGGTGTGGCAACCGCACTAGCCTGTGCACTTCTGGGGCTAAAATGCCGTATTTACATGGGAGCCAAAGACATTGAACGCCAATCCCCCAATGTCTTTCGTATGCGTCTAATGGGCGCTGAAGTCATTCCTGTTCACAGTGGCGCCGCAACCCTGAAAGACGCCTGCAACGAGGCGATGCGTGACTGGTCTGGTAGCTATGACAAATCCCATTATTTGCTGGGAACCGCCGCCGGTCCCCATCCTTATCCAACGATAGTGCGTGAATTTCAACGAATGATCGGCGAGGAAGCCAAGGCACAGATTATGGAAAAAGAGGGGCGTTTACCCGATGCCGTTATCGCCTGTATTGGCGGCGGCTCGAATGCCATTGGCCTGTTCGCTGAATTCATTCCAGAAACTAATGTTCGCCTGATTGGTGTCGAACCGGCAGGACATGGTATCGAAACCGGAAAACATGGTGCGCCATTGAAACATGGCAAACTGGGGATTTACTTCGGCATGAAATCTCCGATCATGCAGACGGAAGACGGGCAAATTGAAGAATCTTACTCTATTTCCGCCGGGCTGGATTTTCCTTCTGTTGGCCCCCAACACGCTTACCTAAACAATATTGGACGTGCTGATTATGTTTCAGTCACTGACGATGAGGCAATTGACGCATTCAAGGCTCTGTCGCGCAACGAAGGCATTATTCCCGCGTTAGAGTCCTCACATGCACTTGCCCACGCCTTGAAAATGATCCATCAGGCTCCTGATAAAGAACAATTATTGATTGTTAATTTATCTGGCCGTGGCGACAAAGACATCTTTACCGTACACGATATTTTACAATCCAAGGGGGAAATCTGATGGAACGTTATGAGCAGCTATTTAAAAAACTAGAAAGCCAAAATCAGGGCGTTTTTGTTCCTTTTGTCACCTTGGGCGATCCTAATCCTGAGTTATCTCTGGAGATTATTGACGCACTTATCGCTGGCGGAGCGGATGCGCTGGAATTAGGCATTCCATTTTCCGATCCTCTCGCTGATGGCCCTACCATCCAAAACGCGAATTTACGGGCATTATCTGCCAATGTTACACCTGCATTGTGTTTTGAGCTGCTGTCTCAAATCCGAGCTAAATACCCTGATATCCCGATTGGATTGCTGATGTATGCAAATCTGGTTTTTCACAATGGGATC
This sequence comes from Xenorhabdus bovienii, assembly GCF_024721015.1. GTDB lineage: Bacteria > Pseudomonadota > Gammaproteobacteria > Enterobacterales > Enterobacteriaceae > Xenorhabdus > Xenorhabdus bovienii. Next base: position 61,367 of record NZ_JANAIF010000016.1, read on the forward strand.
GACGAATTTTATCGCCGCTGTAAAAATGCCGGTGTTGATTCTGTTTTGATCGCTGACGTACCGTTATCAGAATCGCATGATTTCCGCTCAACTGCATTGAAATATGACATTGCTCCGATATTAATTTGCCCACCAAATGCAGATGATGATCTACTGCGTGAAATAGCAGTATGTGGGCGAGGTTACACTTATCTGCTGTCAAGAGCCGGGGTCACTGGAACTCAGAATCGAGCTGAACATCCACTAACGCACCTAGTTAATAAGCTCAAAGAGTATCATGCCGCTCCTGCACTACAAGGTTTTGGCATATCGGAGCCCGCACAAGTCACATCAGTACTCGATAGCGGCGCGGCTGGCGCTATTTCCGGCTCCGCCGTGGTAAAAATCATTGAAGATAATTTAAACCAGCCCCAAATTATGCTGGAAAAACTAGTGACGTTTGTCCGCACCATGAAAACCGCAACACAACGTTAATCTTCCCCCTTCCCCCATCAATAGATGATGGGGGAAGCTATTACCGCCAACCTATCACCATCCGGGAATAAATATTTCCCCTATCATTTGTAGGTTTTCCCGTTTTCAATAATACTTTCTGATTACGGCCATTACACAATGGCATGATACCTAAAGTAGAAACGAGAATAATGTTTCGATAAATAAGCATTGTTCTTGAGATCAACGGAGCATAATTATGAAACTATTAAAAGTAGTCTCTACGTTTTTTGTTGCTACTGTTATGGCGATGACGATCTCTGCATGTGCCCCAACAGCAACAACAGAAAGTACAGGGAATTACATTGACGATACCGTCATTACAGCCAAAGTAAAATCAGCATTACTTGAGGCCAAAAATCTAAAATCCAGAGAAATCAGTGTAGAAACTTTCAAAGGCCGTGTGCAGTTAAGTGGATTCGTTAGCTCTCCTGAAGACGTCACACGTGCAATACAAATCACTAAAGGAATTAAGGGTGTCAATACCGTGATTAATTCAATCAAGCTTCGATAATCCGTTAGAACCTATATCCACAGACGTAAAAATGGGGCAGATTGGGGTTATCGTCGTGAACAAGTGAGCGCATGTTGCTCAGCGCCTCGGGTTTACGCTACGACATGCGCGCACATCTACTCAGGCTCTTGCGATGTGTGCATGTCGTAGCGTAAACTCGGTGCGGTTCAGGCGGCAACTGTTGTTGGCTCAATAGGTCGAGAGGTGGGATATGACACGACGTGCAAAAATCATTCTGACGGGAGCGGGAGTAGGGGGAGTTATTTCTGCTTGTGCCATGATTTTCTTTTTCGTCCTGCCAAGGCTCATTGAGACACGGATGAATCGTGTGATCGGGGTTACTGATGTAGCGACACAAACCGCGGTTGACTTGCACAAGCGTCTGCAGATCGCCGACTTGCATGCCGATACGCTGCTCTGGGGCAGGGATCTTTTGGATCGATCGACGCGTGGGCAAGTCGACATACCGCGTTTAATAGACGGCAATGTGGCTGTGCAGGTCTTTGCTGTTGTTTCTAAGTCACCACGTGGGCTGAATATCGAGAAGAATAGCGCCGAAACTGACAATGTGACTTTGCTTGCCCTGGCACAACGTTGGCCTTGGCGAACTCTGTTCAGTTTAAAAGAACGGGCACTCTATCAAGCTGCGCGCCTACATGAGGCTGCCTCTCGTTCAAATGGGAAACTGGTGGTGATCAAAAGCCGCGCTGACTTGAAGGCCTTCCTTGAAAGACGCAGGAGTGATCCAAAGATCGTGGGTGCGCTGCTCGCTTCAGAAGGCGCACAGGTTCTCGAGGGCGACCCAGCCAACGTGGATGTACTTTTCGAGGCCGGCTACCGGATGATGGCACCTACTCATTTCTTCGATACAGAGTTGGGCGGATCTGCCCATGGTATTGAAAAAGATGGACTAACTGCTGCCGGTGCCGATATGGTGCGGCGAATGGAGGCAAGGAGTATGATCATTGATCTGGCCCACGCCTCGACCAAAACCATTGATGACATACTGGCAATCGCGACGCGACCCGTGGTCGTTTCCCATACTGGCGCCAAAGGTACTTGTGACAACATTCGTAATCTGTCCGATGACCAACTCAGGCGGATCGCTGCAAAGGGTGGATTGATCGGTATCGGTTTTTGGGACAAAGCAGTGTGCGATCCTACCCCCACCGGTATCGCTAAGGCACAAATCTATGCGGCTAATATCGCCGGCGATGATCATGTAGCCCTTGGATCTGACTTTGATGGTGCGGTTGAGATGCCCTTCGACGCTACTGGCCTCGTTAGTGTCACTGACGCTTTACTGAAAAATGGCGCGCAGCCAGAGAGGATTGCTAAACTGATGGGTGAGAATCAGATCCGTTTTCTATTGGAAAACCTTCCATAGCGAGACAATCAAGTGAGATAGCCTTGTCGTATCCTCGATCCGCAATGGCGATATCGCCAGAACGCCAATCGAAGCAAGCAGACTTTCCCCTTGAAGAGGTCGGTTCCGGTAGGGGGCGAAATAACACCTTAAGCTAAAGTGACGGAAAAATCTGGGATTCCGGCGTACAACCCCAGATTAGGCCCCATTGGTTCTCTCTTATATCAAACACGTACGGAACTTACTTACTCTATTACCATCTAACAAAGTATTATATATCAAACTGTTAGAATTTATAACCGACACCAAACATAAACACCCATGGATCAAGGCGAGTTTTATATTTTTGTTCTGCATCACCCGCTTTAAATCTCACATCAGTTTCGATATTCATCCACCACAATGAGGTATTCAGTACCCAGTTTTTATCCAACTGATAATCTAAACCAACCTGACCAGCAACACCCCAGGAATCTTTCAGATCCAGACTATTTAATTTCGCGGCTTCAACAGTTGCATTATTGTCATTAAATTTTTCGCTAAAGAATGTGGTGTAATTTACACCAATCCCCACATAAGGACGTAAGTTATTTTCTTTGGAGCCAAAATAATATTGCGCCATTAGGGTTGGGGGTAAATGCCTAACTTTAGCCACATCACCAGCTTTCGGTAAATTGACACGATGCTGGAAAGGTGTAGCGGCTAATAATTCAACACCAATGTTATCGGTGATCATATAACCAAAAGTCAAACCCAGCTGCGTATTATTATTTACACCGAAAGATCCCTGACCTAACACATTATCAGATCCAGCATTCGGTCTTACCGTTGCTGTACCTGCGCGGAACAGGAAGTCACCTGCTTCATGAGCAAAGGTCAATGACGGAGCTAACGCAGCCGTAGCCAATACAAGCGAAAAAATTTTTTTCATTATCCATCCCATTTATGTGGTTTTAAATCAGCCAAAAATATACCTGTTTGTTTACCTTTATGATCCAAGACAGATCACATCCTTTAAATATTTTTGTCAAAATAAAGTATTGATGAATTTATTATTTCATCTACCAAATATTTCAAATTGATCTAAATCAAAATTAATTGGATATTAATCTTATGACTATTCGGCGTTATATCTTTATATGATTTTTTGACCAACAATAATAATTAAGAGTACAAGCATTAGGTTGATAAAAAATATCACTTCTATTCCAATTAATTAACATAACATTAATATATCTATCATTTGATTAAAAATTATCCATCACCTCCCCTGCTCTCTTCTATCTCTTAATGTTCCTCAACCGTTACCTGCTTTAATCTTTTAGGTATCCAATAATCCCCCGGACAAGGTACAATTGAGTATCATTGTTGTTTTATCTGGTAGGAGCCACTTTCATGCCCATCACGGCAAATATCCTGTATCGTGACAGCTTCAATTTTTTTAAGAACCAGCTGTTAAATATTTTCATACTCTCTGTCTTGGCCGCGTTGGTGGCAGCACTGCTTGAACATCTTCTGATGCCTGATGGTGAACAACTCAAACTGCTGGTTGAGATACAAAACGCCTTTAAAGAGTCAGGCAATACAGGAGTCAAAAATTTTGTGGCGCAATTAACGCCAGAAGAACAATTAATGTTCTTACGCACAGCATTCGGTATTCTATTTTCCAACATATTCGGCAGTACATTGCTGACCGCCAATGTGTTGTTACTTATCAATGCCATTTCTAACGGGCACCAAACCAATGCGCTTCATGCCAGCAAATCATCAATAGGATCGCTGCCTAAAATGTTTTTGCTGATGTTTATCTGTACCCTGTTGATTCAATTAGGTTACGCGTTGATGTTCATTCCCGGCATACTACTTTCTATTGCATTTGCATTTGCCCCTGTTTTTCTGCTTGAAAAAGGAAGAGGTGTTTTCTCATCCATGCAGGAAAGCTGGAAATTGGCGTTTGCCAATCTGCGCCTGTTAGCCCCGGCCATACTGCTATGGTTTGCAATAAAGCTAATTATCGCTCTTGGTTTCGCTAGAATGCCCGATATCGTACTGTCAATACTAAATAACCTGCTATCTTCCATACTGCTGATTTACCTATTCCGCTTATATATGCTGACTAAATCGCAGAATAAATCTGCAAACGGCATGCAATAAAACAAATCACCTCGCCCTACCGAGCCTGTCACAAAAGCTCGATGTTTCTTTCTAAAAGAGGGAAAGTAAACCCCATCACATTTTTTATTGCCTGTTATTTACACTAATAATAGGCAATAAATCACCCATAATATCAGGCAACCACCTAATGCAGAAAATACCGGTTCTACCCTTGTCATTTTCAGAAGACGATTGCACAACTTCACTGGGTTGAACTGCTCGTATGCAACGGACTTTTGAGCGAGTTATGTCAGCAGTTCCGGGATCATACGACTGTCTGAGCAGGAGATAACCAACGTCCGCGGACTTTGCTGTGTGGCCAGGCTTCTGAACAGCGCGACGCACTCAGGAAAAGCGTCACGCTGAAATTTCAGAAAACCGTCAATAACTTCTTTTATAGTGAATCCCCTGTCTCGCTGTGGGATGCGATAAAGATTACGGGTTCTGTCGCATTAAATGAATCAGCTTGAGCGATAATGAGGTATGTTTGTTTTTTATACTGCCAAACGATAAAATTGTTCAGCCGCGGATAATCGTTCACCCTCTTCTTGCCGATACTGGCCTTTTCGAAGCATAGCAACGAGTTCGATCCCCCACCAGTCACGTTTGTGACCGGCGGAACGATTTAAATCTTAGTACTACAGCCGTAATTGCTCTGTAAGCCGATGATTTCCCCGGCGGCGACAGTGACATTGTTGTGCCCGGTATTG
>NZ_JANAIF010000170.1 GCF_024721015.1 Xenorhabdus bovienii
ATTCTATTTGCTGGCTGCCTAAATAACCGGCAACACCACTTTTGCTAACTTGCCGCCGTTAACGCGACACTGCCCTTCTGAAAGTGCTGCTGTCGTAACCTTTGTCAGCGATCACAAAATCCGATGAAGGCGAATGCGTCACCCAACTTTCCGCATGAACAATGTCGTGAGTTTGACCACCGGACAGCTCAAAATGGACAGGTAGGCCATAACTGTCTACGGCTAAATGAATTTTGGTAGAAAGTCCTCCCCGACTTTTACCCATGGCTTCATCTTCCACAGAAGCGGCACCTGAACTATGTTGATGAGCCCGAACAATACTGCCATCAATGAACAACCATTCTGTATCTGTATTCTCAGATAATAATTTGAATAATAAATTAAAAATAGCTTTCTTAGACCCATCATTAAAGCGCTTAAAAATGGTGTTCCATTTGCCAAATTCAGTGGGGACATCTCGCCAGGGACAGCCTGTTCGCATCCGGTAAAGGATCCCTTCGAAAGTCAGATAATGTTCTTCTTTGTGATACACATATCCACTTTGTTGCATCAATACAGCTAGCTTATTCCATAAAGATTTTGATAACATTGTTCTTGGCATGATGGTCTGGGGTAATGGTTTTTTCGCGAAGACAATGATACCAGATCATCATGCTGTTCAAATTCCCCTCATAAAACGTCAACAGCCCCTAGTGACTTTGGGCTATACTGGGCTGATTTTTACGCTTTATGGTAACCCCGTGAGATATGCAACAGAATTTACACAGCGCGATCAACTGTAAAAAATACTCATTGGTAGCTATTCGCTGTGAGTTCAACGGGTCGATGCAACACACTGGTAAAATCGCTCTGCGGGTGACTCATAGCCTAGCGTTTTTCTCGGTCTCTCGTTGAGTTGCCTGGCAACACTATTTAATCTTTGCTGGCTGTGAACTGATAAGTCAGTTCCTTTTGGAAAATACTGTCTGAGTAACCTGTTCGTATTTTCATTGGAGCCACGTTGCCAGGGAGATTGAGGATCACAAAAATAGACCTGAATGTCAGTGGCTACAGTAAACAGGGTGTGGTTGGTCATTTCAGCTCCCCTGTCCCAGGTTAATGTTTTATACAGTTCAACAGGTAATTTTTGGGCTTGTTTGATGAGTGCAGATATTACTGTCGTGGTCTTGTTGTCACTGATTTTAGCCAGCATAACAAAGCGGGAATGGCGTTCTACCAGTGTGATAATATATGAGTTTTTAGAGCCTTGTATCAAGTCTCCTTCCCAGTGACCGGGTATGGCCCTGTCTGCAACATTGGGTGGCCTTTCGCTGATGGGTATCGCATCTGGGATTGTCCCTAATCCTTTCCCTTTCAGCGATGTTGTTCTGGATTTGCGCACTGTTCTTCTGCTTCTGAGGCACTGTTGCAGCCCTTTTTTTAATGCTCCCCGGGTTTGTATAAAAAACGTTTTATAAATCGTTTCGTGTGACACATACATTTCCTGATTATCGGGATAACAGCGTTTCAACCAACCGGCGATTTGTTCTGGCGTGTAGTAAATGCGCGTTCTTCGATTCATGGCAACATCCTCCTCGTTTAAGGATAGCGTTGCATCGACCCGTTGAACTCATAGCGAAAAGCAGACTTCGGCGTCAGCAAGATTACGTTAAGTTGGCAAAGCTATATGATACAATTTTATCATGCTGAATCGATGGCTAATCCAGTAGGGTAGTACTGAGCATGCGTTACGTTACTATTAAGAGTGAGACAGTAGATTGAAAACAAAACAGTCAAAAATCCCCAAATCAATTTATAGGCCCATGCATTGCGACGAGTTTGACCTCTGGGCGAACCTCTCTTCAAATGACTATGTTGAAGACCTGATGACAAATCATCGGTACAGCCGTAAAAAAGCCGAGGTAGAGGCGTCGAAATCATTTAAAACAGCCTTGCCGGCGGGTATCAATACTCAAAATAACCATTTTAGAACTTATGAACATGACGCTCAGGCTGCGGGATATCTGTGGTTCAGCTTGGAAGATAACTCAGCTTTTTTGTCAGATATAATGCTTATCCCAGAATTTCAGGGTAAGGGGATGGGCAGGGATTTTATCCGTGCGTTCCTGAATGAACTGACTCGCCAGGGTGCGTATGAGGTAGAACTAAGAGTGTCACCGGACAATCAAAGGGCTTTAAAATTATATAAAGAGTTTGGTTTTCGGATAACTGGTTTTGATATGAGTCTTTTGCTGGAACCCGAGTTATCAGCAATCCGTTAATCATAAGGTTCTGTCGCATTAACAGAGAAAGTTTGTGCTGAGGTGGGAATGATGACTCTTTATGCAGTTAATCGATAAAACAG
>NZ_JANAIF010000171.1 GCF_024721015.1 Xenorhabdus bovienii
ACCGTGGAGTATGAGCTAAATACTCTATTGGAAGGTTATGGTGCTAAATTTGCAATTAATTTTTCTTGATTACTTATATGATTTTTAATTTTAACGGCTATAAATTATTTTATTATAAATTTTATATCGAAAATTAATTATCCGTATCTAAAAGAATATTCTGTTCTACAGAGAAGTGAAGTAGTGAAATTGTCAATAGAATAATTAAGTCTATTTTCTGGAAGGATCATGAAAGAATATCCTATGAAGTTTAAAATATTATAGGAAGTTAAGGCGATTTTATCTGATAAATTATTTACTGTTCGTTAAAAATCAGCTGATGTTCCTAAGGAAATTGAAACGAGTTGTGTAGAAGCGATTTTCTCATCACTCGTTCGGATGAGGGATGATAATTAACATGAGAAATTGAAAGTAGACGTCACACAGACATGGGCAAATTTTACCAAGTAGGAGATATACCAAAATACATTATTTGTTGCAAAATATTTTATAAAGAAATAAATTCAGATGAATCCTTGAAAAAATTTAATTATACTCTTCCTATCTGTGTTATTGGTTATTTTTTAGGAATTAAGGTCCAAGAATGCAAAGAATTGGTTAACAAGATTATCGATTTTATTCAATGTATTGCACTGAATAGTGATAAACAGAGAATAACTGAATCAATTATTGCATCAGAATATCTATATGTTTAATTAGAACATACATCAGGTGTTTTGTTAAATAAATTGAAAAAAAGTGCTTGATACAAAATATCACCTTGTTTCTTATGATGGTAGCTAACAACCATAATTACTATGATACAAGTGCAACACTGTTATGAACGAAGTAAACAATTTAGTATTCCCTGGAATAACTCATTGGCTGCTTTTTATTTCCTAACTTTTTTACCAAACATAGGTTCATTAATTGATTTTTATCAATGGCGATATTCACCAAATGCGATGATTCCAGAGTTTATAACTTGTTTGAATAAAAAATGAATAATATGTTATGGTTTTAATTGAAATAGAATTTTTAATTGCCATCTTGAATGGTAGCGATTTTACTCTGGAAGGATGATAAATCCAGAAAATGTCTACTTTTCCAGTAAGGAAAAAATAGCATTATTAACTTTATCCAAATTAATATTATTGACATCCTCTGGATCGTATAAGGTAATACATATCTCTTCCGTTGCAAGTGGTGCCCAATTTTCAGGTTTTGTTATACCATACAGAGCAACAATTTTTTTCTGTAATGCCGCAGCTAAATGACAGATACCACCATCACCTACGACAATTAATGTCATATTATTCAATAAAATTAAAAATTCATTAAGTGAATTAGATATTACAATCTGACTATTTTTACTAATGCGTAAAGTTAAATTTTCAGCCAAATGAATGTCATTTGGTAATGCAGAGATGATGAATTTAGCCGTAGGATAGTGTTCAGCAATTTTACAGGCAATTAAAGCCAATTGTTCGTTACTGATTAGGCTTTTTGTTCTATTGTTAGAAACAGAAACTTAACTACCACCTACTGAAGTAGGTGGGTTAGCGCACTTCGGTGCCGACGATTGAAAGTCGTCGAACCACGCACCTCGTAAACGCGCATAGGTCAAAGAATTAAAGTCAAAGTCACCGTCTAAAGACGGTGGTTTTAAACCTTTCATATGGAAAAATAAAATTAATGGGTATTCTTTATTATTTTTATTATTTGGAGTAATGACAGGGAAAAAATCAGTAGATAATTTTTTCTCGTCAGGTGAAAATGTACGTAATATTTTTAATGCTTGATGATAACCTAAAACATCTTCCAGCGTTGTCGGATGATTAATCAGTTTAGAATGCCACTGGGTAGCTGAGACAACCGCATAACGCATCTTAGCACCTAATAGCCATAAAAATAAATTATTTAGTTTCATCGGACTTGGTTTTGCAGATATGGCAATATCAAAGTGCTCTTTACGAAATTTTAAAGCTATTTTGAAAATTGAAAGATATTTGTTTCCTTTAGGGATGATGATAATGTTTATATCAGGACATATTTTATTAGCAAGATCATAGTTTCCATTATCTATAAATATGCTAATTTTTGAATTTGGGTGTTTTCGCTGTAGAAATTTTATTAATGGAATGGTATAAATAAGATCACCAAGACCATTACGACGTAATATGGCTATTTTTATGTTTATTTGACAAGGAAATATTTTTTAATATCTTGGATTCGCCTAGTAAGTGCAATTTCTAAGAAAGGCGCTCAGTTGCTATAGTAGGTATCTTTCTCGCCAAAGGAA
>NZ_JANAIF010000172.1 GCF_024721015.1 Xenorhabdus bovienii
TATCCAAGAAATCACATCATATTTTACGTACAAGCTCCTAAAGATTAATTTTTAAGCAAAGTAAAATCCCGCCCTGATGAGATTCATTATGTATCTCAAGGAAAAACACCTTTATTCGATTTTGATTTATTGAAGAACAAACAATTTAGTTTAGGATGTTTATTGGTCTTGTTTGTGTATTCCACTGCCAGCTCATTTTTCCTCGTTTTTGCGTTATTTTTACAAAACGGACTCGGTTTTACTCCGCTTGATTCTGGACTCATTTTTGCGCCAGCAAGCGTAGGGTTTGTTTTATCTTCATTAAATGCGTCTTACTGGGTTAAGCGTTTTGGTAGTCAAGCTATCGTTATGGGCGCTTTACTTTATTCTGTTTCTTTTATTGCGCTGATTTTTGCGGTTGCTACGTTCCCCGTTGCAACCAATTTATTATTGATCGTGCTAATCCTGATACTTCTGGGGTATGGTCAAGGTTTTGTGATGACACCTTTACTCAATATCGTTTTGGCTTTTATTCATGTGCGATTTTCTGGTATGGCCGCAGGTATCATTGCTACTTTGCAGCAAATCGGTGCAGCTTTGGGAGTCGCAATCGTCAGCGTATTAGTTCAATGGCAATTGAATAATACGGATGCGCTCTCTTTTATCACATTTTATTTGTTGAAAAAATTACATCGAAAATAAGCAAACCTCAAATAACTTAATAAGAGGAATATTGAGGGTAGCAAAATCCAGCATCTATTTGAATGCTGGATTTTTGATATTTATGGCTACTTTTGAATCTAATTAAGTCTATTTTTTGAACAAAAATGCCAAAAATACGATGCACTGTGTTTTTATACAGTTATCATGTTTTTCGGCATCAAGAACATGAAGGAAGAGAGAAAAATGTCATGGTATACGGATGAACTTTTGATGTCAGCAACATCAAAGACTCTAAAATACATCAAAACGGATGCCCAATTACGGCAATTTGCTTATTTAATTCCTCATCTCAATGATTATGCTTGGTATGTTCCAAATCATCAGCACAATTTACCGTCTGGAGGCCTAATCGTTATTAGTCCAGTATGTGGTAAAAGAAATTTTAACCAATATCGGCAAGCGTTTTTAAATTACTATGAACTGACTGTTCTTGAATCAAAAGCTTCATTTTTGACGGAAACAGAAGGGCGGATTGTTCCAGAAGCACCAGAAATTAAAAAATCATTTCGCGAATTTTTGGTTGCTTTATCTCAAGAGATCGATACTCCTGTCCTTTATTACACTGCTTCCAGTTGGGGTGGAACATTCGATTACGAATTAAGTTTCTTATATCAACCAGAAGAAATCCTATATACGTCACCTACACATTTTGAAGATGTTAAACCCGATGAAAAACAGAATGCGTTGGTAGAAGGGTTGGCAGGTATTGGAGTGACTACTCTTGGCTTTTTTGCGCCTCATACCCGTGAATTTGAATGGGATAAATATAAAATAGTGGATTAATCGAGCAGCCTTTCAATTCAGTCTTATTCTCGGCTCAGAGGGTTGAGCCGAGGTTTGTCCATCAGTGCAGATTGTTGTTTCTATCTGTTTTACATGCCATAAGGGTAATTTTTGCTTTCTTCTCCAATGACTTCGCGTACTTGCTTCAAGGCTTCAGCATAAGCCTTCAATAGTTTCAGCGTGTATTTCGCACGTGCTTCAAATTCAGCATTACTACAAGCCAAATCTGTCGAAATCAGACCTTCACTGTGGCGGAAAATTAAATGATCAGGCAGAAAACAAACGTGATTGTTCTTAAAACCTGTCATGCGTAATTCGCTAAGAGGATAAACACCGTTCATGCTGGCGGAGACACTGGCCAATAGCGCAGGTTTATGACCCAATTCTGTCACTGAGCAATACAACAGGAAATTTTTCAGTGCCGGCGTTGCCATACCGTGCCATTCTGGAGTAATAAAAATAAATGCGTCACTCTCTCTTAGATTCGGAGCTAGAGCCTGCCAAGGGTGCGATTCTGCTGATATATCCGTTGTGTAACCATCGTGAAATGGAAGTTCTACATTAGACAGTTCAAGGGGATGTATATCAGTAAATCCATATTCACGACTTAATTCTTGCAAATATGATGCAACACGTTGACTGCGGGAATCTGGACGTTGACTACCAGAGATAAGAGTAAGTTTCATTGATAATTTTTTCATCCTTTTTACTAGACGATATCGTCATGAGATTTTCAGCCAAAGAACAAGGCAACGGATTTGCACTGCGGCAAGAAAAGACG
>NZ_JANAIF010000173.1 GCF_024721015.1 Xenorhabdus bovienii
CTCATGGTTAATCAACTCTTATGATGGAATGGTGGGGCATTATTATTGCACGAAATTTCTCATGACGACACCATCTAAAAGCTAAAGAGCAAAAAACAGGGTGTTTTAGGTGTCTTTCGGATTTATAACAATATTGTTACATTTAACAAAAAGGATTAATAAATGAGAGCCAAACTGACACAATCTATGAAAGACTACGAGTACACATGCTCAAACGTAATGGATACCGATTTTTACTTTAAAAGTATTGATTATGTTAGATCTTCTTATAAAGCACTATTTTCGCGGTTCCCCCCAAAGCCACGAGATGGAACTGTTTCTGAAGATCTGCAATTCAAAAGTTCAGTAACAGACAAAATACTTGATATGCGAATTCATTCGCCTAATGAACAGCTTGAATCAAAGCAAATTTTACCCTGTATTATCTATGCTCACGGTGGTGGTTTTGTAAGTGGTGATCTGAGTGTTGTTGATGCTATGGGTAGAGATTTAGCACTTGATCTTAATGTCAGAGTCGTGGCTTTTAATTACCGTCTCGCCCCTGAGCATCCATATCCTGCTGCCCTTGAAGATTGTTGTGATGTTTATCTTTTCATACGTCAGATTGCAAAACAAAAAGGCATCAATATTGACCAAATTTATTTTGCTGGTGAGAGCTGCGGTGGAAACTGGGCGATAGCATTACCCCTTTGGCTACGAGATAATAATCTACCACAACTGGCCGGCTCCATTGCAATCAACCCTGTATTGGATGTTCACCGATGGGCTCAAAAGAAAGTCAGCGATGTATCTAAAGCATTCTGTGATGAAATGCATTTTTTTACCACATCATATCTTGGCCAAAATGAAAAAAAACTCATCCAATACGCATCTCCGTTACTCGCTGATAATCTTTCCGGATTACCTCCTGCTGTATTTTGGTCTGCTGCCATTGACCCGTTGTCTGATGACGTCAGAACACTATCAGATCGCATGAAACAAAACGGGATTAATGTTTATGTCAATATTGAAAATGAAGCGATACATGGTTGTTTACGCGCAAGATATCATTATTTATTTGCAAAAAAAGGGTATGACAATTTATTACTACTCATAACAAATTTAATTAGTCTTAAAATGAAAAATAAAAATTAGATATTTATAAAAAAATGCATTAGTTAATAGGTAAGGAGTACTATCATGCTTAATAGTAGCGTGAGGTCATTTGATAATTGGCATTACTCCATGTTAAATGATAATGCGAGGACAATAGCTTTAGAAAGTGCCATTAAGGAATTGAATCTAAATGGTAAAAATGTTTTTGAAATTGGTACTGGCGCAGGGTTAATATCAATGATGTTTGCAAAATATGGCGCTAAAAAAGTATTAACTTGCGAAATAAATGAACAACTATCGAAAGAAGCAATCTCAATATTTAAATTAAATAACCTCGATAAGTGTATTACTTTAATAAACAAGTCAAGTTCTAAAGTTATAGATGATGGAGATCTTGATTTTACGCCAGATATTATATTCACTGAAACTATTGATTGTGGCGTCACAGGTGAAGGTTTCTATAGTATTTCAGAAGATATTAAAAAAATCGCACAACCACAAACAATAATCATGCCCTATAAGATAGAGCAATATGGCTATCTTGTAGAGAGTAAAGAAATATATAGCCTCAATAATGTTTCCATTATTAAAGGATTGGATTTATCGCCACTTAATCGTTATAGCACAAAAAATTTCTTTCCTGTCAGATCCCATATTTACGAAAATAAATTGCTAACCCCTCTCACAAATATAAAAAACTATGACTATTTAACCGAGATTTCAACAACAGAAACTTCGACATTCTCAATAAATGAAGAAGGTATTTGTTATGGTATGTTGTCTTTCTTTGTTGCCAAATTTGGATCATTCTATGTTTCAAATAAATCCGGTTTACAAAGCCATTGGCATCAGGCATTTCATCCCTTAAATACGCCAAAGAAAGTTTTAAAATATAAGCAATATCATGGATCGCTGGAACGTGACGGAAAATTCACACTTGAGGAGTTTTAAAATGAATAAAAAATCTATACGTGATTATAAAAAAATTGAAAATTTCAACGACATTAAGTAATCAAGAAAAATTAATTGCAAATTTAGCACCATAACCTTCCAATAGAGTATTTAGCTCATACTCCACGG
>NZ_JANAIF010000174.1 GCF_024721015.1 Xenorhabdus bovienii
AAACTCACAACAGCATCCCTGATGATCAGTCAGGGGATTATCGCTCTGTAAAAGTGATAATCAAGATATAAGGTTAACTAGAACCGTGAGACTGACACGAAACTTTTTCGTGCGGTCGAGGAGTTGACCGGGTTCTGTCCTTAGCGATTGATACCTATTTCTTTATCAACCAAGGAGACGTCGTGCTCCAGAAAATGATATCTGCACCGAGATAATCTTCTGCGAATTCTACAAACTCGTCCTTGATAAAGGGCTTACCAGTATTGGGGTTCCTGTAGGTCAAGGTCGGCTCCTGCACTGCCATGGCAATGAGTGCTAGCTTACTTTTGTATTTGTTGAAGAATGGATATGAGTTCTTCATTTGCGCCTTGCGGTTGGGAACAATATCTGGGCCGCCAAGTCCAATATTATTGGCACTCGCGAACTCAAACAGTCGGCCCATGTAATTGTGGTCGTTGTTCCATTCGCACGGCCAGAAATTTACATATTGCACCACATGTGATTTGGTGAACACCTTTCGCGTAAAGGTGAGGTTTTCCATTTCGCCTGCGAAATAGTTATCGCAGGAAAATCCCTTGGGTAGCTTTTTTTCGTCAAGATCAATGGCTGTTTCTGGTAGGTTCACACCATAGACTCGACCATCGAAACGCTCTGCAATCGCTGCCAACAGAGCCTGATAACGTTGGCGCACAGCAGGATCCCATTACTGTACCACCCAACCCGAACCAATCGGCTTTCCTTCGCCAGGATTATCAAATTGTGGCGATATCCCACCACCGTATCTGGCATCATTCATCAGATAATCGGGAACGTATCGGGCATTTTGTTCAAAAAACCGATCCTGGATCTGGATGAAAAGTTTTTTCTTGGCTATCTTGAGACGAGCCAGATCCTTCTCAATCTGCGAGAAGTTGTATTTGTTCTTCTCAGGTTCGAGTGAACGCCAATCATAAACGATCTGCGCACCGCCAATATCGCTACGCGCCATAATGACTGATGCCGCTTCGAGGTCACCGGAGCTGGTATAGACAAAATTTTCTGGTATCTTAGCTAATATGGGCTGTGTCGCAGTAAGCAGTGTTATTGCGACAGTGAGCCTAATGCTTATGGTCACGAGATTATCCCTTTTTGAAGGTTCGGTTAGGGCAGATATGATCTTCACTCGTCCCATACTGGTGAGTTATCAATGTGATATAAGCCCACAATCAGACCCGGCCAAGCAATTTTTTCCCATCTGGACGCAGCTCCCCATTAGGGGATAATGTCTGTACAGAGTTTGCCGGGTAATGTCCAGTTCCTTGCACAATTCACTCACCTTGGTTTCCAGTCCAGGACGATCTTCGCGTTTGCCGGATGCCTGATCTTCATAAAGATAAGTGGGATTAATACCGGCGGCGGTCATCTTAGTCTGTTTGCTATTTCTTGATTCAAGAATACGCATTAATTTATCAAAGTCTGGTATTACATCACCATTGTATATTATTGTGCCGTCAGGATAAGTCATTGATGTATCTGCACCTTGACTTTTTCTTCCCTGCCAATGAGTTAAAAAGTTTTTCTCATATAAGACATTAAGATGAATTTTTCTACCATTATCCATTTTATATGTCATAACATCATATTTTCCTACCAAATAAAATGATTGACTATGTCCCCCTAAAAACCGCTCTCTTAGTAAAGGAAATAGAGTAATTTCTTCATTTAAATTACCTGTTTTTTTATATACCCACCATCGAATTCTTGTGGTGCATTATCATCAATAACAAATGTCGTATTAAATCCAAAATTATCGTCAATAAGAGGCGCAATTTTTGACTTATCTTTCAGCTTGACTTCAAAAGTAATATTACTCAGTTTCCAGTCACACTTCCCGCCCCCCTCCTTAGGAACACTGACCTCAACTTGATTTGCCAGACAAATTGATAACGGATAAGTAGCACGATGAAAACCCGGAACAGAATACGACTGCATATTCGCGGTTCGGCGTTCTTTGCGGCAAATTTTAGAACGATACATGGCTGAAATAGGTAAGGTATCCAACTCATCAGGAATAGTGGCCATAAAATGAACATTCTCTCCATTAACTGGGGGAGAAAATGATCCGCTTTGCGCGCATCCTTGTATGAAAAACACAGCAAGTAGGGAGG
>NZ_JANAIF010000175.1 GCF_024721015.1 Xenorhabdus bovienii
GAAGTATCAGCCACTGGTAGAGTTCAATCGGATCTTTGTTTGGCATACGCATATTCCACCCCATTTGAACAATGGGCATCCGTGGGGTGAGCTATGGTCGCCCCTGTGAGTTGAGTTAATAGGAGGTCGTTATCGGAATTCCGATATCGGATAGTTTTATCTGGATAATATTTCGGACAAAGATAAGCATTGCTCTGTAGATAATTCAAATATCACAATTTTATTTCCCATATGTGACACCTGTATTTCCTTACCTTCACCACTGTCAGATATGATATTCAGTTCATAAATCGATGGCTTACAAAGTGTAATTCCATCTTCTTTTAAAATCGTCTTATTAACGAGGTTACTCATGGGAATGCTCTCCGAGTTAAATAATCTGTTAGATACGATCCCCTTATGGAAAAGACTCAAATCCGTACCCGATGAAGTAGAGCAGCTAAAACAACGTATTGCTGAACTTGAAGTCTACATACAGGCGAAACCTGGTGATAAATGTCCAAAATGTGGAATGATGAGTTATAGCCTTGATAGAACAGAACCCGATCCTACATTCCACGATTTAGGCGTCCAAAGGGATGTGTATTCGTGTTCAAAATGTGGTTATGAAACGTTTAAACAACGCTAAATTAGGAATCTCCCTAAATGAGGGAGATTTTAGTAACCACAAAAAAGGCCACCTAAGCGACCTTCGATAATTTGGTGGAACCTCTCGGAATCGAACCGAGTCCTAATGCTCTTCAGGCATCCGCGCGAACCCTCTACGCCAAAGTTCCAGTATAGAAAAGGCCACGCCGGAGCGCAGCCTTGAATTTGAACTAGTTGGTCTCGCCAACAGGTTGAGTTATCTAGGGGGATCGAGGTGTTGCTCATATCACCCAAAATCACACTTAACCTATTGATTTAAAATTGATGTAGGTGTTGACCGACCATGATCGAGTTGTGGAGGCAGGTGCTGATCTCCTGCATTACGTCGCCCAGTTCCCCATCCCGCACACCGTAGTGATTATTGGTCAGTCTTTCAGGGGGCAATTAAGACGTAGGTATCTAAGCTGCCAATCAGCCTTGGCATTCTCCACATTACAATAATCACTATTTAATGATTATTGGAGCATAGAGAAATAAAAAACCAGCGCTATTAATATGCTGGTTTAATAATAAAACATTTAGGTAAATTCATTAGACTCTATTCATTAAAATTAATGGACTACTCCTTTCACTCGGTGCCCTTCAAGTTTAATTTTCACAATTTTACCTTGAACAAAAGCATCATGAGCGACTTTATGATGTCTTGGGTTTGTTTGATAAACAGCAATGCATCCTGCATCATTTTATTCCAAACTCTCAAACCAATAAGCATCTTGCTCCAAATTCTCCAAAGAAACAGTATAAACTAGTTTTCCGATATAATTACCGGAAGTCATAAGTTTTGTGCAGTAAAAAGTGTCTGGATGAACTATGCCTCCAACCTCAAAATTTTTAGTCTCAGCAGCCATACCCGTCCCAGCAACCAGAGATAAAAATAATCCCGCAAGAATACTTATTTTTTTATTTATCATCATAATCCCCTTATTTGTATGAATTAACCTTGTCAGGCATCACTTAGATATTACCTGCACAACATCTAAATGCCTCATATTAAAATAAGGGTAATACTGACAACTTAACTCAGATAAAAGGAAGTTATAAATCTCTATTAATAATCATCAGCGAAATGATAATTATAATAATGAGCCTTACTTTCTCTCAAAAACAAAAAAAACCGCACTGGGCGAGGTTTAGAACCTAAATAGAACATCCAATATGAAGTTTTCTTTTAGCTTTTATATATGCACAATGAGCACTTTCAGCAGACTCGAATACCCCAAGTTCATACATATTGCCTTCTGCCAATATTCTTGAATGCCACACCTTTCTTGTTTTACACCAATAAGCACCGAGCAAGCCAGAAGTACTTCTTTTTGTCGCTTTTATTCTATTTTGTTGATTGACACTTTTTGTCACCTGTCTTAGATGGTGTCGTCATGAGTAATTTCGTGCAATAATAATGCCCCACCATTCCATCATAAGAGTTGATTAACCATGAGTACACCTGCACACCGCCGCC
>NZ_JANAIF010000176.1 GCF_024721015.1 Xenorhabdus bovienii
TAAATCTCTACAATGAAATCAATATTTCCTTTTATGAGTATTCATTATTAGACCCTTCTTATTTTTGTTATGAGGGTACTGACAATGGCAAATAAAACCATCCTCAAATGGGCAGGTTCTAAAGTCCGTGTTATGGATAAATTACTGCCCCACCTGCCAGCAGGTAAGCGACTGGTTGAACCGTTCGCGGGTTCCTGTGCGGTGATGATGAATACGGATTATGAGGCATATTTAATTGCCGATGTGAATATCGATTTAATTGATATGTATCAGGGCATCAAAACCGATAGTGATCAGTTTATAAAATCGGCTACCCACTGGTTTTCTTATTTTAAAGAGGCCAGTGATTTTTATGATTTGAGAGGAATGTTTAATACAGAGCGTGACAATTTTAAAGGTAGTTTAAATTGGTCTGCGCTGTTTTTATTTTTAAATCGTCACTGTTTTAATGGCCTATGCCGCTATAACACCAAAGGCGAGTTTAACGTTCCATTTGGTCATTATAAAAAACCGTATTTCCCTGCCGCTGAAATCTGGGCGTTTGCGGGTAAATCACAGATAGCCACTATTCATCATGCTGACTGGCGTGAAACCTTAGATGCTATTGTTTCAGGGGATGTTGTTTATTGTGATCCGCCTTATTTAACCAAAGACGGGGCATTTACCCAATATCACCCATCCCCTTTCACTAAAACTGAACATGAATCGTTAGCCAATAATTTATACGCACTGAATGCACGTCTCGGAGTTCCTGTCACCGTTTCCAACTCGATTGAAGCCAAAGAACTGTATGCCGATCTGGGTTTCACTGTCCATGAAATTGATGCCCCGCGCACCATTGCTGCCAATGGCAACCGTCAGCCCGCGAAAGAAATTATTGCAGTACTGAAACGATATGAATAAAGCAATGCGTAGCAGTGGTGCACTGTTTTCAATTTGCCACTAACTAACGTTTAAAAATAAGAAATATGGATACAAAAATATGATTAAATTTCTTTCTGTTTACATCTCGGATACACATCAAAGAGGCAATCAGGCGTTAGTTCAGCATCAACAGTTGTTGCCCAAACAGGGGTTAGCGTCCCTGCAAGCAATGACGCAAAAAAATCATTCAGGCGTGCAGGAACGAGAAAACCTGTGGCTCGTGCTGGTAGGTCTCCTAACTGGTTGTAGTCGTAATACAGCACTGTTCGCCGGGTACATTGCACAGCAATATGAATATCAGTCTCCACTGCGTTCCAATTTTCACAGTCAGCCCATTCAGATATTGGGCTGCATAGATAGCGCTGATGTGCACTATTTAGTACATCCTGAATCAGTCTCTTCCACTCTGTGTAGTGTATCCATTCATCCGAAACGTTTTTTGTTAGCTGACGGGCTAATTGTTCTCGTGGCTCTATTTTACGAATCCAGCGGTCGTCTAAGTGAGTTGTTGTTAGTTCAAGAAAGGCATCACAAACAACATACAAATAAGGTGCAGATAAAACTCTTACTTCACCTTGAAAATTACTTGGGCTTGAAAGGAATTTAACGTTACTGGCGGTCTTTACATTATTCATCACTACATCCCTAATTAATTTAACGTTGGTTTGCATCATGTTTAATAGCGACTTATACGAACAAAACGGTAAACATCATAAATCAAAATGCCTACAAAATGAGATAATTCAGTCCGATTTGGCAACGGCTAATGCCCCTATTATTCTTGACCCTAAAAACGGCGTCTATATCACCGATACCCGTTTTGCGGTTGTGACCCATGAAAAGCATAAAGGTAAGCTGGCGCTGTTGCAGGTCGGCACGTATGACCGCAGTTATTCACTGGTTGGCTGGCATGACAGCGACGTGTCGCTGGTTGCTGAACTGGTGAACCTGCATGTATCGCATATCAAGCCCCTGATGCGTTCAGTTGATGATTATCTTAATACGGTCGAGGTGATCACCCGTCGTTGTCAGACCGCGTTGAATCTTTTGAATCCTGATACTTATGGCGGCATTGTTGTATGAGTAGTCGCCTGATTAATTTTAATACCCTGCCCGATGCTGAACCCGCCAATGGGCATTATGCCTATTGGTGGAATGCCCCG
>NZ_JANAIF010000177.1 GCF_024721015.1 Xenorhabdus bovienii
ATTATCCAGCCCACTCTATGAATAGGCTGTGTGATGAACTACTTGAATAGACTCAATGCCTCTTGAGCATTGCGAATAGATTTATCCGTTCTGGCCACAACACCGGACTCGGTTTGCACGAGTTTGTATTGGTCTTTGAATAGTTCGAATCGCAATGTATCGTCACCGATAAACTCAATCGCTTTCTGAGCCGCTGCTGTGTCGTTCATTACCAGTCGGAGTATCTCCAACCTCATTCGTTGTGATGGTGTTAATTCTGTCATTTGGAATTTCCTGCTATATCGCCACGTAAAGAATACAAGCGAACCTCTGATAACAAACACCCGTAAGCCATTGATTCTTCCGAGGTCCTCACTTTGGCAAGGGTACTCATGCTCTCGGTAAACTCATCTTTATGCCTACTGTAAAGATTTGCTACTTTCTTGCTGTCTTTGTAACCCAGCAATTCAGCCAGATGCTCACCAGTGAACCAAATCTTGTTATCACTATTATCAAACGGAGTGATCTCATGTTCTTTGAAAGTTAATGCTGTGCTCATCGGGTATTTTCCTTATAGAAAAGCGAACCTGCTCACCAGAAATGCCGCCCACAGAAAACACCAATTAACGGCATTTCTCAGGCTCGACTTTCTGTAAGGTTCTGTGTGGATTATTGCGCGGTGAGTGCGCGGAACTCAGATACAAAAAAGCCACCCGCGTTAACTGATGGCATGGGGTTATTGATTGTTAATGTGGTGGGATTACACCAGATTAAAAATCAAATTTGCCTAATGGTTGTGACACTGTGTCCTAACATACTCCTGCAACCCCAGAATCATTTGCTCTGAGGTGGCAATGTGAAGCTGCCAGAAATTAGATAATCAGCCTAATTTTGCCCTTACCAGACAATCTTTAGCTTCTAATAGCTTACGCAGTCCTGCTGCTTTTTCAGGACCATTAGGTAATGATTCGTCCATTAGGCGAGCTAAATCACCTATAGGCTTACTGATTTCTTGTAAGTGCGCTGGTAGATGTGAGTATTCAAAGTATTTCATAATTGTTGACATAATGACCTCGATTCATTGTTTACATTCAGTATTAACGTATTCTTGCAAGTACTTAGTTTGCCGTTCGTTCTCCGCCATCATTCGGAGGAGATCGTAATAATCTTGTCGAGCTGCTTCTGTAAGTTGTGGGGTTCCTGCGTCGCCCACGCCGCCGGAGGAAGTGGTTTCACGCACGGGACAGACGGCTTGGATGCGCAGCTTGCGACGAGCAGCGGCAACATCAGCCCGAAGAGTGTCAATTTTAGCTTTGTCATTGGCGAGTACCTGAGTGTGTTTGGTATCGAGTTCAGCAAGATACGTAATTCGCTCTTGCTGATTGGTGATGATGGCGTTTTTCTCTGATAGCTGAGTAGTCAGTGACTTTTTCTCGCCAGTGAGCCGCCCATTTTCCGCATACACTGAATAGATGGAATATGCAGCCGAGCCAATCAGAACGATACCGACTACTACTGCAACAGCTTTAACTTTCCATTTCATAAAAGCTCAAACGCTTTCTCAAACGTTGCCTCTGGATAGGGTTGCTGATTGCTGTTCTCCATCTTGATAATGCCTTCTGCCAACGCAAACAGGATTTTCTTGTCCTGAGTAGATATCCTCTCATCCGCAGAGACACCGACCTTTTCAGCCGCGAACTGAATGTAACTTTCGGTGTTGTTCTCATGAGGGGGCGCATAGCGATTGATGATTTTTCTAATCGAATGCAATTGGTGCTTGTTCTGGTAATTTCTCAGCAATTTGAATAATGCCCGGATCCCATACTCAGCCGACTCAAACCGACAGAACCGCTTTTCTATACTCGGGTCATAGGGCAACTGACCCTGCCACTTATTCGCTGAGTTGTGGTCAATGTTGCCTGGATTGTTATTACGAATGCCTCTGCTCATCTTTGTTCACCTGTCAGTCTGTTCCAGAAATAGGTTAGGGCGATGCTCCCCATTGCGCCGGACACGCCAGCACTAACGAACATCAGGTATAAACTCAGTCCCGCTTCGAGACTGATAAATCCGCCTATCAGTCC
>NZ_JANAIF010000178.1 GCF_024721015.1 Xenorhabdus bovienii
GGATTTAATAGCTCTGTAGCAAGAATCTCTATTGTTAGAATATATACTCTGCAATAAATAACATATTAAATAACCCCTATGAATTCAAGGCTGCGCATTGCGTAGCCTTTTCCATATATGCCGCCTAGTGCGGTTTTTTTACATCAAAATCCAAGCCGCTTAACTGCGGTTTTTCTTTTTATAGGTACTTATATGGCTATCGAAGAATTTAAACACCGAGTTAAATCAATTGAGTTTGGTGATGGTTACAAACAGGTCGTCGCTGATGGAATTAATTCCGAAACGCAATCATGGCCTTATTCTTATTTAGGAGCAAAAGAAGAAGTGGTTCCAATCTTTCAGTTTATTCGTAATCACACGGCAAAATCATTTATCTGGAGACCTCCGTTTGGTGAAAAGGGATTGTATCGAGTCAAATCTGACTCAATCACCATGACCCCTATGGCGGGAGGCATCATGAAAGTATCAGCAACTTTTGAACAGGCATTCAGCGCATGACTATTAATGCAGATCTCCAGCGCCTTGAAGTGGGGCATAAGATTTTA
Source organism: Xenorhabdus bovienii (assembly GCF_024721015.1). Classification (GTDB taxonomy): domain Bacteria; phylum Pseudomonadota; class Gammaproteobacteria; order Enterobacterales; family Enterobacteriaceae; genus Xenorhabdus; species Xenorhabdus bovienii. The sequence continues at coordinate 546 of NZ_JANAIF010000178.1, forward strand.
TTGTTTTCGGTCGATGGCTCGGCCTTTGGTGGGCCAGAATTGTACTTTCATAATCACACCATTCCTTACACAGAAGCGGAACTGGAAAACCCGGACGACCTGCCGATTAAATCAATCTGGTGGCAGGGTGTGGAGTATAAACCGTGGCCTGTGAGAATTGAGGGATTGGAGGTAAATAGTGATGGTAGAACAGTGTCACCCACGCTCAGTGTTGCCAATCTAGACGGCACTATCAGCGCCATGTGTCTGGCATATCAGAATATGGCTCAGGCGCGTGTCACCCTTCGTATGACCTTTGCGCATTATCTGGATGCCCGTAATTTTCCCGAGGGCAACCCAGAAGCTGATCCTACGCAAGAGAAAATAGACGTCTACTATATTGACAGTAAGACGCATGAGGACAATACAGAGATTCATTTTGCTTTGTCTTCTCCTGCCGACCTACAAGGGATTCAAATTCCTACCCGTCAGATACACAGTCTTTGTACGTGGTGTATGCGGGGGTTATATCGCAAATCCCCATGTAACTATACCGGTGATCGGTATTTTGATGAGGACGGGAACCCAACAGATGATCCATCAAAAGATGCATGTTCTGGATTATTGTCAACAGGATGTGAGCTGCGCTTCGGGAAAGGAAATCAACTTCCCTTTGGTGGCTTCCCCGGTTCAGCGTTATTAAGGCGGTGATATGGAAACGCTGCGTAAACATATTATCGATACCATTATAGATCAGGCTAAAGCCGAATATCCTAATGAATGCTGCGGTCTGGTCATCCAAAATAGCCGCAAGCAGCAATATATCCGTTGCCGCAATACCGCACCTTTACCGACAGAACAATTCAGTATGCACCCAGTCGATTACGCCGAAGCCGAAGACGTAGGCACGATTGTTGCCATTGTTCACAGTCACCCCGATGCCACGACACAACCCAGTCAACTGGATATCGCGCAATGTGACCTGTCACAAATCCCGTGGGTGATTGTCTCATGGCCGGAGAGTGACATTCGTACCATTATGCCGACTGAGGGGATTAAGCCGTTGTTGGGTCGTCCATTTGTACATGGTATCTGGGATTGTTACGCCATCGTGCGTGACTGGTATCGGCTGGAGCGTGATATTGATATTCCTGATTTTGAGCGCTCAGATGGCTGGTGGGAGCGTGGCGAAAACTTGTATATGAAGAATTATGCTGATGCTGGGTTTACTGAATGCAGCAGTGAATTACAGATGGGTGATGTCATTATTATGCAGGTACAGGCCAACGAACCTAACCACGCTGGCGTATATATCGGTGATGGGCTGATGATCCACCATATGTATGGGCAACTCAGCCATAGAGTCCCATATAGTGGGTATTGGCAGGATAGGACGATTATTACCTTACGTCATGTGAACCCACCCGCTTCGGCGCTGAGGGATCCCCACAAATTAGCGCTAATAAATCAAAACCATGTTTTGGTAGATTTTGGCGAGATATTTGAGT
>NZ_JANAIF010000179.1 GCF_024721015.1 Xenorhabdus bovienii
CTCATGGTTAATCAACTCTTATGATGGAATGGTGGGGCATTATTATTGCACGAAATTCCTCATGACGACACCATCTAAATGAAACATCTGAATTCAGAAATTTATGACATCGATACTGAAATTTTTACTTTAAAGGGTTATCACTAATAAGAATAGTTAACTATGTGCATCCTAGTGAAATCATTGCTGAAACATTGGAAAACATGAACATAAGCTTACGGCAGTTCGCCAAAGCAATGGAGATTGATCCCTCCATTGCTAGCAAATTGCTCTCTGGGCATAGGTTCGTTACGCTTGAAATGGCGTTGCGGTTGTCCATGGTGATAACTGTATTGATATTTTTGTATGCCATTATGGCATGCAATTTGGTATAAATTGATTTTGTGTGCCATAATGGCACTATCTGGAATTGATCTATATTGAAGAGAAGGTGAAATTATGGGCACTTATTCCGAGCGTAAAGAAACCCGTTTGGTTGCGCGAACATCTTTAGAAATACAAGAACTTATACAAAGAGCTGCCGATTACTCTGGTGCAACCCTTTCGCAATTTCTTATTGAAGCGGCAATGGATAGGGCACGCAATGTTATTGAACAAGCAGAAATATTGCAGCTCTCAATGGCAGGTACAGATGCATTATTTGTGGCGTTGGAAAACCCACCAAAAGTAAGTAAGAAGCTTCTTAAAGCAGCAGCAGATTACAAGGATGAAGTGAATGTCCTTGATAATTGAAGAAATCACTCAACAACATAACCGTAAAGCATTTGATTGCGGTGTCCGTGAATTAAATCAGTTCTTACAACAACAAGCCCGACAGAAGGCCATAAAACATATCTCAAAAACTTACGTCGTTTGCCGGGCTTCAGAACCAACGACTATCCTCGGATATTATACTCTTAGTGGGTATTCCGTGATAACACAGCCGGCCCACAGAGATTATAAAAAATATCCCCACCCACTTAATGCGGTAAAATTAGCTCGTCTTGCTGTGGATAGTTCATATCAAGGACAAAGATTAGGAGAGAAGTTATTGATTGATGCTATCTATCGAACGGTGTTAGTTTCACAGCAAATATCAGCTATCGGATTATTTGTTGATCCAATGAGTCCTGAAGTCATTCCGTTTTATCAGCAGTATGATTTTTTATCGGTTGAGCCCGATGAACATTCATGTCTTGAAATGTGGTTGCCTATTAAAACTTGTATGGAAGTTGCTAGTGTTTTGCTGTGAGTGGGGAAGAACAGCATTATTTACAAATGTTATTGTGCGGTAAGAGATTTGACGTATGTTTGTTGTGATGATTGGATATGATTCAGGGTGCTATGGCGATCAAAGCTTGTATTCATTGCGGTTGAAACGTTTGGAGAAATGTGTGTTCACCTATGGCAATATTTAACTATATAGCGGATTATAAACTGGTCACCAGTATTCCGTGTTAACTGGTTAAGAAAATTTATATAATTGAAGTGGCTATAGTATTTACACTAAGATACGAACATACTCCATCATAGAAAGGCTTATTACTATTTTATCGGAAAGCTTTTCTGCTGTTATTGATGACGTACTGGAAATTTTAAATATAATTTATCTTTTTAAGTCGTCATATCTTTTTATAATAGTGGTAATTCAATACAGTCTCTTGCTCCTGTGCAAACTAAAGTTTTATCTCAATTTAAACAAATATTGATAGTTGAGAAGAGTCTTAAGTAGATAATTTAACTGTATTTTTCAGATGTGGCAGATGCGTTGAATATTAGGTCTGTTTTATGGTGAAAAAATATCACTCTATTGTAGAACTGTAGTTGTTGAATTAATCGCCCTAGTTTGATTATTGATTTATAGGAAACATATTAATTTATTTTATGGTGTTTCATGAAGAAAGTTATATATTTCTAAGATAAGTAATCAAGAAAAATTAATTGCAAATTTAGCACCATAACCTTCCAATAGAGTATTTAGCTCATACTCCACGGT
>NZ_JANAIF010000017.1 GCF_024721015.1 Xenorhabdus bovienii
CGGATTCCGTGAGTTCACGATAGGTGGCATGCACGGTGATCTCGGTGATGCCGTACATATTGACCAGACGGGTCTGTCGGGTGGGGTTACGGGTGACCCACGGGGCAAGTGTATGCAACTCCAACGCTTCCCCCCCAAAGATGATGCAGCGCAGGGAATGCGGCGTGGCATCCTGAGCAGAAATCAACTGACGAAAAGCACTGGGCGTTTGATTCAGTACGGTGACTTGCTCATGGCACAGCAGCGCATAGAACGCCTGCGGTGAATGGAGACAGTCAGTCGGTACGACGATCAGCCGGCCGCCATGAGACAAGGCACCCCAAAGTTCCCACACCGAGAAATCGAAAGCAAAGGAATGGAATAGGGTCCACACATCATTGCCATCAAACTGGAAACGTTCTTGGGTGGCGGCTAACAGGCGGGTGACATGGGCGTGCTCGACCATCACCCCCTTGGGTAGCCCGGTGGAGCCGGAGGTGTAGATGACATATGCCAGATGGCGTGACGTCAGCCCCAGCGCTTGTGTGTCCGGATTATGATCCGGTTGTGCCATCAGGGACGCCTCTTGGGCATCGAGTACGATTGTGGGTACGGACGTAGATACTGGGCTGGTCAGTGTGTCAACCCACGTCGTCTGGGTCAGCAATACCACGGGTGCGGCATCATTGAGCATATGCGCCAGCCGTTCGGCCGGATAAGTCGGATCGAGCGGCACATAGGCGCCACCGGCCTTGAGGATCGCGAGCAAACCGACCACCAGTTCCGGGCTGCGTTCGACACAAATTGCCACCCGATCATCCGGACGCACACCTAGTGCAATCAGATGATGGGCGAGACGATTGGCGCGGCGGTTCAGTTCACCATAGCTGAGTGTCTGATCCTCAAACACCACGGCGGTGGCATCGGAAGAATGTGCCGCCTGAGCCTCGAACCGCTGATGGATCAGTGTGTTCTGCGGGAAGTCTGCTTGGATGGCATTGAAGCCGGTCAGCAATTGTTGCCGCTCCGATGCCGGCAGTATCGGCAGATCCGCAATAGTTTGTGTCGCATCAGCCGCCATCGCCTTCAGCACATTTTCCAGATAGCCGACCATGCGTTCAACGGTTACGGAGTCGAACAGGTCGGCGGCATATTCCAGATCACCGACCAGACCCGCCTCGGTTTCGGTCAACGATAACGTCAGGTCGAAGTGGGTGCTATGGCGCACCTGTTCAAGAGGCGTGAGCTGTAGACCGGGCAATGTCAGATCTTGGGCTGGGGTGTTGTTTAAGGTCAGCATCACCTGAAAGACCGGACTGTAGCTCAGGCTGCGATCGGGCTGCAAGGCTTCCACCACCTGCTCGAAGGGCAGATCCTGATGGGCATAGGCGGCGAGCGCACGCTCACGAACCTGCGCGAGCAGATCGGCCACACGCGGGGTATTACCCGGCGTGACGCGCAGGGCCAGGGTATTGACAAAGAAGCCGATCAGGTTCTCAAGCTCACGGTGTGGACGGTTGGCGACTGGGGTACCGATAACAATATCATCCTGACCACTGAGCCGGGAGAGGACGATGCTCCAGCCGGTCAGTGCGGTCATAAACAAGGTGGTGTTATGGCGCTGTCCTAGCCCCTTAAGCGATGCCAGCAAGGTCGCATCAAGCTGGAAGGGAACCCGATCGCCGGCATAGGTTTGTACTGACGGGCGCGGCCGATCGGTGGGGAGTTCCAAAAAGGTCGGGGCGTTCTCGAGCTGGGCGCACCAGAAATCGCGCTGCTCAGTAAGAACGGTTCCTTGCAGCCAGTCGCGTTGCCAGACCGCATAATCGGCGTACTGAATGAGCAGCGGCGGCAACAGATCGCTATGACCGCCGAGGATAGCGCGGTAGAGGGCGCCCAGTTCGTGCACCAGCACATTGATGGACCAGCCGTCAGCCATGATGTGATGCTGGGTGAGCAGTAACACATGCTCTTCGTCTGCCAGTTGCAGCAGTTGACCGCGGATCAGCGGGCCTTGGGTAAAGTCGAAGGGCGTCTGCGCTTCGAGGGTGGCGAGTTCGGCGACACGATGAGTGTGCGCCGGCGGTTCCAGTGGGCGCAGGTCCTGATAGGACAGGGTAAAGCCGATATCGGCGGGATCGATGTGCTGGCAGGGTTGTCCTTCGATCAGGATAAAGCGGGTGCGCAGGCTCTCCTGCCGGGCAACCAGGCGATCGAGTGCGGTGATCAGGGCGTGGCGGTCAAGCTGGCCGGTGAGACGCAGCGCTACCGGGATATGGTAGGCCAGGCTGGCGGCGGGATCGAGCTGACCCAGAAACCACAGCCGTTGCTGGGCGAAAGACAATGGTAGCGGTCGGCTGTGATCGGCGGCGGGGATAGCGACCTGAGTGGTTGCCGACGTGCCGGTCAGCGTCTGGGCTAGCTCTGCCAGCAGGGGTTGGGCGAAAATCTGTTGTAGTGGCAACTCCCGCGCCAGATCCTGACGCACGCGTGCCACGAGCTGGACGGCAAGCAACGAATGACCGCCGAGTTCAAAGAAGTGGTCGTGACGGCCGACCTGTTCCAGCCTCAGCAGGTCTTGCCAGATCTGAGCCAGTGTGATTTCTACTTTACCGACCGGGGTTTCATAGCTGCGTGCCACTATCGCCGACGGATCAGGGGCGGGGAGCGCCTGACGATCGAGTTTGCCGTTGGGGGTGAGCGGGAAGGCGTCGAGCGTCATAAAAGCACTGGGCAGCATGTACTCGGCAAGGTGTTGAGAGAGCTGCTGACGCAGTTCGGCCGGCACCAGCTTAACACCAGACTGGGGCAGCAGATAGGCGACCAGGCGCTTGTGGCCCGGCTCGTCTTCGCGGGTCAGCACCACGGCTTCGCGTACACCGGGGCATTGCACCAATTGAGCTTCAATTTCACCGAGCTCGATACGGAAGCCGCGCAGTTTAACCTGAAAGTCATTGCGGCCGAGATATTCGATGTTGCCGTCGGGGCGCCAGCGGCCGAGATCGCCGGTCTTGTACATCCGGGCGTCCGGGGCTGAGGAGAACGGATCGGCAAGGAAGCGTTCGGCGGTCAGTTCGGGGCGGTTCAGGTAGCCACGGGCAATACCGGCACCCGCGATATGGATTTCGCCGGCTACGCCGAGAGGAACAGGCTGCCCTTGTGTATCCAGGATATAAATCCGGGTGTTGGCGATCGGCTGGCCGATGGGCGGTGCTCCTTCTTCCCGGCTATCGCACAGATAAATGGTTGCGCAGACCGTACTTTCAGTCGGTCCATAGGCATTGACCATACGCCGACCTTCAGCCCAGCGTTTGACCAGCGCGGGTGAGCAGGCCTCACCGCCTACGATCAGAGTTTGCAGTGTCACAGGAACTGTATCCAGAGCCGCCAGCGCGGTGGGTGACAGCAGCACATGGGTAATGGCATGGGTCTCCAGCATATTCAGCAGGGCAGCACCAGGCAGGAGATGGATACGCTGGGCAAGATGGAGGCAAGCGCCTGCCAGAAGTGCCATGCCGCATTCCCAGATACCGGCGTCGAAGCTGTTTGAGGCAAATTGCAGGATACGGCTGCTGGGATTGATCGCCAGGGTGTCTTGCTGAGTGGCGATCAGATTGCTCAGGCCGCGATGCTCGACCATCACCCCCTTGGGTAAACCGGTCGAGCCGGAGGTGTAGATGACATACGCCAGATGACGTGACGTCAGACCCAGCGCCTGCGTATCCGGGTTATGAACAGATTGCGCTGCCATAGCCGGTTCTTGGGCATCAAGTACTATTGTGGGTACGGGCGTAGAGATGGTGCTGGTCAGCGTGTTAGCCAGTGTCGTTTGGGTGAGTAAAACTACCGGTGCCGCGTCATCGAGCATATAGGCCAACCGCTCGGCCGGATAGGCCGGATCGAGTGGCACATAGGCACCGCCTGCTTTGAGGATAGCGAGCAGACCGACCACCAGCTCCGGGCTGCGTTCGACACAAATCGCCACCCGATCGTCCGGACGCACGCCCAGCGCGATCAGATGATGGGCCAGACGATTGGCGCGGCGGTTGAGCTCGCCATAGCTGAGTGTCTGATCCTCGTACACTACGGCAGTGGCGTCGGGGTTGTGTGCTACCTGAGCCTCGAACAGTTGGTGGATCAGGGCGTCCTGCGGGAAGTCCGCCTGAGTCGCGTTGAAATCCATCAACAGTTGTTGCCGCTCGGAGGGTGGCAGGATCGGTACATCCTGAATCAATCGTTGCGGGTCGCGAATCAGGGCATCGACCAAGCCGCTGATGGCAGTAACCAGATAGGCGGTTACGCTAGCCGGATCGATCCCGACTACGGCCTGAGCGGTCAGGTGGAAACCGGCGCCCAGATCATCCACCGACAGGGTGAGCGGATAGTTGCTCTGTTCCTCAACGGCGACCACGCGTATACCGGTCCAAATCGTGTTAACCGCGTCTGCCTCGCTGGTTTGGCTATGACGGTAATTAAGCAGGGCACTGAACAGTGGCATCGACTGCGGCACGCCACTACAGCGTTGTGTCAGCGCCAACGGTGCCTGCTCGTGCTCCAGCAGCGTCATCAAATCGCGGTAGGTGGCCTGCACCACTTCCTGCACACTGCGGCCGGCCAGAGAGACTCGTACTGGCAGGGTATTGATAAACATCCCCAGTATGCGATCAGCGCCAGCGACCCCTAACAGGCGACCCAACAGTACAGAGCCGAAGACGACATCATCATGGCCGCTGGTTTGTGCCAGCACCTGAGCCCAGGCGACATGGAACAGCACACCCGGGCTGACCCCCAGACGGCGGGCCTGGGTACGGATGGCCTCCGCCAGAGCGGAAGTGAGCGGGAGACGGGCTTCGGTGACAGTCTCGTTATCGCCCGGCACCTTGAGCACGCCGAACGGTGCCGTCGGTGTGTCGACGTCGGCAAGCTGGGCGCGGAAATAGGCCTCATGCACTGCGGCCGGCACATTCAGGGTCTGGGCGATAAAGTTGCGGTAGGGTAGCGCAGTGGGGAGTGTCCCGGCCTGCCCCTGTAACACCTGAGCAATCTCAGCGAAAATCAGCTCCAGCGTCATATGGTCGCTGACCAGATGGTGGAAACGCAGAGCCAGCAGCCATTCATCCTGTGCCGGATCATGGGCGATGTCGCCAGCGAACAGCGGCGCACGGCTCAGGTCGAGACGGTGTTGGCGTGGATCGGTGTGAGCCAATAACTGAGCCGGGACATCGTCCGCTGCGGCTGGAGTAAAGCGATTGACACACAGCGGTGCCTGACGCCAGACCACCTGAACCGGCTGCGCCAATCCCTGCCAGCAGGCGGCGGTACGCAGGATATCGTGGCGGTCGATAACTTGTTGCAGCGCGGTCAGGAAAGTATCAAGACGCTCGCGGCTGTCAAAGGCGAGCAGGCTCTGCAACAGATAGGCATCGCCTTGTGCCTGTAGCAGATGATGGAACAGGATACCTTCCTGTAACGGTGCCAGCGGATAGATATCCTGCACATTGCTTGCCCCGCCGGGAATGGTGTCGACGATAGCATCAATTTCAGCCTGGGACAGTGAGACTAAGGGCAGCATATCGGGGGTGAGGGCGGTGCAGCCTTCGGGGATACGGTTAGGCGGCACGACGAAGGCGTTGGTGTCACCCTGAATAGCCTGCGCCATCTCAGTGAGAACGGGGGTGGCGAACACGCTGCGGACGTCGAGCCGCCAACCAAGGCTATGCAGCCGTTCGATCAGATTGACGATCATCAACGAGTGGCCGCCGAGTTCAAAGAAGTGGTCGTGACGGCCGACTTGCTCCAGCCGCAACAGATCTTGCCAGATTTGTGCCAGAGCGGTTTCCACCTCACCGACCGGGGTTTCATAGCCGCGAGCGACCACAGCAGACAGGTCGGGGGCAGGAAGCGCCTGACGGTCGAGTTTGCCGTTGGGGGTGAGCGGGAAAGCGTCGAGCGTCATAAAGGCACTGGGCAGCATATACTCGGCGAGGCGCTGGGCAAGCTGTTGACGCAGTTCAGCGGGAACCAGCTCAACGCCGTCCAGAGGCCGCAGATAGGCGACCAGACGTTTCTGGCTCGGCTCGTCTTCACGCGCCAGCACCACCGCTTCGCGCACACCGCGACATTGCATCAGTTGGGTCTCTATCTCGCCAAGCTCAATGCGGAAGCCACGCATTTTGACCTGAAAGTCATTGCGGCCGAGATATTCGATATTGCCGTCGGGACGCCAGCGGCCGAGGTCGCCGGTCTTGTACATACGAGCATCCGGCTCGGAGGAGAACGGATCGGCAAGGAAACGCTCGGCCGTCAGTTCGGGGCGGTTCAGGTAACCGCGGGCAACGCCGGCACCGGCGATATGGATTTCGCCGGTCACACCGAGCGGAACGGGCTGACCGTAGGCATCGAGAATATAGATCCGGGTATTGGCGATCGGGCGGCCGATATGACTGGCAAAGCCCTCCGCCCGGTTCATCCGTATCCAGGTTGAATAAGTCGTCGTCTCAGAAGGACCATACAGATTGCATACATCCTGTACGGATGTATCGGCAAACAAATGCTCAATGACGTGGGGTTTTAATGCTTCACCGGCCAAATTGACCGTCCGGGCGGTCATGGGAACCGCCTTGGCTTCAATCAAGTGCGCGATGGCTGACGGTACGGTATTGATCAGGCTGACCGGCTGTGCGGTGGTCATCAGCGACAGCGCATCTGGGACAAGGTGAACCGTACCGCCAGCGATCAACGGCACAAAGCATTCGTACACCGCTAAATCAAAATTAAGCGAGGTGGCAAAAAGAGTATGTGCCAATTCCTCCGGGCTGAAAGTCCGTTGCGCCCAGGTGAGGAAATTCACCGTATTGCGGTGGGCGATCGCCACTCCCTTGGGCTGGCCGGTCGAGCCTGAGGTATAAATGACATACGCCAGATGGCGTGACGTCAGCCCCAGCGCCTGTGGCTCCGGATTGTAGGCCGATTGTGTCGTCATAGACGATTCTGGGGCGTCGAGCACCACCGTGGGGATGGTGCTGGACAGCATGTCGATCCACGCCGTCTGGGTGAGCAAAGCTACCGGTGCTGCGTCATCGAGCATATACGCCAGCCGCTCGGCCGGATAAGTCGGATCGAGCGGTACATAGGCACCGCCTGCCTTAAGGATAGCGAGCAGGCTCACCACCATCTCCGGGCTGCGTTCCAGACAAATCGCCACCCGATCGTCCGGACGTACGCCCAGCGCGAGCAGATAGTGGGCCAGACGATTGGCGCGGTGGTTCAGTTCGTCATAGCTGAGTGTTTGCTCCCCGCATACCACGGCCGTTGCACCGGGACTGTGTGCCGCCTGAGCCTCGAACAGTTGATGGATCAGGGCATCCTGCGGGAAGTCTGCCTGGGTGGCGTTGAAGTCCACCAGTAGTTGTTGTCGCTCCGAGAATGGCAGCATTGGCAGGTTCGCAATGGCTTGTGTTGCATCAGCTGCCATTGCCGCCAGCACATTTTCCAAATAGCCGACCATGCGCTCAACGGTCGCGGGGTCGAACAGATCCGCGGCATATTCCAAATCACCGATCAGACCGGCTTCGGTTTCGGTCAGCGATAACGTTAGGTCGAAGTGGGCACCATAGCGTATTTGTTCGACTGGCGTGAGCTGCAAACCGGGCAATGTCAGGTTTTGGGACGGGGTGTTGTTTAAGGTCAGCATCACCTGGAAGACCGGGCTGTAGCTCAGGCTACGGTCGGGCTGCAACGCTTCCACCACCTGCTCGAAGGGCAGATCCTGATGGGCATAGGCGGCAAGTGCCCGTTCACGAACCTGCGCGAGCAGGTCGGTCACACGGGAGGTATCACCCAGGGTGACGCGCAAGGCCAGGGTATTGACAAAGAAGCCGATCTGGTTCTCAAGCTCATGGCGCGGACGGTTAGCGACCGGAGTGCCGATGACAATGTCATCCTGACCACTGAGCCGGATGAGGACGATGCTCCAGGCGGTCAGCACGGTCATAAACAGGGTGGTGTTATGGCGTTGTCCGAGTTCCTTAAGCGACGCCAGCAAGGTCGCATCGAGCTGGAAGGGAACTTGGCCGCCGGCATAGCGTTGCACCGGGGGACGTGGCCGGTCGGTGGGGAGTGCCAGCAAAGCCGGGGCATCCTGGAGCTGACTGCACCAGAAGTCACGTTGTTCCGTGAGGATATCCCCCTGTAGCCAGTCGCGTTGCCAGACGGCATAGTCGGCGTACTGAATGGGCAACGGCGGTAGCGGATCGTCGTGGCCGTCGAGGGCGGCGCGGTAGAAGGTGCCCAGTTCGTGCACCAGCACACCGATAGACCAGCCGTCAGCGATGATGTGGTGCTGGGTGAGCAGTAACACATGCGCTTCGTCTGTCAGTTGCAGCAGTTGGCCGCGGATCAGCGGGCCTTGGGTAAAGTCGAAAGGTGTCTGCGCCTCAAGGTCGGCAAGCTCGGCGATACGGTTGCTGTGCATTGCCGGGTCTAGCGAACGCAGATCCTGGCAGGACAGGACAAAGCCGATATCAGCGGGATCGATGTGTTGGCAGGGTTGACCCTCGACCAATACGAAGCGGGTGCGCAGGCTTTCGTGCCGGGCGATTAGGTGATCGAGTGCGGTGGTCAGGGCGTAGCGGTCAAGCTGGCCGGTGAGACGCAGCGCTACCGGGATATGGTAGGCCAGGCTGGCGGCGGGATCGAGCTGAGCAAGGAACCACAGTCGTTGTTGGGCGAAAGACAATGGCAGAGGAAGATTCCGATCAACCTGCTTGATGGATGGCCGCTGCTGTTGCTGAGTTTGCAATTGTTGTTTGATTTTCTTTTTTAGCACAGCACGTTTCAGATTATCGAGGTTCATGTCATTCCTTATCATTGATTACTGTCTCCGCCTAAAATTGCCATCAGTTCTTCTGTTGACATTAAATCAAGTGAGTTTTGTATCGATTCAATATCGTTTTCCCCTATCGCATCCATTTGCGCTGAAAAAATGATGTTGGCCTGTTCTGCCAATTTGGGGGAAAGAAACAACGAGGCGATAGGGATATCGACCAGAAATTCGGTTTGTATGCGCGTTGTCAATTGCACGGCCATCAGCGAGTGACCGCCGAGTTCAAAGAAGTGGTCGTGACGGCCGACTCGTTCCAGCCCCAGCAGGTCTTGCCAGATCCGAGCCAGAGTGGTTTCCTCCTCACCGAGCGGGGCTTCGTAGCCACTGGCTACCACGGCGGACGCGTCGGGGGCGGGGAGCGCCTGACGGTTAAGTTTGCCGTTGGGGGTGAGCGGGAAAGCGTCGAGCACCATAAAGGCGCTGGGCAGCATATACTCGGCAAGGTGTTGGGCGAGCTGCTGACGCAGTTCGGCCGGCACCAGTTCAACGCCGTCCAGAGGCCGTACATAGGCGACCAGACGCTTGTGATCCAGTTCGTCTTCGCGTACCAGAATCACTGCCTCACGTACCCCGTGACATTGCACCAATCGGGCTTCGATCTCGCCGAGTTCAATGCGGAAGCCACGCAGTTTGACCTGAAAGTCATTGCGGCCGAGATATTCGAGATTGCCGTCGGGAAGCCAGCGGCCGAGGTCGCCGGTTTTGTACATGCGGGCGCCCGGATCGGCGACAAGGGGATCGGTGAGGAAACATTCGGCAGTCAGTTCGGGGCGGTTCAGGTAACCGCGGGCGACGCCGGCACCCGCGATATGAATTTCGCCAGTGACACCGAGAGGAACCGGCTGGCCTTGGGTATCCAGGATATAAATCCGGGTGTTGGCAATCGGGTGGCCGATAGGGATTTTTCTATATTCGCTTTCAGTCAGCGGGATTTCATAAGCTGTAGCGAAGGTGGTGGTTTCCGTTGGCCCATACACATGCAGCAGATGCTCTGGCGGGTAATCGGTTCTAAGACTGATCGCAGGACGGATATCGGCCTGTTCACCGCCGAAAAGGACATAACGTAAACCCGACAATGATGAGGCGATCAAACTCGCGTATTGATTGAACAACGCAGTTGTGAGGAAGAGCGCACTGACGCCTTCCGATGTTAATCGCTGCCCAAAATAGTCGGGTTGTAATAAGGTCTTTTCCGGGATCAACAGGATACGTGCGCCATGCACTAACCCCGCCCACACCTCCCAGGTGGCTGCATCAAATGAGACGTTGGCGCAATGGGCAATACAGTCATCGGGGCCAATATCGGCAAAGCCATTATTGATAATCAGGCGCAGGACATTGCGGTGCTCGACCATCACCCCCTTGGGTAATCCGGTGGAGCCGGAGGTGTAGATGACATACGCCAGATGGCGTGACGTCAGCCCCAGAGCCTGAGCGTCCGGGTTGTAGTCTGGCTGTGCCGCCAGAGATGATTCTTGGGTGTCGAGTACTACCGCCGGCACGGGGCTGATTAGCTTGTCGACCCATGCTGTTTGGGTCAGCAAGGCCACCGGTGCCGCGTCATCGAGCATATAAGCTAACCGCTCGGCCGGATAGGTCGGATCGAGCGGCACATAGGCACCGCCCGCCTTGAGGATAGCGAGTAAGCCGACTACCATCTCCGGGCTGCGTTCCAGACAAATTGCCACCCGATCATCCGGCCGTACGCCCAGGGCGATCAGATGATGAGCCAGACGATTGGCGCGGCGGTTCAGTTCGTCATAGCTCATCGTCTGGTCTTCGTACACTATGGCTGTTGCGGCTGGCCGGATCGCTGCCTGAGCCTCGAACAGCTGGTGGATCAGGGCGTCCTGCGGGAAGTCCGTCTCGGTGGCGTTAAAGTCCACCAGCAGTTGTTGCCGCTCTGCCGGTGGCAGAAGCGGCACATCCAGAATCAACTGTTGCGGGTCGTAAGCCAGGGCATCGACCAGACCGCGGATAGCATTAACCAGATAGACGGTGACGCGAGCCGGATCGATCCCGGCCACGGCCTGAGCGGTCAGATAGAAACCAGTTCCCAGATCATCCACCGAGAGGGTGAGCGGATAGTTGGTTCGTTCCTTTGTCGCGATGATGCGCATGCCTGCCCAAGTTGTGTCAACCGCCTTTGCTTCGCCAATTTGGCTGTGACGGTAATTGAGCAGGGCACTGAACAGTGGCATCGGCTGGGCCACGCCACTACAGCGCTGTGCCAGTGTTAACGGAGCCTGTTCATGTTCCAGCAGCGTCATTAAATTGTGGTAGGTGGCCTGCACCACTTCCTGCACGTTGCGACTGGCCAGAGAGACTCGTATCGGCAGGGTATTGATGAACATGCCCAGTACTCGGTCGGCGCCAGCGCTTCCTTGCAGGCGACCCAGCAGCACGGAACCAAAGATCACGTCGTCGCGGCCGCTAGTTTGTGCCAGCACCTGAGCCCAGGCCACATGGAACAGCACACTCGGACTGACCCCCAGACGACGGGCTTGGGTGCGGACGGCTCCCGCCAGGTCGGGGGTGAGCGGGAGACGGGCTTCGGCGATGGATTCATTATCGTCCGGTATCGTGAGCATACCGAACGGTGCGGTGGGGGCGTCGACATCGGCGAGTTGAGCGCTAAAGTAGGTTTCGTGCACTGCGGCCGGCACATTCAGGGTCTGGGCGATAAAGTCGCGGTAAGGCAGTGCTGTGGGGAGTGTCTCGGCCTGCCCCTGTAGTATTTGGGCAATCTCGGCAAAGATAAGCTCCAGCGTCATATGGTCGCTGACCAGATGGTGGAAACGCAGAACCAGCAGCCATTCATTCTGAGCCGGATCGTGGGCGATGTCGGCGGCGAACAGCGGTGCACGGTTCAGGTCGAGACGATGCCGGCGCGGATCGGTGTGGGCCAATAACTGAGCCGGAACGTCGTCCGCCGTGGCTGGAGTGAAGAGTTTGACATACAGCGGTGCCTGACGCCAGACCACCTGAACCGGCTGCGATAATCCCTGCCAGCAGGCAGCGGTGCGCAGGATATCGTGACGGTCGATGACCTGTTGCAGGGCGGCAAGGAAAGTATCGAGACGTTCGCGGCTGTCGAAGGCAAGCAGGCTCTGCAACAGATAAGTATCGCCTTGTGCCTGCATCAGGTGATGGAACAGGATACCTTCCTGCAACGGCGCCAGCGGATAGATATCCTGCACATTACTCGCTCCGCCGGGGATAGCGCCGACGAGGATATCAATCTCGGTCTGGGACAGTGAGATGAGCGACAGCATGTCGGGGGTGAGGTTGGTGCAGCCTTCGGGAATACGGTTAGGTGGCACCACGAAGGCTCCAATGTCATCCTGATGTGCCAGTATGGTTTGTGCCAGTTCAGCAAGGACGGGCGCGGCGAACACGCTGCGGACGTCGAGTCGCCAGCCGAAGCTGCGTAGCCGCTCGATCAAACTGACGATCATCAGCGAATGGCCACCGAGTTCAAAGAAGTGATCGTGACGGCCGACCTGCGTCAGTCCTAACAGGTCTTGCCAAATCTGGGTTAAGGCGGCTTCTACCTCGCCGACCGGGGCTTCATAGCCACGCGCCACCACGGCGGATGAGTCGGGAGCGGGAAGCGCCTGACGGTCAAGTTTGCCGTTGGGGGTGAGCGGGAAGGCGTCGAGCATCATAAAGGCGCTGGGCAGCATGTACTCGGCAAGATGCCGGGCAAGCTGCTGACGCAGTTCGGCGGGAACCAGTTCAACACCGTCCAGCGGCCGCAGATAGGCGACCAGACGCTTGTGACCCGGTTCGTCTTCGCGGGTGAGAACCACGGCCTCGCGTACGCCGTGACATTGCACCAATCGGGCTTCGATCTCGCCCAGCTCAATACGGAAGCCACGCAATTTAACCTGGAAATCATTGCGGCTGAGATACTCGATATTGCCGTCAGGAAGCCAGCGCCCGAGGTCGCCAGTCTTGTACATGCGGGCATCCGGATCGGCGGAGAACGGATCGGCAGGGAAGCGCTCGGCAGTCAGTTCGGGGCGGTTCAGATAGCCACGAGCAACACCCGCACCGGCAATATGGATTTCTCCCGCGACACCGAGAGGAACGGGCTGGCCTTGGGTATCCAGAATATAGATCCGGGTGTTGGCAATCGGATGGCCGATAGGGATTTTCCTCTCTTCGCCTTCAGTCAGTGGGATTTCATAGGCCGTGGCAAAGGTGGTGGTTTCCGTTGGCCCGTACACATGTAGCAGGTGCTGTGGCGGGTAATCGGCTCTAAGGCGGATCGCGGGACGGATATCGGCCTGTTCACCGCCGAAAAGGACATAACGTAAACCCGACAATGACGACGCGATTAAACTCGCGTATTGATTGAACAACGCGGTTGTGAGGAAGAGCGCACTGACGCCTTCCGATGATAAACGCTGACCAAAATAATCAGGTTGTAATAAGGTTTTTTCCGGGATCAACAGGATACGTGCGCCATGCACTAATCCCGCCCATACCTCCCAGGTGGCCGCATCGAATGAGACGTTTGCGCAATGGGCAATACAGTCATCGGGGCTAATATCGGCAAAACCATTATTGATAATCAGGCGCAGGACATTGCGGTGCTCGACCATCACCCCCTTGGGTAATCCGGTGGAGCCGGAGGTGTAGATGACATAGGCCAGATGGCGTGACGTCAGCCCCAGAGTCTGAGCGTCCGGATTGTGGGTCGGTTGTGTCGCCAGGGATGATTCTTGGGCATCGAGAACTACCGTGGTTACGGGGCTGGTTAGTCTATCGACCTGTGCCGTCAGGGTCAGCAAAGCCACCGGTGCCGCATCATCAAGCATATAGGCCAGCCGCTCGGCCGGATAGGCCGGATCGAGCGGCACATAGGCGCCGCCAGCCTTGAGGACAGCCAGCAGGCCGACGACCATCTCCGGGCTGCGTTCCAGACAAATTGCCACCCGATCGTCCGGGCGTACACCTAAGGCGATCAGATGATGGGCCAGGCGATTGGCACGGCGGTTCAGTTCGCCATAGCTGAGTGTCTGATCTTCAAACACGACAGCGGTGGCATTGGGACGGTGTGTCGCCTGAGCTTCGAACAATTGATGGATCAGGGCGTCCTGCGGGAAGTCCGTCTGGGTGGCGTTGAAGTCTACCAGCAACTGTTGCCGCTCCGAAGCCGGCAGGATTGGCAGACGTGCGATGGCTTGTGCCGCATCGGCGGCCATCGCCGTCAGCACCTGCTTAAAGTACTCTACCATGCGTTCGATGGTCGTTGGATCGAACAAGTCCGAGGCATATTCCAGATCACCGGTAAGACCCGTTTCGTTTTCGGTCAGCGATAACGTCAGATCGAAGTGGGCGCTATAACGCGCCTGTTCAACCGGAGAGAGCTGTAGGCCAGGTAACGCCAGATCTTGGGCAGGCGTGTTGTTTAAGGTCAGCATCACCTGGAAGACCGGGCTGTAGCTCAGGCTGCGTTCGGGCTGTAGCGCTTCTACTACCTGTTCGAAGGGCAGATCTTGATGGGCATAGGCCGCGAGTGCACGCTCACGAACCTGTGCGAGCAGATCGGCCACACGGGGCGCCTCACCCGGCGTGACGCGCAGGGCCAGAGTATTGACGAAGAAACCGATCAGGCTTTCTAACTCTTGGTGTGGGCGGTTAGCGACCGGAGTACCGATAACAATGTCATCCTGACCACTGAGCCGGGCGAGGACGATGCTCCAGGCGGTCAGTACGGTCATAAACAAAGTGGTGTGATGGCGCTGTCCGAGTTCCTTAAGCGATGCCAGTAAGGTGGTATCGAGCTGGAAGGACACCTGATCGCCAACATAGGTTTGTACCGATGGGCGTGGCCGGTCGGTTGGGAGTGTCAGTAAGGCTGGGGCGTTCTGAAGTTGGCTACACCAGAAGTCACGCTGTTCAGTGAGGACGGCCTCCTGTAACCCATCGCGCTGCCAGACGGCATAGTCGGCGTACTGAATGGGTAGCGGTGGTAAAGGATCGCCGTGGCCGTTGAGGGCGGCGCGGTAGAGGGCGCCCAGTTCGTGTACCAGTACACCGACGGACCAGGCATCAGCGATGATGTGGTGCTGGGTAAGCAGCAACATATGTGATTCGTCTGTCAGTTGCAGCAGTTGACCGCGGATCAGCGGGCCCCGGACAAAGTCGAAGGGTGTCAGTGCTTCGAGGGCGGAGAGCTCGGCGATACGGGTAGTGTGCATTGCCGGGTTCAGCGGACGCAGGTCCTGGCAGGACAGGGCAAAATTGACGTCAGCGGGATCGATGTGCTGGCAGGGCTGGCCTTCGACTAGCACGAAGCGGGTACGCAGGCTCTCATGCCGGGCGACCAGGCGATCGAGGGCGGTGGTCAGGGCATCGCGGTCAAGTTGACCCGTGAGACGCAGTACCACCGACATATGGTAGGCTAGGCTGGCAGCCGGATCGAGTTGGCTGAGGAACCACAACCGCTGCTGAGCGAAGGACAACGGCAGAGGCTGATGTCGACTCACCTGTTCAATCAATGGCCGTTGCTGCTGACCTCCGCGGGCTTTCAATTGTTCTTCAATTTTCTTCTCTAGAACGGCCCGTTTCAGGTCATCGAGATTCATGTTAATCCTTGTCATTGGTTATTATCTCCGCGGTTATTGTCCCCGTCTAACATTGCCAGCAATTCTTCTGTTGACATTAAATCAAGCGAGTTTTGTATCGATTCAATATCGTTTTCCCCGACCGCATTCATTTGCGCTGAAAAGATGATGTTGGCCTGTTCCGCTAATTTGGGGGAAAGGAACAACGAAGTGAGGGGGATATCGACCAGGAATTTGGCTTTTATACGTGTTATCAATTGCACGACCATCAGTGAGTGGCCGCCGAGTTCAAAGAAGTGGTCGTGACGGCCGATGCGTACCAGCTCCAGCAGGTCTTGCCAGATCTGCGCCAGGGCCGTTTCTACTCTTCCCTGTGGGGATTCATAGTCGCGCGTCACCACGGCGGACGCGTCAGGGGCAGGGAGCGCCTGACGGTCGAGTTTGCCGTTGGGGGTCAGCGGGAAGGCGTCGAGCGTCATAAAGGCGCTGGGTAGCATGTACTCAGCGAGATGCTGGGCGAGCTGTTGGCGTAGTTCAGCGGGAACCAGTTCAACACCGTCCTGAGGCCGCACATAGGCGATTAGACGCTTGTGGCCCGGTTCGTCTTCACGTGTCAGAACTATTGCTTCGCGCACGCCGTGACATTGCATCAGTTGGGTCTCGATCTCACCGAGTTCGATACGGAAGCCGCGCAGTTTGATCTGAAAATCATTGCGGCCGAGATAGTCGATGTTGCCGTCGGGACACCAGCAGCCGAGGTCGCCGGTCTTGTACATGCGGGCATCCGGATCGGAGGAGAACGGGTCGGCGAGGAAACGTTCGGCAGTCAGTTCAGGTCGGTTCAGGTAGCCGCGGGCAACACCGGCACCGGCGATATGGATTTCGCCGGCCACACCAAGAGGAGCGGGCTGACCCAGCGAGTTGAGAATATAGATCTGCGTGTTGGCGATCGGGCGGCCGATATGGCTGACAAAGCCCTCCGCCCGGTTCATCCGTATCCAGGTCGAATAAGTCGTTGTCTCAGAAGGACCATACAGATTGCACACATCCTGTACGGATGTGTGGGCAAACAAATGTTCAACGACGTGCGGTTTCAATGCTTCACCGGCCAGATTGACCGTCCGGGTGGTTATGGGAACCGCCTTGGCTTCGATCAAGTGTACGATGGCTGACGGCACCGTGTTGAGCAGGCTGACCGGCTGCTCGGTGGTGACCAGCGACAGCACATCAGGAACGAGATGAACTGTGCCGCCGGAGAGCAGCGGCGCAAAACATTCGTACACCGCCAAATCAAAATTAAGCGAGGTAGCAAAAAGGGTATGTGCCAATTCCTCCGGGCTGAAAGTCCGCTGCGCCCAAGTGAGGAAGTTCACGGTATTACGGTGGGCGATCGCCACCCCTTTGGGCAAGCCGGTCGAGCCGGAAGTGTAGATCACATAGGCCAGATGGTGTGACGCTAACCCCAGCTTCTGCGGTTCCGGATTGTGGGTTGGCCGTGCTGCTATAGCCGATTCCTGGCCGTCGAGCACTACAGTGAGTACGGGACTGATCAGTCTGTCAACCCACATCGTCTGGGTCAGCAAGGCCACCGGTGCGGCGTCATCAATTATATATGCCAGTCGTTCGGTCGGATAAGCCGGATCGAGTGGCACATAGGTGCCGCCCGCCTTGAGGATACCCAATAAACCGACCATCATCTCTGGGCTGCGTTCCAGACAAATTGCCACCCGATCGTCCGGCCGTAGCCCCAGCGCAATCAGATGATGAGCCAGACGATTGGCGCGGCAGTTCAGTTCGCCATAACTGAGCGCTTGTTCCCCGCATACCACGGCGGTGGCGGCGGGATTGTGCGCCGCCTGAGCTTCGAACAGCTGGTGGATCAGCGCGTCCTGCGGGAAGTCTGCCTGGGTGGCGTTAAAATCAACCACAATTTGTTGCCGCTCAGAGGCTGGCAGGATGGAGACTTGCAGGATTGGCTGTTGCGGGTCGCGAACCAGGGCATCGACCAGACCGTTGATGGCGGTGGCCAGATAAGCGGTTACGCGAACCGGATCGATTCCGGCCACGGTCTGGGCGGTCAAATGGAAACCGATCCCCAGATCATCCACCGACAGGGTGAGCGGATAGTTGGTCCGCTCTTCGATTGCCACGATGCGCATGCCTGCCCAGGCCGTGTCAATTGCGTCGGCCTTGTCGATTTGACTATGACGGTAATTAAGCAAGGCACTGAACAGCGGCATCGGCTGGGCTACGCCACTACAGCGTTGTGCCAGCGCTAACGGTGCCTGCTCGTGCTCCAGCAGCGCCGTCAGACTGCGATAGGTGGCCTGAACCACTTCCTGTACGCTGCGGTCGGCCAGAGAAACCCGCATTGGCAGGGTATTAATAAACATCCCCAGTATGCGATCAGCGCCCGCGACCCCTTGCAAGCGACCCAGCAGCACGGAGCCAAAGACCACGTCATCGCGGCCGCTGGTCTGAGCCAGCACTTGAGCCCAGGCCACATGGAACAGCACGCTCGGACTGACCCCCAGACGCCGGGCCTGGACGCGGATGGTCTCCGCCAAGGCGGGAGCGAGCGGGAGACGGGCTTCGGCAACAGGCTGGCTATCGCCTGGCATCGTGAGCACGCCAAACGGCGCCGTCGGCGCATCGACATCAGCGAGCTGGGTACGGAAATAGGCCTCATGTGCTGTCGCCGGCACGTTCAGGGTCTGGGCGATAAAATTGCGGTAGGGCAGTGCGGCGGGCAGCGACTCGGCATGCCCCTGCTGGATTTGGGCAATCTCAGTGAAAATCAGTTCCAGCGTCATATGGTCGCTGACCAGATGGTGGAAGCGCAGAGCCAGCAGCCATTCATCCTGTGCCGGATCGTGGGCGATATCGGCGGCGAACAGCGGTGCACGATTCAGGTTGAGGCGGTGCAGATGCGGATCAGTGTGGGCGCGTAACTGGGCTGGAACGTCGTCCGCCGTAGCCGGGGTGAAGAGATTGATCCCCAGCGGCGCCTGACGCCAGACCACCTGAACCGGTTGTGTGAGATCTTGCCAGTAGGCAGCGGTACGCAGGATATCGTGGCGGTCGATAACCTGTTGCAGGGCAGCCAGGAAGGTATCAAGACGTTCGCGGGTGTCGAAAGCAATCAGACTCTGCAACAGATAGGTATCGCCTTGTGCCTGTAGCAGGTGATGGAACAGGATACCCTCCTGCAACGGCGCCAGTGGATAGATATCCTGCACGTTGCTCGCCCCACCGGGGATCGTCCCGACGATGGACTCAATTTCGGCCTGAGACAGGGAGACCAAGGGCAGCATGTCGGGGGTGAGGGCAGTGCAGCCCTTAGGAATACGGTTAGGCGGTACGACAAAGGTGTCGGAGTCGTCCTGAATAGCCTGTGCCATTTCGGCAAGGACGGGGGCGGCGAACACACTGCGGACATCGAGTCGCCAATCAAGGTCACGTAGCCGTTCGATCAGACTGACGATCATCAGCGAGTGGCCGCCGAGTTCAAAGAAGTGGTCGTAACGGCCGACCCGCTCCAGCCCCAACAGGTCTTGCCAGATCTGCGCCAGAGCGGTTTCCGCCTCGCCGACTGGAGCTTCATAGCCGCGTGTGATCACAGCGGATGAATCAGGGGCGGGGAGTGCCTGACGGTCAAGTTTGCCATTGAGGGTGAGCGGGAAAGCATCAAGCACCATAAAGGCACTGGGCAACATATACTCGGCGAGGTGCCGGGCAAGTTGCTGACGCAGTTCGGCGGGAACCAGTTCAATGCCGGTCTGTGGCAGCACATAGGCGATCAGGCGCTTTTGGCCCGGTTCGTCTTCACGTGCCAGCACCACCGCTTCGCTCACTCCGCGACATTGCGTGAGTCGGGCTTCGATTTCGCCAAGCTCAATGCGGAAGCCGCGTAGTTTAACCTGAAAATCATTGCGGCCGAGATAGTCGATGTTGCCGTCGGGGCGCCAGCGGCCGAGGTCGCCGGTTCTGTACATGCGGGCATCTGGATCAGCGGAGAACGGATCGGCAGGGAAGCGTTCGGCAGTCAGTTCAGGACGGTTCAGGTAGCCGCGGGCAACCCCGGCACCGGCAATATGGATCTCGCCGGCCACGCCGAGAGGAATGGGCTGCCCCTGTGGGTCAAGAATATAGATCTGCGTGTTGGCGATCGGACGGCCAATAGGAATGGAGCGAGTCACATCGACGGGGGAGGCAATGGCGTAGGTTGCCGCAAATGTGGTGGTTTCCGTTGGACCATAGCCGTTAATCAGGTGTGTCGGCTGAGATCCCGCCAACTGTGCACGTCGTATCTTCCGCGGGTCGAGTACATCGCCGCCGATGAGCAGGTAGCGTAATTGACCAAACAGGGGCTTGAGATCGCTGAGATACTCGTTGAACAAACCGGCCGTCAACCAGAGGGCGGTAACTTGTCCCTTGACCAGCGAATCGCAGAAACGTACCGGATCGAGTAGTACTGAGGGTGAAACCACATGCAGACGTCCCCCGTTCAGTAGGGCAGACCAGATTTCCCATGTTGATGCGTCAAACGCAATATTGGCGCAATGGGCAATACAGTCATCGGAGCCAATGTCGGCAAAACCATTATTGATAATCAGGCGCAAGACATTGCAGTGCTCGACCATCACCCCTTTGGGTAATCCGGTGGAGCCGGAGGTGTAGATGACATACGCCAGATGACGTGACGTCAGCCTCAGCCCCAGTGCCTGAGTATCCGGATTATGATCCGGTTGCGCCATCAGGAACGCGTCTTGGGCGTCGAGGATGACCGTAGGCACGGTGCTGCCCAGTCTATCGACCTGTGCCACCTGAGTGAGTAAGGCTACTGGTGTCGCATCATTGAGCATATACGCCAGTCGCTCGGTCGGGTAGGCCGGATCGAGCGGCACATAGGCGCCGCCTGCCTTCAGGATAGCGAGTAATCCCACCACCAATTCCAAACTGCGTTCCAGACAAATTGCCACCCGATCGTCCGGACGTACGCCCAAGGCGATCAAATGATGAGCCAGGCGATTGGCGCGGTGGTTCAGTTCGCTATAGCTGAGCACCTGATCCTCAAACACCACGGCGGTGGCATCGGGATGATGTGCCGCCTGAGCCTCAAACAGTTGATGGATCAGCGCGTTTTGCGGGAAGTCCGTCTGGGTGGTGTTGAAGTCCACCAGCAGCTGTTGCCGTTCCGGGGCCGACAGCATCGGCAGACCTGCAATGGTCTGCGTCGCATCGGCGGCCATTGCCGTCAGCACATTCTCCAGATAGCCGACCATGCGCTCAACGGTCGCAGAGTCGAATAAGTCGGCGGCATATTCTAAGTCACCCGCCAGACCTGACTCGGTTTCAGTCAGCGACAACGTCAGGTCGAAGTGCGCGCTATGGTGTGTCTGTTCAATTGATACAAGCTGGAGACCGGGCAATATCAGGTTTTGAGACGGCGTGTTGTTTAAGGCCAGCATGACTTGGAAGACCGGGCTGTAGCTCAGGTTGCGTTCGGGTTGTAACGCTTCCACCACCTGCTCAAAGGGCAGATCCTGATGGGCATAAGCGGCGAGCGCCCGCTCACGAACCTGCGCAAGCAGCTCGGCTACACGGGTAGTGTCACTGAGTGTGACGCGTAAGGCTAAGGTATTGACGAAGAAACCGATCAGGTTTTCCAACTCCGGGTGCGGGCGGTTAGCGACCGGAGTGCCGATAACGATATCATTCTGGCCACTGAGCCGGGCGAGAACGATGTTCCAAGCGGTTAACATGGTCATAAACAGGGTGGTGTTATGGCGTTGTCCTAGCCCCTTGAGCGACGTCAGCAAAGTGGCATCGAGCTGGAAGGATACCCGGCCGCCGGCATAGGTCTGCACCGACGGGCGTGGCCGATCGGTGGGGAGTGTCAATAAGGCCGGGGCGTCTTGAAGCTGGGCGCACCAGAAATCGCGCTGCTCAGTGAGGACGGTTCCCTGCAACCAGTTACGCTGCCAAACAGCATAGTCGGCGTACTGAATGGGCAGTGGCGGCAGCGGATCACCGTGGCCGTCGAGAGCGGCGCGGTAGAGGGCGTCCAGTTCGTGCATCAGTACACCGATGGACCAGCCGTCAGCGATAATGTGATGCAGGGTAAGCAGCAACAAATGCGCTTCATCCGTCAATTGCAGCAGTTGACCGCGGATCAGTGGGCCCTGAGCAAAATCGAAGGGCGTCTGTGCTTCGAAGGTGGCGAGTTCGGCAATACGGTGAATGTGCGCCGCGGGTTCCAGCGGACGGAGATCCTGATAGGGCAGGGCAAAGTCGATGTCGGCGGGAGCGATATGCTGGCAGGGTTGGCCATCGACCAGGACAAAGCAGGTGCGCAGGCTTTCATGCCGGGTAATTAGGCGCTCGAGTGCAGTGGTCAGCGCGTGGCGGTCAAGCTGGCCGGTGAGGCGCAGCGCTACCGGGATATGGTAAGCCAGGCTGGCGGCGGGATCGAGCTGACCCAGGAACCACAATCGCTGCTGGGCGAAAGACAACGGCAGCAGCCGGTTGCGATCGGCTGCGGGAATAACGACCTGAGCGGTTGTCGCCGCTCCGCTGAGTGCCTGAGCCAAATCCGTCAGGATGGGCAGGTCAAACAGTTGCTGTAGAGGCAACTCCCGCGCCAGATCTTGGCGCACGCGTGCCACCAGTTGGACGGCAAGCAGCGAATGGCCGCCGAGTTCAAAGAAATGGTCGTGACGGCCGACCTGCTCCAGTCCCAGCAGGTCTTGCCAGATCTGCGCCAGAGCGGTTTCCGTCTCGCCGATCGGGTCGGCATAGCCGCGCATCACGATGGCGGACTGATCAGGTACCGGGAATGCCGGACGGTCGATTTTGCCGTTGGGAGTGAGCGGGAAAGCGTCGAGCGTCATAAAGGCGCTGGGCAGCATATACTCAGCGATGTGCCGGGCCAGTTGCTGACGCAGTTCAGCCGGCACCAGTTCAACGCCTGCCTGAGGTAGTAGATAGGCGACCAGGCGCTTGTGACCCGGCTCGTCTTCACGCGCCAGAACCACCGCCTCGCGTACCCCGTGACATTGCACTAGCCGGGCTTCGATTTCACCGAGCTCGATACGGAAGCCACGCAGTTTAACCTGAAGATCATTGCGGCCGAGGTATTCGATATTGCCGTCGGGTCGCCAGTAGCCGAGGTCACCGGTCTTGTACATACGGGCGTCAAGGTCTGAAGAGAACGGATCGGTAAGGAAGCGCTCGGCGGTGAGTTTGGGGCGGTTCAGGTAGCCGCGGGCGACACCGGCACCCGCGATATGAATTTCGCCGGTGACACCGAGAGGAACAGGCTGCCCTTGTGTATCCAGAATATAGATTTGGGTATTAGCAATCGGGTGGCCGATGGGAATTGTCTTACATTCGCTGTCAGTGAATGGAATTTCATAGGCGGTGGCGAAGGTGGTGGTCTCTGTTGGACCATACACATGCAGCAGATGCTGTGGCGGATAATCAGCTCTAAGGTGGATCGCAGGACGGATATCGATCTGTTCACCGCCGAAAAGGACATAACGTAAACCCGACAATGATGAGGCAATCAAACTCGCGTATTGATTGAACAATGCAGTTGTGAGGAAAAGCGCACTGACGCCTTCCAATGCTAAGCGCTGACCAAAATAGTCGGGTTGTAGTAAGGTTTTTTCCGGGATCAACAGGATACGTGCACCATGCACTAAGCCCGTCCACACCTCCCAGGTGGCCGCATCGAATGAAACATTGGCGCAATGAGCAATACAGTCATCGGGGCCAATATCGGCAAAACCATTATTGATAATCAGGCGCAGGACATTGCGGTGCTCGACCATCACCCCCTTGGGTAATCCGGTGGAGCCGGAGGTGTAGATCACATACGCCAGATGGCGTGACGTCAGACCCAGTGCCTGAGCATCCGGATTGTGGGTCGGTTGTACTGCCATAGCCGGTTCCTGGCCGTCGAGTATCACTGTGGGGATGGAATGGGCCAACTTATCGACTTGTATCGTTTGGGTCAGCAAGGCCACCGGTGCGGCGTCATCGAGCATATAGGCCAGCCGTTCGGCCGGATAGGTTGGATCCAGTGGCACGTAGGCACCGCCTGACTTGAGAATACCGAGCAGGCCGACCACCAGTTCTAAGCTGCGTTCCAGACAAATCGCCACCCGATCATCCGGCCGCACGCCCAGGGCGATCAGATGATGAGCCAGGCGATTGGCGCGGCGGTTCAGCTCGCCATAGCTCAGTCCCTGATCCTCAAACACCACGGCGATAGCATCGGGATAACGCGCCGCCTGAACTTCGAACAATTGGTGGATCAGCGCATCCTGTGGGAAGTCCGCCTGAGTCGCATTGAAGTTCACCAGCAGTTGTTGCCGCTCTAATGACGGCAAGATGGGCACATTTCGGATCAACTGTTGCGGGTCGCGAACCAGGGCATCGACCAGACCGCTGATGGCGGTAACCAGATAGGCGGTGACGCGGGTCGGATTGATTCCGGCCACGGCCTGAGCAGTTAGATGGAAACCGGTTCCCAGATCATCGACCGACAGGATGAGCGGATAGTTGGTCCGCTCCTCTGTGGCGACGATGCGCACACCTGCCCGGCTCGTCTCAACCGCGTCGGACTCGCTGGTCTGGCTGTGACGATAATTGAGCAAAGCACTGAACAGCGGTATCGACTGCGCCATGCCACTACAGCGTTGTGCCAGCGCCAACGGTGCCTGCTCGTGCTCCAGTAGCGTCATCAAATCGCGGTAGGTGGCTTGTACTACTTCCCGTACACTGCGACCAGCCAGAGAGACTCGCACTGGCAAGGTATTGATAAACATACCCAGTATTCGGTCGGCACCAGCGCCCCCTTGCAAGCGACCCAGCAGCACGGAGCCAAAGACGACATCGTCGTGACCGCTGGTCTGTGCCAGTACTTGGGCCCAGGCCACATGGAACAGCACGCCCGGACTGACGCCCATGAGACGGGCTGCGGCACGGATGGCCTCCGCCAGAGCGGGAGTGAGCGAGAGACCGGCTTCGGTGATGGATTCGCTATCGCTCGGTATCGTGAGTACGCCGAACGGTGCCGTCGGTGCGTCGATGTCAGCAAGCTGGGCGCGGAAATAGTCCTCATGTACTGCGGCCGGCACGCTCAGGGTCTGGGCGATAAAGTTGCGATAGGGCAATGCGGCGGGCAGCGATTCGGCTTGCCCCTGCTGGATTTGGGCAATTTCAGCGAAAATCAGTTCCAGCGTCATATGGTCGCTGACCAGATGGTGGAAGCGCAGAGCCAGCAGCCATTCATCCTGTGCCGGATCGTGGGCGATGTCAGCGGCGAACAGCGGCGCGCGGCTCAGGTCGAGACGATGCCGGCGCGGATCGGTGTGTGCTGATAATTGAGCCGGGATATCATCCGCCGTGGCCGGGGTGAAGCGATTGACACACAGTGGCGCCTGACGCCAGACTACCTGAACCGGCTGCGCCAGACCTTGCCAGCAGGCAGCCGTGCGCAGGATATCGTGGCGGTCGATGACCTGTTGCAGGGCGGTTAGGAAAGTATCGAGATGCTCGCGGCTGTTAAAGGCGAGCAGGCTCTGCAACAGATAAGTATCCCCTTGAGTCTGCAACAGGTGATGGAACAGGATACCTTCCTGCAACGGTGCCAGTGGATAAATATCCTGCACATTGCTCGCTCCGTCGGGAGTTGCCTCGACGATGGCATTGATCTCAGCCTGAGACAGCGAGACCAGAGACAGCATGTCGGGAGTGAGGATAGTGCAATTTTCGGGAATACGGTTGGGTGGCACCACAAAGGCGCTGGCGTCACCCTGAATAGCCTGCGCCATTTCGGCGAGGACGGGGGCGGCGAACACACTACGGACGTCAAGCCACCAGCCGAAGCCGCGTAGCCGCTCGATCAGACTGACGATCATCAGCGAATGGCCGCCGAGTTCAAAGAAGTGGTCGTGACGGCCGATTTGCTCCAGCCCCAACAGGTCTTGCCAAATCTGCGCCAGAATGGCTTCCGCCTCACCGACCGGGGTTTCGTAGCCGTGTGCGACCACGGCGGACGCGTCGGGGGCAGGAAGTGCCTGACGGTCGAGCTTGCCGTTGGGGGTGAGCGGGAAGGCCTCAAGTGTCATAAAGGCGCTGGGCAGCATGTACTCAGCGAGGTGCCGGGCGAGTTGCTGACGCAGTTCGGCGGGAACCAGTTCAACGCCGTCCAGAGGCCGCAGATAGGCAATCAGGCGCTTCTCCCCTGGCTCGTCTTCGCGTGCCAGTACCACCGCCTCGCGCACGCCGTGACATTGCATCAGTTGCGCCTCGATTTCGCCCAGCTCAATGCGGAAGCCGCGCAGTTTGACCTGAAAGTCATTGCGGCCGAGATAGTCGAGATTACCATCGGAGCGCCAGCGGCCGAGGTCGCCGGTCTTGTACATACGAGCGTCCGGATCGGCGGAGAACGGATCGGCAAGGAAATGTTCGGCGGTCAGTTCGGGGCGGTTCAGGTAGCCGCGGGCAACGCCGGCGCCGGCGATATGAATTTCGCCGGTCACACCGAGGGGAACAGGATGACCCAGTGAGTCGAGAATATAGATCTGGGTATTGGCGATCGGGCGGCCGATATGACTGACAAAGCCCTCCGCCCGGCTCATCCGTATCCAGGTTGAATAGGTCGTCGTCTCAGAGGGACCATACAGATTACACACATTCTGTATGGATTCACGGGCAAACAAATGCTCAATGACGTGCGGTTTCAATGCCTCGCCAGCCAAATTGACCGTCTGGGTGGTCATGGGGATCGCGTCAGATTCAATCAAGTGTGCGATGGCCGACGGCACCGTGTTGATCAGGCTGACCGGCTGCTCTGTCGTAAGCAATGACAGCACATTGGGGACAAGGTGAACCGTGCCGCCAGAGAGCAGCGGTGTAAAGCATTCGTACACCGCCAGATCAAAATTAAGTGAGGTGGCAAAAAGGGTATGCGCCAACTCCTCCGGGCTGAAAGTCCGTTGCGCCCAAGTGAGGAAATTCACGGTATTGCGGTGAGTGATCGCCACCCCTTTGGGCAGTCCGGTGGAGCCTGAGGTATAGATCACATAGGCCAGATGGCGTGACGTCAGCCCCAGTGCCTGTGTATCCGGATTATGATCCGGTTGCGCTATTAGAGGCGTGTCTTGGGCGTCGAGCACCACCGTGAGCACGGGGCTGGCCAGTGTGTTGATCCACGTCGTCTGGGTGAATAAGACCACTGGAGCCGCGTCATCGAGTATATACGCCAGCCGTTCGGCCGGATAAGCCGGATCGAGCGGCACATAAGCGCCGCCTGCTTTGAGAATAGCGAGCAGGCCCACCACCATCTCCGGGCTGCGTTCCAGATAAATCGCCACCCGATCGTCCGGGTGTACGCCTTGGGCGAGCAGATGATGAGCCAGGCGATTGGCGCGGCGGTTCAGTTCGCCATAGCTGAGCGCTTGCTCCCCACATACTACGGCCGTTGCGTCAGGGCTGTGTGCCGCCTGAGCCTCGAACAGTTGGTGAATCAAAGCGTCCTGCGGGAAGTCCGCTTGGGTGGCGTTGAAGTTCACCAGCAGCTGTTGCCGCTCCGAGGCCGGTAGCATCGGTAGACCCGCAACAGTTTGTGTCGCATCGGCTGCCATCGCCGCCAGCACATTTTCCAGATAGCCGACCATGCGCTCAACGGTCGCGGGGTCGAACAGATCGGCGGCATAGATCAGATCACCCGCCAGACCCGCCTCGGTTTCAGTCAGCGACAACGTCAGGTCGAAGTGCGCACTATGGTGTGCCTGTTCAACCCAAGAAAGTTGCAGATCGGGTAATACGAGATTCTCAGCCGGCATGTTGTTTAAGACCAGCATCACCTGAAAGACCGGGCTGTAGCTCAGGCTGCGTTCCGGCTGAAGCGCTTCCACCACCTGCTCAAAAGGCAAATCCTGATGGGCATAGGCGTTAAGCGCCCGCTCACGGACCTGCGCGAGCAGATCGGCCACACGAGGCGCATTACCCGGCGTGACGCGCACGGCCAGAGTATTGACGAAGAAACCGATCAGGTTTTCCAACTCTGAGTGTGGGCGGTTGGCGACCGGGGTACCGATAACAATATCATCCTGACCACTGAGCCGGGTGAGGACGATGCTCCAGGCAGTGAGCATAGTCATAAACAGAGTGGTGTGATGGCGTTGTCCAAGCCCTTTGAGTGAGGTCAACAAGGCGGTATCGAGCTGGAAGGACACCCGGCCGCCGACATAGGTCTGCACGGGTGGGCGTGGCCGGTCGGTGGGGAGTACCAGCAAGGCCGGGGCGTTCTGGAGCTGAGCGTACCAGAAGTCACGCTGCTCAGTGAGGGCCGTTGCTTGCAGCCGGTCGCGCTGCCAGATGGCATAGTCGGCGTACTGGAGAGACAGCGGCGGCAGGGGATCACCGTGGCCGTCGAGAGCGGCGCGGTAGAGGGTGCCCAATTCATGCACCAACACCCCGATGGACCAGCCGTCAGAGATGATGTGGTGCTGGGTAAGCAGCAACATATGCGCTTCATCTGTCAATTGAAGCAGTTGACCGCGAATCAATGGTCCTTGGATAAAGTCAAAGGGTGCCTGCGCTTCGCGGGCAGCGAGATCGGCGATACGGTTGGTGTGTGCCGCGGGTTCCAGCAGGCGCAGATCCTGACAGGACAGGGCAAAGCCGATGTCAGCGGGATCGATATGCTGGTAGGGTTGGCCCTCGACTAGGACAAAGCGGGTACGCAGGCTTTCATGCCGAGCGACCAGACGATCGAGCGCGGTGGTCAGCGCGTGGCGGTCAAGTTGTCCGGTGAGGCGCAGGGCTACCGGGATATGGTAGGCCAGACTGGCGGCCGGATCGAGCTGACCAAGGAACCACAGCCGCTGCTGGGCGAAAGATAACGGTAGCAACCGACTGCGATCGGCGGCGGGGATGACGACCTGAGCGGTTGCCAAAGTCCCGCTGAGTGCCTGAGCCAAATCCACCAGAAGAGGCAGGTCAAACAATTGCTGTAGCGGTAACTCCCGCGCCAGATCCTGACGTACGCGTGCCACCAGTTGGACGGCGAGCAGCGAATGGCCGCCGAGTTCAAAGAAATGGTCGTGACGGCCGATCTGTTCCAGTCTCAGCAAGTCTTGCCAAATCTGAGCCAGCGCGATTTCTATTTCACCGAGCGGGGCTTCATAGCCGCGTGTTACCACGGCGGACGCGTCGGGGGCAGGAAGTGCCTGACGGTCAAGTTTACCGTTGGGGGTGAGCGGGAAGGCGTCGAGCACCATAAAGGCGCTGGGCAGCATATACTCGGCGAGGTACTGAGCGAGTTGTTGACGTAGTTCGGCCGACACCAGTTCAATGCCGGTCTGGGGCAGCAAATAGGCGATCAGTCGCTTGTGACCGGATTCATCTTCGCGCGCCAGTACCACGGCTTCGCGCACGCCGGGGCATTGCATTAATCGCGCTTCAATTTCGCCCAGTTCGATACGGAAGCCACGCAGTTTAACCTGAAAGTCATTGCGGCCGAGGTATTCAAGATTGCCGTCGGAACGCCAGCGGCCGAGGTCGCCGGTCTTATACATGCGGGCGTCCGGGACTGAGGAGAACGGATCAGCAAGGAAACGTTCGGCAGTCAGTTCAGGGCGGTTCAGGTAGCCACGGGCGATACCGGCGCCGGCAATATAGATTTCGCCGGCGACACCGAGAGGAACGGGCTGGCTGTCATAATCAAGGAGATAGATTTGAGTGTTGGCGATCGGACGGCCGATAGGCGGTGCCCCTTCTTCCTGGCTATCACACAGATAAATGGCTGCACAGACCGTACTTTCCGTCGGTCCATAGGCATTGACCATACGCCGACCGGTAGCCCAGCGTTTGACCAGTGAGGGTGAGCAGGCCTCACCGCCTACGATCAGGGTTTGCAGTGTTACTGGTACTGAATCCAGTGCCGCCAACGCGGTTGGCGACAGCAGCACATGGGTAATGGCATGGGTCTCCAGCGTATTCAACAGGGCAGCACCCGGCAGGAGGTGAGTTCGCTGGGCAAGATGGAGGCTGGCACCGGCCAGAAGTGCCATGCTGCATTCCCAGATACCGGCGTCGAAGCTGTTTGAGGCAAATTGCAGGATACGGCTGCTGGGCTTGATTGCCAGAGTGTCCTGCTGAGTGGCGATCAGATTGCTCAGGCCGCGATGCTCGACCATCACCCCCTTGGGCAGCCCGGTCGAGCCGGAGGTGTAGATGACATACGCCAGATGGCGTGACGTCAGGCCCAGTGCCTGCGCGTCCGGATTGTGAGTCGGTTGCGTCATCAGGAGCGGTTCTGAGCCGTCGAGTACGATCGTGGGTATGGCGCTGGCCAGTGTGTCGGTCAATGCTGTTTGGGTCAGCAAGGCCACCGGTGCCGCATCGTCAAGCATATACGTCAGTCGCTCGGCCGGATAAGCCGGATCGAGCGGCACATAGGCGCCGCCGGCCTTGAGAATACCGAGCAGACCCACGACCAGATCTGGGCTGCGTTCGACACAAATCGCCACCCGATCATCCGGACGCACACCCAAGGCGAGCAGATGATGAGCCAGGCGGTTAGCACGGTGGTTCAGTTCGTGATAACTCAGCGATTGACCTTCAAACACCACGGCGATGGCGTCGGGATGGTGCGCCGCCTGAGCCTCAAACAATTGGTGGATCAGCGCATCCTGCGGAAAATCAGCCTGAGTCGCGTTGAATTCCACCAACAGTTGTTGCCGCTCCGAGTCCGGCAGGATCGGTACATCCCGGATCAATCGTTGTGGGTCGCGGGTCAGGGCATCGACCAGGCCGCTGATGGCGGTAACTAGATAGGCGGTTACGCGAGCCGGATCGATCCCGGCCACGGTCAGCGCGGTCAGATGGAAACCGGTTCCCAGATCATCCACCGACAGGGTGAGCGGATAGTTAGTCCGCTCTCCTGTGGCGACGATACGCATACCTGTTCGGGGTATATCAACGGCGTCTGCCCCGTTGGTTTGGCTGTGACGGTAATTAAGCAAGGTACTGAACAGTGGTAGTGATTGCGCCACGCCGCTGCAACGTTGTGCCAGCGCCAACGGTGCCTGCTCGTGCTCCAGCAAGGCCGTCAGATTGCGATAGGTGGTCTGTACCACTTCCTGCACACTACGGCCGGCCAGAGAAACCCGTACCGGCAGGGTATTGATAAACATCCCCAATATTTGGTCAGCGCCCGCGACCCCCTGTAGACGACCTAGTAGCACAGAGCCGAAGACGACATCGTCATGGCCGCTGGTCTGTGCCAACATCTGAGCCCAGGCCACATGGAACAGCACACCCGGACTGACCCGCAGACGGCGCGCCTGAGCGCGGATGGCCTCTGCCAGAGCGGGGGGGAGCGGGAGACGGGCTTCGGCGATGGATTCGTTATCGCCCGGCATCGTGAGCACGCCAAACGGCGCCGTCGGTGTGTCAACGTCAGCGAGTTGGGTACGGAAGTAGGTCTCGTGCACTGCGGCCGGCACACTCAGGGTCTGGGCGATAAAGTTGCGGTAGGGCAGTGCGGCGGGCAGCGACTCGGCATGCCCCTGTTGAACTTGGGCAATTTCAGCGAAAATCAACTCCAGCGTCATGTGGTCGCTGACCAGATGGTGGAAGCGCAGTGCCAGCAGCCATTCATCCTGTGCCGGATCGTGGGCGATATCGGCAGCGAATAATGGCGCACGGCTCAGGTCGAGACGATGCCGGCGTGGATCGGTGTGAGTTAATAGCTGAGCCGGGACATTGTCTGCCGTGGCCGGCGTAAAGTGATTAACATACAGCGGCGCCTGACGCCAGACCACCTGAACCGGCTGCGCGAGTCCCTGCCAACAGGCAGCGGTGCGCAGAATATCGTGGCGGTCGATGACTTGTTGCAGGGCAACCAGGAAGGTATCGAGATGCTCGCGGCTGTCAAAGGCGAGCAGGCTCTGCAACAGATAAGTATCGCCTTGCGTCTGCAACAGGTGATGGAACAGGATACCCTCCTGCAATGGTGCTAGCGGGTAGATATCCTGCACATTGCTCGCTCCGCCGGGAGTTGCCTCGATGATAGTCTCAATCTCAGCTTGGGACAGCGAGACGAGGGACAGCATGTCGGGGGTAAGGGCGGTGCAATTTTCGGGGATACGGTTGGGCGGCACGACAAAGGCGTTGGTATTATCCTGGGTGGACTGCGCCATTTCAGCAAGAACGGGGGCGGAGAACACACTACGAACTTCAAGCCGCCGCCCGAAGCCGCGTAGCCGCTCGATCAGACTGACGATCATCAGTGAATGGCCGCCGAGTTCAAAGAAGTGGTCGTGACGGCCGACCCGTTCCAGCCCCAGCAAGTCTTGCCAGATTTGCGCCAGGATGGTTTCCGCTTCACCGACCGGGGCTTCATAGCCGCGTGCGACTACGGCGGACGCGTCGGGGGCGGGGAGCGCTTGGCGGTCGAGTTTGCCGTTGGGGGTGAGCGGGAAAGCGTCGAGCGTCATAAAGGCGCTGGGCAGCATGTACTCGGCAAGATGCCGGGCGAGCTGCTGACGCAGCTCGGCGGGAACCAGTTCAATGCCGTCCAGCGGCTGCACATAAGCGACCAGACGCGGGTGGCCGGGATCGTCTTCGCGTGCCAGCACCACCACCTCGCGCACACCGTCACATTGCATCAGTTGCGTCTCGATTTCGCCAAGCTCAATACGGAAGCCGCGCAGTTTGACCTGAAAGTCATTGCGGCCGAGGTATTCGAGATTGCCGTTGGGACGCCAGCGGCCGAGGTCGCCGGTCTTGTACATGCGGGCATCCGGATCGGAAGAAAAAGGGTCGGCCGGGAAACGTTCGGCCGTGAGTTCGGGTCGGTTCAGGTAGCCACGGGCAGTGCCGGCGCCGGCGATATGAATTTCTCCGGCCACACCGAGAGGAACGGGTTGGCCGTAGGTATCGAGAATATAGATCCGGGTATTGGCGATCGGACGGCCGATAGGCGGTGCGCCTTCTTCTTGGTTATCGCACAGATAAATAGCCGCACAGACCGTACTTTCAGTGGGTCCATAGGCATTGACCATACGCCGGCCGACAGCCCAGCGTTTGACCAGAGAAGGTGGACAGGCCTCACCCCCCACGATCAGGGTCTGCAATGTCTCAGGGACTGAATCCAGTGCCGCCAGCGCGGTGGGTGACAGCAGCACATGGGTAATGGCATGAGTCTCCAACGTCTCCAACAGGGCAGTGCCAGGCAGGAGGTGAGTTCTCTGAGCAAGATGGAGGCTGGCGCCCGCCAGAAGTGCCATGCCGCATTCCCAGATACCGGCGTCGAAGCTGTTTGAGGCAAATTGCAGGATACGGCTGCTGGGATTGATCGCCAGAGTGTCCTGCTGAGTGGCGATCAGGTTGCTCAGGCCGCGATGCTCAACCATCACGCCTTTGGGCTGTCCGGTGGAGCCGGAGGTGTAGATGACATACGCCAGATGGCGTGATGTCAGCCCCAGTGCCTGAGCATCCGGGTTATGAGTCGGTTGCGCTGCCAGAGATGGCGCGAGTGCATCGAGCATGACTATAGGCACGGGGCTGACTAGCGTGTCGACCTGTGCTGTCTGGGTCAGCAGGGCCACCGGTGCGGCGTCATCAAGCATATAGGCCAGCCGTTCGGCCGGATAGGTGGGATCGAGCGGCACATAGGCGCCCCCAGCCTTGAGGATAGCGAGCAAGCCTATCACCAGTTCCGGGCTACGTTCGACACAAATCGCCACCCGATCATCCGGGCGCACACCCAGCGCGATCAAATGATGAGCCAGGCGGTTGGCGCGGTGGTTCAACTCGTGATAACTCAGGGATTGACCTTCAAACACCACGGCGGTGGCATCAGGGGAGTGTGCCGCTTGGGCTTCGAATAATTGGTGGATCAAGGCGTCCTGCGGGAAATCCGCTTGGGTGGCATTGAAATCGGTCAGCAACAGTCGCCGCTCTGAGGCCGACAGCATCGGTAGACCCGCAACAGTTTGTGTCGCATCGGCAGCCATCGCCGTCAGCACACTTTCCAAATAGCCGACCATACGCCCAATGGTCGCAGAGTCGAATAGGTCGGTAGAATATTCCAGATCACCAACCAGACCGACCTCAGTTTCGGTCAGCGATAACGTCAGATCGAAATGAGCACTATGGCACACCTGTTCAACGGGAGCGAGTTGCAGACCGGGCAATGCCAGGTTTTGGGACGGAGTATTGTTTAAAGCCAGCATCACCTGGAAGACCGGACTGTAGCTCAGGCTGCGCTCGGGCTGCAATGCTTCCACTACCTGCTCGAAGGGCAAATCCTGATGGGCATAGGCAGCAAGCGCCCGTTCACGAACCTGCGTGAGCAGATCCGCCACACGGGGAGCCTCACCCGGTGTGACGCGCAAGGCCAGGGTATTGACAAAGAAACCGATCAGGTTTTCCAACTCCGTGTGTGGGCGGTTAGCGACCGGGGTGCCGATAACAATATCATCCTGACCACTCAGCCGGGTGAGGACGATGCTCCAGGCGGTCAGCAAGGTCATAAACAGGGTGGTGTGATGGTGCTGTCCGAGCGCCTTAAGCGATGCCAGCAGGGCGGTATCGAGCTGAAGAGGTATCCGGTCGCCGGCGTAGCGCTGCACCGACGGGCGTGGTCGGTCGGTGGGGAGTGTCAGCAGAGCCGGGGCGTCCCGAAGCTGGGCGCACCAGAAATCACGCTGTTCAGTGAGGACTGCGCCTTGCAGCCAGTCACGCTGCCAGACGGCATAATCGGCGTACTGGAGAGATAGCGGCGGCAGGGGATCATCGTAGCCGTCGAGGGCGGCGCGGTAGAACGCGCCCAGTTCGTGCATCAGGACGCCAATGGACCAGCCGTCAGCGATGATGTGATGCTGGGTGAGCAGCAATACATGCTCCGCGTCCGTCAGTTGCAGCAGTTGACCGCGAATAAGCGGCCCCCGCACAAAGTCGAAGGGTGTCTGGGTTTCGAAGGCGGTAAGCTCGGCGACACGATTCGCACGCGCTGTCAGATCCAACGGGCGCAGATCTTGGCAAGACAGAGTAAAGCCGATATCGGCGGGATCGATGTGCTGGCAGGGTTGGCCTTCGATCACTACAAAGCGGGTGCGTAGGCTTTCGTGCCGGGCGACCAGACGATCGAGCGCACTGGTCAGCGTGTGACGGTCAAGTTTACCGATGAGGCGCAGTGCCATCGGAATATGGTAGGCCAGACTGGCGGCGGGATCGAGCTGGCCGAGGAACCACAACCGCTGCTGCGCGAAGGACAGCGCGAGCGGCTGGCTGCGATCGGCAGCAGGAATAACAACCTGAGCGATTGCCGAAGCGTCGGTGAGCGTCTGAGCCAGATCCGTCAGGAGGGGCTGGGCAAAGAGTTGCTGCAATGACAGCTTCTGTGCCAGTTGCTGGCGTACGCGTGCGGCGAGTTGGACGGCAAGCAATGAGTGACCGCCGAGTTCAAAGAAGTGGTCGTGTCGGCCGACCTGTTCCAGTTTCAGCAGGTTTTGCCAGATCTGAGCCAGTGCGATTTCTATTTCACCGACCGGCGCTTCATAGCCGCGTGTCACTATGGCAGACAGGTCGGGGGCAGGGAGCGCCTGACGGTCGAGTTTGCCGTTGGGGGTCAACGGGAAGGCGTCGAGCGTCATAAAGGCGCTGGGCTGCATGTATTCGGCGAGGTGTTGGGCAAGCTGCTGGCGCAGTTCGGCCGGCACCAGTTCAACGCCGGTTTGTGGCAGCAGATAGGCGACCAGACGCTTGTGGCCCGGTTCGTCTTCACGGGCCACAACCACGGCTTCGCGCACGCCGTGGCATTGCACCAGCCGGGCTTCGATTTCACCGAGTTCGATACGGAAGCCGCGCAGTTTAACCTGAAGGTCATTGCGGCCGAGGTATTCGAGATTGCCGTCGGGTCGCCAGTAGCCGAGGTCGCCGGTCTTGTACATACGGGCGTCCGGGTCTGAAGAGAACGGATCGGCCAGGAAGCGCTCGGCAGTCAGTTCAGGGCGGTTCAGATAACCGCGGGCAACGCCGGCACCGGCAATATAAATTTCGCCGGCGACACCGAGGGGAACGGGTTGACCATACGGGTCGAGGAGATAGATTTGGGTATTGGCGATTGGACAGCCGATAGGAATGGGACGAGCAACATCGACGGGTGAGGTAATACGATAGGTTGCGGCAAACGTCGTGGTTTCCGTTGGGCCATAGCCGTTGATCAAGTGTGTCGGCTGACACTCAGCTAACTGTGCACGCTGGATCTTCCGCGGGTCGAGTACATCGCCGCCGATGAGCAGGTAACGCAATTGTCCAAACAGGGGTTCAAGATCGCCGAGATATTCGTTAAACAAGCCGGCCGTTAACCAGAGGGCGGTGACTTGTCCTTTGACCAGCGAATCGCGGAAACGTACCGGATCGAGCAGCGCTGATGGTGAAACTACATGCAGGCGCCCGCCGTTCAGCAGGGCAGACCAGATCTCCCATGTTGATGCATCAAAGGCAATATTGGCACAATGGGCAACACAGTCGTCCGAACCGATGTCTGCATAGGGATTATTGATGACCAGCCGATTGATACTGCGGTGCTCGACCATCACTCCCTTGGGCAGCCCGGTGGAGCCGGAGGTGTAGATCACATACGCCAGATGGCGTGACTTCAGCCCCAGTGCCTGAGCGTCCGGATTGTGGGTCGGTTGTGCTGCTATAGCCGATTCTTGGGCGTCGAGTACCACTGTGGGGATATGATGGATCAGCTTGTCGATCTGTGTCGTTTGGGTCAGCAAGGCCACCGGCGCGGCGTCATTAAGCATATAGGCCAGTCGCTCGGCCGGATAAGCCGGATCGAGCGGCACATAGGCGCCGCCCGCTTTGAGGATACCGAGCAAGCCGATCACCAGCTCCAGACTGCGTTCGACACAAATCGCCACCCGATCATCCGGGCGCACGCCCAGCGCGATCAAATAATGAGCCAGACGATTGGCGCGGTGGTTCAGTTCGTGATAACTCAGCGATTGACCTTCAAATACCACGGCGGTGGCATCGGGATGGTGCGCCGCCTGAGCCTCAAACAATTGATGGATCAGCGCGTCCTGCGGGAAATCCGACTGGGTGGCGTTGAACTCCACCAGCAGTTGTTGCCGCTCTGTCGGCGGTAAGATCGGCACATTCCGGATCAATCGTTGCGGGTTATGTGCCAGGGCATCAACTAAGCCGCTGATGGCCGTGGCGAGATAGGCGGTGACGCGGGTCGGATCGATTCCCGCCACCGTCTGGGCGGTCAGACGGAAACCGGTTCCCAGATCATCGACCGACAGGGTGAGCGGATAGTTGGTTCGTTCCTCTGTGGCGACGATGCGCATCCCTGCCCGGGTCGTCTCAACCGCGTTGGCCTCACTGGTCTGGCTGTGACGGTAATTAAGCAAGGTACTGAACAGCGGCATCGGTTGGGTCACACTGCTACAGCGTTGCGCCAGTGCTAACGGTGCTTGTTCGTGTTCCAGCAGCGTTGTCAGACTGCGATAGGTGGCCTGCACCACCTCTTGCACGCTGTGGCCGGCCAGAGAAACCCGCACCGGTAGGGTATTGATAAACATCCCCAATATTCGGGCAGCGCCCGCGACCCCTTGTAGACGGCCCAGTAGCACGGAGCCAAAGACCACGTCGTCGCGGCCGCTGGTCTGCGCCAGTACCTGAGCCCAGGCCACATGGAACAGTACGCCCGGACTGACCCCCAGACGACGAGCCTGGGCATGGATAGCTTCTGCCAGAGCGGGGGCGAGCGGGAGATGGGCTTCGGCGATGGGTTCATCATTGCCCGGCAGGGTGAGCACGCCGAACGGTGCCGTCGGTGCATCAACGTCAGCGAGTTGGTCACGGAAGTAGGCCTCATGCACTGCGGCCGGTACGCTCAGAGTCTGGGCGATAAAGTTGCGGTAGGGCAGTGCGGCGGGTAGCGACTCGGCATGTCCCTGCTGAATTTGGGCAATCTCCGCGAAAATCAGTTCCAGTGTCATATGGTCGCTGACCAGATGGTGGAAGCGTAGCGCCAGCAGCCATTCATCCTGTGCCGGATCGTGGGCGATGTCGGCGGTGAACAGCGGTGCACGGCTCAGGTCGAGACGGTGCCGACGCGGATCGGTGTGGGCTGATAACTGAGCCGGGATATCGTCGGCCGTGGCTGGGGTAAAGTGATTGACACACAGTGGCGCCTGACGCCAGACCACCTGAACCGGCTGCGCCAACCCCTGCCAGCAGGCGGCGGTGCGCAGGATATCGTGGCGGTCGATGACCTGCTGCAAGGCGGACAGGAAAGTATCAAGATGCTCGCGGGTGTTAAAGGCAATCAGGCTCTGCAACAAATAGGTATCGCCTTGCGCCTGCAACAGGTGATGGAACAGGATACCTTCCTGCAACGGTGCCAGCGGATAGATATCCTGCACATTGCTTGCTCCGCTGGGAGTTGCTTCGACGATGGCCTCAATCTCGGCCTGAGATAGCGAGACCAGAGACAGCATGTCGGGGGTGAGGGCGGTACAGCCTTCGGGGATACAGTTAGGCGGTACGACGAAGGCACTGGCGTCACTCTGAATAGCCTGCGCCATCTCAGTGAGAACGGGGGCGGCGAACACACTGCGGACATCAAGTCGCCAACCAAAGTCGTATAGCTGTTCGATCAGACCGACGATCATCAGCGAATGGCCGCCGAGTTCAAAGAAGTGATCGTGACGGCCGACTCGCTCCAGCCCCAACAGGTTTTGCCAGATCTGCGCCAAGGCGGTTTCTGCCTCACTGATCGGGGCTTCATAGCCGCGTGCCACCACAGCAGACAGGTCGGGAGCAGGGAGTGCCTGACGGTCGAGTTTGCCGTTGGGGGTGAGCGGGAACGTATCGAGCGTCATAAATGCGCTGGGTAACATGTACTCGGCAAGATGCCGGGCGAGTTGCTGACGCAGTTCGGCGGGAACCAGTTCAACGCCGTCCAGAGGCCGCAGATAGGCAATCAGACGTTTCTGTCCCGGTTCGTCTTCGCGTGCCAGCACCACCGCTTCGCGCACACCGCGACATTGCATCA
Source organism: Xenorhabdus bovienii (assembly GCF_024721015.1). Taxonomy (GTDB): domain Bacteria; phylum Pseudomonadota; class Gammaproteobacteria; order Enterobacterales; family Enterobacteriaceae; genus Xenorhabdus; species Xenorhabdus bovienii. The sequence continues at coordinate 38,546 of NZ_JANAIF010000017.1, forward strand.
GTTGCGCCTCGATCTCACCGAGTTCGATACGGAAGCCGCGCAGTTTGACCTGAAAATCATCGCGGCCGAGGTATTCGATATTGCCGTCGGGGTGCCAGCGGCCGAGGTCGCCGGTCTTGTACATCCGGGCATCCGGATCGGCGGAGAACGGATCAGTAAGAAAGCGCTCGGCAGTCAGTTCAGGACGGTTCAGGTAGCCGCGGGCCACGCCGACGCCGGCGATATGGATTTCGCCGGCCACGCCAAGGGGAACGGGCTGACCGTAGGTATCGAGAATATAGATTTGCGTGTTGGCGATCGGGCGGCCGATATGACTGACAAAGCCCTCCGTCCGGTTCATCCGTATCCAGGTTGAATAAGTCGTCGTCTCAGAGGGGCCATACAGATTGCACACATTCTGTATGGAGGCGTGGGCAAACAAATGCTCAACGACATGCGGTTTCAATGCTTCACCGGCCAAATTGACTGTCCGGGCGGTCACGGGAACCGCGTTAGCCTCGATCAAATGCGCGATAGCTGACGGCACGGTATTGATCAGGCTGACCGGCTGTCCGGTGGTGACTAGTGACAGCGCATCAGGAACGAGATGAACCGTGCCGCCAGAGACGAGTGGCGCAAAGCATTCGTACACCGCCAAGTCAAAATTCAGTGAGGTGGCGAACAGGGTATGCGCCAACTCCTCCGGATTGAAAGTCCGTTGCGCCCAGGTGAGGAAATTCACCGTATTGCGGTGGGCGATCGCCACCCCTTTGGGCAGGCCGGTGGAGCCGGAAGTGTAGATCACATACGCCAGATGGCGTGACTTCAACCCCAGCGCCTGTGCCTCTGGGTTGTGGATCGATTGTGCCGACAGAGCCGGTGCTTGGGCGTTGAGCACCACCGTAGGCACGGGGCTGGCCAGCGTATCGACCCACGCTGTCTGGGTGAGCAAGGCCACCGGTGCGGCGTCATCGAGCATATAGGCCAGCCGTTCGGCCGGATAGGCCGGATCGAGTGGCACATAGGCGCCGCCCGCCTTGAGGATACCCAATAAACCGACCACCATCTCCGGGCTGCGTGTCATACAAATCGCCACCCGATCGTCCGGCTGTACGCCCAGTGCGATCAGATGATGGGCGAGACGATTGGCGCGGCGGTTCAGTTCGTCATAGCTGAGCACTTGCTCCCCGCATACCACGGCGGTGGCGTCGGGACTGTGTGCCGCTTGAGTCTCGAACAGTTGGTGGATCAGGGCATCCTGTGGGAAGTCTACTTGGGTGGCGTTGAAGTCCACCAGCAACTGTTGCCGTTCCGAGTCTGGCAGCATTGGCAGACATGCGAGAGTTTGTGTCGCATCGGCTGCCATTGCTGTCAGCACCTGCTGCAAATAGCCGACCATGCGCTCAACGGTCGCGGTGTCGAACAGATCGGTGGCATATTCCAGCCCCCCGACCAGACCCGCTTCGGTTTCGGTCAGCAACAGCATCAGGTCGAAGTGCGCGCTATGACTCTCCTGTTCAACCTGAGAGATCTGCAAACTGGGTAATGTCTGGTCTTGGGCCGGCGTGTTGTTTAAGGACAGCATCACCTGAAAGACTGGGCTATAGCTCAGGCTGCGTTCGGGCTGTAGCGCTTCTACCACCTGCTCGAAGGGCAGATCCTGATGGGCGTAGGCGGCGAGTGCACGTTTACGGACCTGTGCGAGCAGATCGGCCACACGGGGCGCATCACCCGGTGTAACGCGCAGGGCCAGAGTATTGACGAAGAAACCGATCAGACCCTCCAACTCGCGGTGTGGACGGTTAGCGACGGGAGTGCCGATGACAATGTCATCCTGACCACTCAGTCGGGTGAGGACGATGCTCCAGGCGGTCAGTACGGTCATAAACAGGGTGGTGTTGTGGCGTTGTCCGAGCGCCTTAAGCGACGTCAGTAAGGCGCTGTCGAGCCGGAAGGGGACTTGGCCGCCGGCATAGCGCTGTACGGGTGGGCGTGGTCGATCGGTAGGGAGTGCCAGCAAGGCCGGGGCATTCTGGAGCTGCGCACACCAGAAGTCACGCTGCTCAGTGAGGACGGTTCCTTGCAGCCAGTCGCGCTGCCAGACAGCATAGTCGGCGTACTGGAGGGACAGCGGCGGCAGGGGATCGCTGTCGCCGTCGAGGGCGGCATGGTAGAGGGTGCCCAGTTCGTGCACCAGTACCCCGATAGACCAGCCGTCAGAGATGATGTGATGCTGGGTGAGCAACAACACATGCTCCTTGTCCGTCAATTGCAGCAGTTGACCACGAATCAGCGGGCCTTGGGTAAAGTTGAAGGGCGTCTGCGCCTCAAGGTCGGCAAGTTCGGCGATGCGGTGAGTGTGCATTGCCGGGTCCAGCGGGCGCAGGTCCTGATAGGACAGGGCAAAGCCGACGTCGGCGGGATCAATGTGCTGGCAGGGTTGGCCTTCGATCAGTACGAAGCGGGTACGCAGACTCTCGTGCCGGGCGACCAGACGATCGAGCGCGGTGGTCAGCGCGTGGCGGTCAAGTTGGCCGGTAAGGCGCAGTGTCACCGGGATATGGTAGGCCAGACTGGCGGCTGGATCGAGCTGAGCAAGGAACCATAACCGCTGTTGGGCGAAGGACAGCGCGAGCGGCTGGCTGCGATCGGCGACGGGGATAACGACCTGAGCGATTGCCGAAGCCCCGCTGAGCGCTTGGGCCAAATCCGCCAGAAGAGGCAGGGCAAAAAGTTGCTGTAGTGGCAATTCCCGCGCCAGATCCTGACGTACGCGTGCGGCGAGCTGGACGGCAAGCAGCGAATGGCCGCCGAGTTCAAAGAAATGGTCGTGACGGCCGACCCGCTCCAGTCTCAGCAAATCTTGCCAGATTTGGGCCAGAATGGTTTCTATTTCGCCGACCGGAGCGGCATAACCGCGCGTGACTACGGCGGACGAGTCGGGGGCAGGGAACGCTGAACGGTCGAGTTTGCCATTGGGGGTGAGCGGGAAGGCGTCGAGCGTCATAAAGGCGCTGGGCAGCATATATTCAGCAAGGTGCCGGGTGAGTTGTTGACGCAGTTCGGCGGGAACCAGTTCAACGCCGTCCATTGGCCGCAGATAAGCGACCAGGCGCTTGTGACCCGGCTCGTCTTCGCGCGCCAGAACTACCGCTTCGCGCACACCGTGGCATTGCATGAGCCGAGACTCGATCTCACCGAGCTCAATGCGGAAACCGCGCAGTTTAACCTGATAGTCATTGCGGCCGAGGTATTCAATATTGCCGTCGGGAAGCCAGCGACCGAGGTCGCCGGTCTTGTACATACGGGCGCCCGGATCTGCAGAAAAGGGATCGGTAAGAAAACGTTCGGCAGTCAGTTCGGGGCGGTTCAGGTAGCCGCGGGCAACACCCGCGCCGGCGATATGAATTTCGCCGGCGATACCGAGGGGGACGGGTTGACCCTGTGGGTCGAGGAGGTAGATTTGGGTGTTAGCAATCGGGCGACCGATGGGAGGAAGAGTTGGCCACTGATCCATATTCTTGTCCAGCGTATATGCCGTAACCACATGGCTTTCAGTCGGGCCATAGTGATTGTGTAACTGGCATGACCTAGAACGTTGTAGAAAGCGGCGAATGGCAGGCGTAATGCGCAACTGCTCACCAGCGGTAATGATGTGAGCCAAGCAAGAAAAATCTCCCTCAATGTGACTGGCCGCTTCGGCAAGATGTTGTAGCGCAATGTAGGGGAGGAAGATTCTATCAATCTGTTTTTGCTGAATCAGGCGGAGGAATTGTTGAGGATCCCGACGTGTTTCTTCATTAATCAAGACCAGACATCCGCCTTCGCACAGCGTCGTAAATATCTCCTGGAAAGCGACATCGAATCCAAGCGCGGCAAATTGTAGCGTTTTACCGGTTCCGGATAGATGTGAAGGATTTTGACGGTGCCATTGCAACAAGTTCGACAATGCTGCCAGAGACATTTTCACTCCCTTGGGCAGACCCGTGGAGCCCGAGGTGTAGATGACATACGCCAGATGGCGTGACGTCAGCCCCAGCGCCTGCGTATCCGGATTGTGGACTGACTGCGCCGTCATGGCGAATTCTTGGGCATCAAGTACCACCGTGGGCACGTGGCTGGTCAGCCTGTCGGTCAGCCCCGTCTGGGTGAGTAAGACCACCGGTGCCGCGTCATCGAGCATATACGCCAGCCGCTCGGCCGGATAAGCCGGATCGAGCGGCACATAGGCGCCGCCCGCCTTAAGGATACCGAGCAGGCCCACCACCATCTCAAGGCTGCGTTCGACACAAATCGCCACCCGGTCGTCCGGACGCACGCCCAGCGCAATCAGATGGTGAGCCAGGCGATTAGCGCGGCGGTTCAATTCGTCATAGCTGAGTGTCTGGTCTTCGTACACCACGGCGGTGGCGTTGGGGTTGTGTGTAACCTGAGCCTCAAACAGTGGGTGGATCAACGCGTCCTGCGGCAAGTCCGTCTGGGTGGCGTTGAAGTTCACCAGCAGTTGCTGCCGCTCTGCCGGCGGCAAGACAGGTAAGCTTCGGATCTGGGTCTCGGGAGAAGAGAGAGCGGCCTCCATCAACATGGCTAAACGCGATTGGAGAGCCATGACTTCAGCGCAGTTCAGGTAGTGGGTTGAGTAATTGAATTCAATCGTGACGGGCTGATTGACAGCCTCATCGTTAGCAAATGCGTATTGGTAAATCGCGACGAAGAAAGGAAACGGTGTTCCACGTTGTATTTTTGAGTATTTGATCGTGGCACCGGGCATCTCAGCATTCGCTTGGAACGACTCAAATGACAGCATGATGTCGAATAGTTGAGCGCGTCCCGTCTTCTGCTGGATTTGTGTATGCCGATTGATCTCCGCGATCGGTAAGCGCTGACGTTTATAGCAACGACGCAGCTCTGCTGAGGCTTTGCGCATAACATCAAGGAAGGTGTCATGAGGCGTAATGGTTATGCCAACGGGAATGACTGACGAGAACATGCCCAACGTGCGTTTTTGTCTGGCGTTCTTGCGGTTGTGCACGGGAATGCCGATGACGATTTCCTCCGCCTGGGTGGTACGGGCGAAATAGCAAGCCAGAACGGCATACATGAAGTGCAGAACAGACAACCCATGCTCGGTCACAATAGCTTCGATGCGTTGGAAAAGCCCCTTATCCAATTGCCAAAGTACCGGTTCGGTTTGTCCGTGATCTGCCGTTTTATCCGGATTAGGCGGTTGGAGCAATGCAGGAGGCATGTTCACATAGCGTTCCAACCAGAATTGCCGGTCATGTACATAGCGTTGTGAATCGAGATAGGCACGATCCTCAGCAATAAAATCGAGATAGGAAGGAGCGGCTTCTGGTAGTGCCTCCCCTTTGATTAAGTGACGATAAGTGTTAGCAAGATCTTCGGGAATTAGCGCTAAATTCGTGGCATCTCCGATCAAATGATGGCAACAAAAATGCCAGTACCAGCGTGTATCACTGACTCGTAGCAGTTCGGCGCGCCATAACTCCCCACTCAAGTCGTACGGACGCATGAAAGCAGTGCGTATGTGTTGTGCGGCTTGGGCTTCTGCGTCGGCATGATGTGAAAAGTCGTGAATTGTCACGGACACCGGGAGCATGTCCACAAGTTCCTGAAGCGGCAGTTTCTGGGTATTGATGAGTCGTAAACGTAATGCGTCATGACGATAAACAACGGCTTCAAAGGCGCGTACTAACAGTGTTTCATCCAGCTTTCCATCAATGAGGACAAGTGAACCGAGATTGTAGCTGGGGCTGTCAGGATGGAGAATTTGGTCAAGCCAGACAACTTGTTGGGTAGAACTGAGCGAAAATTTGCAAGAGGAGGATTCAGAGGAACTTTCAAACGCAAGCTGATCTTTGTTGATACGATTGCATGGCATAGGCATTACTTAACTCCTGCTCGCTAGGCTAATGGATGGAATGTGAGTTATGTGACGTTGCTGGACATTGAAAAATGAGTTATTTCATAAACAGATACTTTATTTTTTTAATCTCACTTATAAAAGAGTTAGAATTCATTTATTTTTGATAAGTATCATTAAAATTACTGGTGGTTTGGTCGTGGTAGATTGGATGCTGCGGTATTATTGCTGTCAGTATATGTGGCAATTATTTAATAACATTAAGGTATTTATAAAATCAGCTTTATTACAGCAACAACAGAGAATGAAAAAAGGTATATCACTATGATTATATTTAATAAAATTATAACAAAATAACATTATTTAAAAAATTACTGATTGGGTTTATTTATTCTATCAATATTTTACTTGGCTGATCTCCATAATAAGATTGTTATTTATTATTTATTATTTATTATTTATTATTTATTATTTATTATTTATTATTTATTATTTATTATTTATTATCTATTATCTATTATCTATTATCTAATATTTGTTATTCATCCTTAATTTAATATTTTATTCAATGTTTTCAAAGCTAATTATCTTGTATTCATTAATAGCCATTCAAAATTAACTTTCGTTTTCTTCAGGTGATTATTATTGTTTTATGCCACCTTTAGTAATAATATAAAATGAAACTAAAATAGTATGGTTATAATTATTTCATTATAACTAAAAATTATATATCTATATAACGACGCGTGATTTAAATCACAAACTAAAATATGATTATTAATAATAATCATTGTCCTCTTATTAATAATTTAAATGGAAGGTTGTAATGTCTGATATTATTGTAACCCAAAGTAATGAAGAAAAAATGTGGTGGGAAGAAGATGCTGGTTTCTTTGGGAAACTATATAAAGAAGCGGATGATTCAACACAGACTTTTTTTGAAGGAGAAAATAATTTAGTACAAAGAACAAATAAAGAGGTTGACGGAGTTATCAATTTATGTGGTCTTAAATCAGGGCAGTATCTTATCGATTGTCCCTGTGGATATGGAAGGCACAGTGTTGCTCTTAGAGAAAAGGGTATCAATGTTATCGGAATAGATGTTAATGAAGAACACTTATCTATTGCACGTAGGCATGCAGAAGTACAGAATTCAGATGTGATTTTCAAAAAAGATGATATGCGTACATTCAAAGTGGAAAGGCAAGTGGATGCGCTAATAAATATGTTTTATTCTTTTGGATTTTTTTCCGATGAAGAAAATGTTAATGCCGCAAGGAATTTTTATGATGCATTGAAAGAGGGCGGTAAATTCCTTATGCACACCATGATAACAGTTCCTGCATTCGGAGATGGTAGAATTCCGTTGGAAGAAAAAAGAAAATTGCAATCAGGGAGGACTTTAGTTTCAAAACGAAGATTTAATCATATAACAAAAAGAGAAGAGGGGATATGGTCTTTATTAAACGAAAATAATGAAGAGATTTCTTTGAGACCATATGATGTGAGGATTTATACTGATATTGAATTCAAAGAACTTTGTCTTGAAGCTGGATTTTCTAAAGTCGAATTATATGGGGATTGGGATGGTTCTCCATACAATGATAATTCAACTTATTTAATTGTGGTTGCTGAAAAATAGAATGCTGAGTGTCTTTCTTTTAATAAATCTATTTTATAAAAAATGATATATGTAAAATCAGTTACCCTCATTGACAAATTTAAGTTTTTTGCGGCGTTGATGATGTTTTTTTATTATATTTCATCTGAAAAATATTCAGTACGAATATTCAAAATGAAATTTACAAAAAATATTTTCTAATGCGGGTTCTATGGGGGTAACTTTTTTTGTTTGAGTGGTTTTATTCTTGCCTGGTCGCAGAGTGGACGAAAAATATTTGGTCTAGGTAGATTCGGTTAGTTAAGTGCAATTCACTCAATGATGAAAATAGATATTGTCCCAGTCAGTCATAACGAACAGTTCGGTTATAACGTTCGATATAAGTATTCTGCTAGTAGGGCTTTCCCGGCTGAATAAAATTGATGTTCCTTCGTCCACTCCTGAAATTCATGGCTGGTGTATTCCGGGCCAGTGTCACATCGGATTGAAACCTATTTTCCTCCCCATTCAATGAGCGGTTCCAACGTTTGTTTAACACGACTGCTCGGTAATTATTCCATCGACAAAGTTCAGGAACAGGGGTTCCCGCTTCAGCCTGTTTCAAGATGGCTAAGATCTGACTGTCAGTAAAGCGTGTTTTTTGTTTTGCATTCAATTATCAGCAGACAAGCCGCATTAGCGGTACGTCAGTTCAAAATAGATTATTTTTTAGTGTGTGGTTTATATTTGTTTTCTTAAATTTTCATAAAAATAACATGTTGTTAATGGTATGTTTAAATAATGTATATATAATATAATTACACATTTTTCACGATATGTTTTTTACTTTTAAATCAACCGATTGTATAGGTGGTGAATGTTTTCTAAATAAAACATATTGTTGTAAGTTTAGGGTAAATAGATTTTTTATTGCTTATATGAGTAAGTGATAAATATTACCTGTTGTATGCTATTGGTGATAGGAAATAATATGAAAAAGAAACTTTTATTTGAAGTTATTTCAGAGATAGCATCTAAAAATCCTGAAAATATTGCTGTCAATTTTTGTGGTAATACACTGATTTATAGTCAATTAGAACAGCAATCTGACTTATTAGCACATTATTTTTTATCAAAATATCCAATGCATCGCAAAGGGAAGATAGCAATCTATATTGAACCTGGCCTGATATTGCCAGTGGCTTTGTTAGCTATTTTGAAAGCCGGTTTTTCATACGTGCCGATTTCCCATTTTTACCCAGTAGAAAGAATGGCAAAAATTTTAGATGACTCTTCTGCTTTTTTGTTACTTTCTACACGGTCGATTATTAATAAAAGAAGGCTAGACACGTGGTTTCACTCAGTGCTCGCTTTAGAAGATATTGACTTCTCAGCCCCAACAAATACAGGATGTTTACCTACCGTATTTAGCAATGATTTAGCTTATATTTTATATACCTCTGGATCTACAGGGATACCTAAAGGTGTCGCCATAGAGCACCGTAACTTGAGCTATTATTTAGATTGGTTTAATCAGGATCTTTGGCCTCAAACGCAAGCACTATTACCATTAACGTCTTCGCTTAGTTTTGCTGCTGCGGTAGCACAGTTATATGCACCATTATTGCGTGGGGACACCTTGCATATCCTGCCAGCTGATAGCCTGTATGAGCCTGAAGTTTTATTCAACTGGTATCAGCAGTACTCTAATGGGGCGATTTACTGTGTTCCTACCATCTGGGATGAACTACTGAATTATATAATTAATACGGATAATTCAATTACCCTCCCTAAAGTGGTCTTTCTTTCTGGTGAACCTGTTTCTTATGATTTAAAAGAACGTACTTTTCAGCAGCTCCCTGGCGTAAGAATATTTAATCTCTATGGGCCGACAGAAACAACAGCGAATGGAGCATTCACCGAATTAGAAAAAGAAAAACCGGTTACTCTGGGAAAAGCGTTGCGGGGTAGTGAAATTATTATTGTAAATGACGATTTACAATCGGTTCCTGCTGGGCAGAGTGGTGAGATTTGTATCATCGGTGAAGGTGTTGCACGGGGATATGTTAATCTTGAATCTCTGACCAAACAGCGCTTTTTCAATTATACAACAGAGAATGTTTTCAGCAGAGGATATCGTACGGGAGATTTAGGAAAAGTTAATTCTCAGGGTGAGCTCATCTATTTAGGACGCATTGATCGTCAAATGAAGATTAATGGTGTGCGGATTGAACCCGCTGAGATAGAGAGGGTTTTACGTCAATTTCCTGAAATTAATAAAGCACTGGTCTGTTTATTGAGTGAAAAAACAGACCAGCCGTATTTGGTCGCATACCTTGTCAGTCAAGAAAAGCCTATCTCAATCAGCGAAATTAGACTGTTCTTGCGGAAGAGACTACCGGATGTGATGGTTCCATCTCACTATCTCTTTATTGAAACTTTACCTAAATTACCTAACGGCAAGCTGGATATCAATCGATTACCATTACCTTGCCCAGTTCGACCAGAGTTAGGATACCCTTGTGTTAAAGCCGTCAGCAATTTGCAACAAGATCTAATCGATATTTGGCAGGAGGCATTGGGGTTTCGGGAGCTAGGTATCCATGATGATTTTTTTGATTTAGGGGGGAATTCTTTACAAGCCATTCAGGTGAGACAGATAATTAGGCGTAGATTGTCTTGTGATATTAATTATTCTCTATTTTTTAATAATGCAACCCCTTATTTATTATCTTTTATTATTCCTGATTACATCAATGATAAGGTTGCTGATGTTAGTGAAGACGAAATACTAGATGGAGACAATTGCTTATTATCTGATGAACAAAATTATTTTTTGGTGTTAGATCAAATCAGCCCAGATCCCACATCCTATTGTATTAATTTCTATCTAATTATTAATGGAGAGCTAAACAATTCAGCAATAGAATGGAGCCTAAAGCGTATTTTGGAATGTAACTCAGTGCTACGGAGTCGTTTTGATCTTGATGAATTTTCTCGTATTGAAGAAAATTATTCTGTAGAGATGATAAAAATATTGCAACAGGTTTACACCCGTTCTCTGGATTTAATTGATGAAATGGACATTAAACATTTACTGGATTTTGTTGATTTTCCAAAGGTAGATTTAGAACAGACTCTACCTATTTCTTTTAAATTACTTTCTTTGGAAAAACAAAAAAATATATTATTAGTCAGTGTGCATCATGTCGTTTTTGATCATGATTCTATTAATTTGTTTTTTAATCAGTTTATTAATTATATGCGAGCCTATATAGCCGGGGATTTTCATTATAAATTAGGAAATGGAATACAATATCAGCGATATTGTCAATGGCAAAAAAAAATAAAACCCATACGTTATCAGCAAGAGCAGAAATTTTGGGTGAAGACGATGGAAGATTACCTTCTTGCTGGTGCAGATGCATCTGAATTTAGAACGATTGAAGAGGTAAAAGGTGAGAACCACTGGTTTTCCATATCAGTAGAATTAACCTTGGCTCTGACGCAATTTGCAAAAAAACAGAAAACTACCCTTTTTATTTGTATGTTGACCGCATTTAACAAGTTACTTAAATGTACTCTTCGTTATAAAAATAGCGCTATTGGTATTCCGGTGTCTAATCGGATGCTATATGAAGACATCTCACTATTAGGTTGTTTTGTTAACATGGTGACTTATTATGATGTTATAAATCATCACGATAGTTTCAGGACTATGTTGTTACGTTGTCAACAGAAAATGAATACTATCCTGGATAACCAAATGTTTCCTTATAATGAATTAATCAACGAAGTACGCGCTAAAGGATGGAATGAGAAGTTACGTTTCCCTGTTTGTTTTAACTACCTATCGTCAATGCCTGAAAGAATGTATTTAGATAGTTGTGAATACCAAATCGGCTATATTATGAATAAACAAGCCAGATTCGAACTGACACTTTCTGTCAATGAGGGGAAATCTTTTTCGCTCTGTTTTAATTACGCTAAGAATGTATTTAACATAGATGAAATAAAAGAGTTATCTGAAAAATATCACTCTTTATTATCGGAAATGATATTTGATGAGTAATCGATAAATACGCTCAGAAAATGTGTGTTAAATAGTTAATTTATCTATAGGAAAAGCACATGGCATCTGAAAAAATTATTCATTCTAAGGTCTTACTGCAAACCAATAAGACACCCGATTTAATTGCGCTTAGGTGTGATGAAAGTATAATAACGTATCAACAATTAGAACAACGTTCTAATGCATTAGCTGATTATTTAATTAAACATGGCGTAAAACCCGGTAATATTGTTGGTGTTTATATTAATAAAGGAATTGATTTGGTAATCAGTTTGTTAGGAATATTGAAAGCAGGAGGATGTTACTTACCATTAGACCCCTATTATCCTCATGAACGCTTGACATATATGATTAGTCATTCTAAAACAGCATTTATTATTACTGATAATGAACAAATATTAACGTTGCTTCAATGCGACTGTAATTTTATTAATATTAAAACACTCAATTTAACGCTCAATAATCAACTGACACTCCCCAAGGTGAATGATGACCATCTGTGTTATGTCATGTACACATCTGGATCAACAGGAGTTCCTAAAGGTGTGATGGTGAGTCACCGGACTGTTGTTAATTATTTGGAATGGATGCAAAGCGAGTTTATCTTAAAGTATGAGGACGTAGTGCTTAACCAATCTACTTTTAGTTTTGATGTTTCCGTTTGGGAAATCTTCTGGCCATTAATTGCCGGTGCAAGCTGCGCATTAATTACAGAAGAGATTAAATTCGATCCATTTCTAATAGCAAAATTCATTACCCGACACCATGTAACAGTCGCTCAGTTTGTTCCTACAGCATTAAGGACAATTGCCGGCGCTAATGTATTGTCAGGCTGCCCATCGCTAAAACATCTATTTGCCGGTGGAGAAGTGCTTGATCAATCCTTAGTTAATGAGTTAACTGAGCAATTTAAGGGGCAGATTCACAACCTATATGGGCCAACTGAAGCAACAATTTTTGCTTGTCACTGGTATTGCCGGGCGGGAGAGAAAGAAAAAACAGTACCGATTGGTAAAGCCATTCCACATGCTCGTACCTATGTGCTGAATGAATATTTTCAACCCGTTCCCGTTGGTGAGTGTGGCGAACTTTATTTAGCCGGAGATATCCTGGCTAAAGGGTATCTCTACGAAGAGTCACTGACCCAAAAATGTTTTGTTAACGACTCTTTTTCCTGTTATAGCAACCAAAAAATGTATCGTACGGGGGATTTAGTAAAACAACGCCCTGATAATATATTGGAATTTATAGGCAGAATCGATGATCAGATAAAAATGCGAGGATATCGTATTGAACTGAAAGAAATAGAAAGGCATCTTTTGTCCCACCCCTATATCACTCATGCTGTTGTAGTGATTGACGATCCCCCAGAAAATAAAAACTTATCATTATCTGCATATTATGTATTACATCATCAACAATCAGTTAACGTTCAGGATATAAAAAAATATCTATTAAAATTTTTACCTTACTTTATGTTACCTTCTTGTTTTATTGAATTAGATAAAATTCCGGTTCACCCGAATGGAAAAATAGACAAATCAAATTTTAGTTTATATGTGAATGAAAATAATAAGTATTTTGTTGATGAGAATTCAAATACAGGCATTGAGGAAATAATAATTTCAATCTGGAAACCTGTACTGAACAACCGAAATTTTTCGAAGCAGGATAATTTTTTTGATATTGGGGGGAACTCTTTACTTATGTCAAAGGTATATAGGAAAATTAAGAAAAAATTCTCTGTCTCTATTTCAATAATGGATTTATTTCAGTACCCATCAGTACAAATGCTGAGTAGGTATATTTGTGAAAAGCGTGCGGGTATTTTGAGAGAGAAGGAATAATTCATTGTAACTTGATGACGTATAGCGAGATAACAAAATGAAAGATCAAAAAAAATTGCACGAGAAAGATATTGCCATTGTGGGCATGTCAGCTCGTTTTCCTGGTGCTGAAGATGTCACTCTATTTTGGCAGAATTTATTAGATGGTGTTGAAAGTATCAGCACATTCAGTGAAGAAGAATTGCGGGTATCTGGCGTAGAAGAAGAAGTGTTAGCCTCACCAAATTATATACGTCGCCGTGGTATCTTAGGCAATGCCCTGCACTTTGACGCTAATTTTTTTGATATCACACCCCGAGACGCAGAAATTATGGATCCGCAACATCGGGTCTTTCTAGAATGCTGTTGGCATGCGTTTGAAGATGCGGGTTATGTTCCTGATACTTATGCTGGCAAAGTCGGCGTGTTTGGTGGTACGGGTACTGCATGGCATCTGAATACAGTGAATAAACACCCTGATGTGCTGAAATATACCAGCGGCGCTTCAATCGTCACTAATAACGACAAAGACTACGTCACAACGCGGGTTTCGTACAAACTTAACCTGCAAGGGCCGAGTATTAACGTCCAGACGGCTTGTTCGACATCGATGGTCGCTGTGGTGATGGGCATCAATAGTTTACTGAATAGAGAAAGTGATCTGGTGATTGCAGGGGGCGTTTCCATCGATATACCCGAGCGCAGGGGTTACCCCTATATGCAGGGCGGTATGGAATCGGCTGATGGCCGCTGTTATGCATTTGACTCTCGGGCGAATGGCACTGTATTTAGCCGGGGTGCCGGGGTCGTTGTGTTGAAACGACTAAAAGATGCAGTAAATGATGGTGATCATATTTATGCAGTGCTGAAAGGCGGCGCAATTAATAACGACGGAAATACGAAAGTCGGCTATACCGCACCCAGTATCCAAGGGCAGATCGCAGTGGCTAAACAAGCGATTATTAACGCGCAGATAGAACCGGTAACCATCAGTTTTGTGGAAGCTCATGGCACGGCAACGACATTGGGAGACCCAATAGAATTTACTTCATTGAGCCAAACTTTTCGGGAATTCACAGATAAAACTCAGTTTTGTCGTATGGGGTCAGTTAAGACCAATATTGGCCACACTGATGCCGCTTCTGGCATAGCCAGTTTGATTAAGGCTTCTCTTGCTCTGGAAAATGGGAAGTTACCCGCTTCATTACATTATATGTCACCGAATCCCCACATTGACTTCGAGACTAGCCCGTTTGTGATGAATACTAAGCTGCATATACTGGAAGCATCTGATATACCTCATCGTGCTTTAGTGAATTCATTCGGTGTGGGGGGAACGAATGCCTGTGTTATTCTTGAAAGCGCACCTGACACAATTCCTAGTGATCCGTATGAAGGCCTGATAATGCTGCCTTTCTCTGCCAAAAGTGCCGCTGCACTGGAAATGATGAAGCAGCGTATGTGTGATTATCTGAAAAATCACGAAGAGATTAATTTATCTGATGTCGCTTATACCTTACAAATTGGCCGTAAACACTTTTCTCACAGCACAGTACTGATAGGAAATAATCGTGATAAATTATTGGAGAAACTTGAACAACCCTCCCCGATAATTCACTTACCAGAAAAATCGTCTAAGTCCGTAGTATTTATGTTCCCGGGACAAGGTAATCAATATATCAATATGGCCCATGATCTTTATATTACCTACAGTGTGTTTAGGGAAATCATGGATTATTGTTGTCAATATCTGGAGCCAATTCTTGGGTTGAATCTACAATCTATTATTTTCCAGAAAGAAAACAGTTCTGAAAAAGAACGTATCAATGAAACTCAATTTACGCAACCTGCATTGTTCGTTGTGGAATATAGTCTGGCGCAATTATGGGTCTCTTGGGGCATCAAACCAGATGTAATGATTGGTCACAGTGTCGGAGAATATGTTGCTGCCTGTATTTCTGGCGTGTTCTCACTGGAAGATGCCTTAAAGGCAGTAGCATTAAGGGGAAAACTTGTACAAGGGTTACCGACAGGCAGTATGCTGGCAGTACTGATGGATGAGAAGGCTCTGAGTACCGAAATACAAGGCTACAAATTGGAAATTGCCGCTGTCAATTATCCCGGCCTGTGTGTCGTGGCAGGAGAGACAGACGAAACCGTACGTTTCCAGAAGCAGTTGGAAGATAACAATATATTTTGCAAACCATTGGATACTTCACATGGCTTCCATTCTTATATGATGGAACCCATACTCCCTGCGTTCAAAGAAATCATTGATAATATTGATTTACATTCACCACGCATTCCATTTATTTCGACGGTAACTGGCGAATGGATGACGGATTCATTAGCTAAAGACAGTAACTACTGGGTCAGACATGTACGTAATCCTGTATTGTTCTCCCATGCGTTCAACACATTGATAACCAAAGACGATCCGGATTTTATTTTTCTTGAAGTCGGCCCTGGTCGTTCTCTGGAATCAGCGGCCAGGCAACATATCAAAGCACAGAGTGGCGTTTTCATTTATTCTTCGCTACCCATTGCAAAAGATATTGCGATGACTGGGGAGTCCTTGCTCATGGCATTAGGGAATTTGTGGGCTTGTGGTATTACCGTTGCTTGGGAGGGTTTTTACACCGGAAAACGCCGTTTACGTCTGCCTCTGCCGGGTTATCCTTTTGAACGCAAGGAATTCAAATTACCTGACATTAACCATAACCAGAATGGTGCTGGCACATACGATACCCAGTCAGTTAATACCCGTAAACGTAAGAAAGCCGATATTGGTGATTGGTTCTATATCCCAAGGTGGAAGCAAACTATTCCTGCCAAATTTATGGAAAGTAAATTTATTAATCCTGAGACGGAATGCTGGTTACTGTTTGTCGACGAAATGGGGGTTGCTGAACATATTCAACGGCAATTAACAAATTCGGGGCATAAGGTGCTGACTGTTTGTCAGGGGCATCAATACCAAGAAAACCACGACTCAGGAAGCTATGTTATTTCACCAGAAGCTCATGGGAATTATATTCTTCTTTTACAAAGCATTAAGGCGCAAGGTTTACGGCCAACCCGTATTGTTAATCTATGGAACCTATCACCAGAGATAGTAGAACCCCAGTTTCTGGATTATTATGATTCATTATATATAAATACCTTTTACAGCCCGCTTTACCTACAGCAAGCATTAATCAGTGAAAATTTGTTGGAAAATTTACATTTACTGTTTGTAACAAACAATATTTTGAGTATTACTGATGAAAAACTCTATTCACCGGAAAAAGCCTTGCTTATTGGGCCTGCAAGGGTGTTTTATCATGAATATCCTGAAGTGCAGTGTCATCTGGTGGATATAGAGGTATTTAGCGATATATCGACAGAGAATATTGCCCAATACCTGATTGCAGAAAGTCACATCTTAACTCATGGTAGTCTTGTGGCTTACCGAGGTTGTCATCGCTGGGAAGAGGATTATCAGGCAATCCACTTAACGCAACATAATGCCGATCAGATAATCACACTGAAAGATGATGGCGTGTATCTTATTACAGGAGGTTTAGGGGGATTGGGGGCATTAGTGGCGGGTTATTTGTCTGAAATTAGCAATGCGACATTGATCCTGACTTATTTAACGAGTTTACCAGCCAGAAATGAATGGCAACCCTGGCTGCAATCGCACCCGGTTGACGATCCAACCAGTAAGAAGATTGCTGCGATCTTGTCTTTGGAAGATAACGGTAATCAAGTGCATCTTGCTCAGGTTGATATTTGTGATTACAGCGGTATGTGCGATCTGTTGTCACAATTTTCACAAATTGATGGTGTATTTCATACAGCGGGTATTGCTGGTGGCGGAATTATCCCACTGAAAGATAAGGCAGATTGTGCCCGCGTGTTGAACCCTAAGGTGGCTGGCAGTTTAATCTTGCATGAGCTTCTGAAAGATAAACAGCCTGATTTCTTTATTATGTTTTCCTCTATTACTTCCATTGCTGGTGATGCTGGCCGTATCGATTATTGTTCTGGAAATGCATTTATGGATGCCTTTGCTCACTATCGTAACCAGTATCATAAAGGTCGTACCGTTTCCATTAATTGGGGGAGATGGGGAGATGTGGGAATGGCAGTGAATTGGAGCAATCAGAAAAAAGACCGTAAAGATACAATACAAGAAAAAGTCAACAGCGATCTATTGGTATTAGTGAAACGTGAAGGGTTGCAAGAAATCTACAGGGTTAATCTTACCGTAGAAGATTGGGTGATTAACGAACATCGATTAATACAGCAGCCTACATTGGTGGGAACAACTGTCCTGTCCTTACTGCACGATTGGATAACCCACTGCAAATCGGGCGAAAGTTTGCAGGTAAAAAGCCTGTTTTTGACACAGCCACTTATTTACTACAATGGTTGGCCACGATTAGTGAACCTCTTTGTTATATTTGAAAATAATAGCTATAAATTCAGCCTGAAAAGCCGGGGTGTATTAGATAAACAGTGGCAAGAACATGCATTGGGCGTGATCGGTTTAAGTGACAATGTTTCTGATCAGGCAGCAGAGTCATTGGATACTATACGCACTCGCTGTACAACCAAAATTCCATTCCATCCATTAAAAGCCTATTTAGATACGGTTGGACTCCTTTCTTTAAGTCATCGTTGGAATAACCATCAGGAAATGTTTCAGGGAGATAATAATGAATGGTTAATACACATAGTGCTGGATCCTGCATATTCGGGTGATTTTACACGTTATCAATATCACCCGGCTATCATCGATGCCGCATCGATTCGCGGTATAATCAACGTCACCAAAGATGAGTTTCTGCCTATCAGTTACGGCAACGTAACCTACTACTCCTCATTAAGCCCGGATTGCTATGCGCATGTTAAATTGAAAGGGGCTTATCAACCTCAAGATCCCTCTATTGTCATGGATGTTATTTTCTTCTCAACAGAGGGTAGCCCGTTGTTGAAGTTGGAAAAGTATACGCTTATCAAACTATCTCCAGATAATTTGTCGGCAGAGTCTGGTTATGTGTTGACCAATAAGGAAGATACTTTACCCGTAAAAGTTAACCTAGCAGATAAAGATATCCTGTTTTATGAAGGAATTGATGCGTTAAAACGCCAGTTTTTACATCTGGAATTTGGCCAGTTGGTTGTGGTAACCAGTGATATTCATCAGCTGATTGATGAGTCAGTCCCAGAGCATAACGATAATATTGTTGAAACGCTAAGTGAGACAGAAAGGAATATACATACTAGGCCTGCGTTATCAGTGGAGTGTGTGGAGCCGGAAAATGATATTGAAAGAGAAATTGTTAAGATTTGGCAATTGACTCTCGGTATTTATGGAATCGGTGTAGATGATAATTTCACTGAGCTTGGCGGTAATTCTCTGTTAGCGGTACAAATTATATCGGCAGTGTCTAATGTCTTCGAAATCGATATTCGTGTTGATCTTTTCTATCAAGATCAAACTGTAAGAGGTTTATCAGAACTGATAATTTCTGAATTGGAAGAGTTATTACGGGATAAATAAATCGGTTCAGGCTACCACCAGTGTACATCTAATGGAAAAGTAAATCTGGTACAGACATTTAATCAGACAGGGGCGGATAGGAGTATGGCTAATATCAAGCACACCGAACTAAAGTCATTGAAATTAGATGAATTAAAAAGATTGGTCAGACAGAAAAAGATAAAAGATAATTCAATTCCAAAGGAAACCATTAAGAAAAATACTGATCTGGACAGAAAATATTTTCCTGTGACCAGTGCACAAAAAAATATTTGGATGCTTAACCAATATCTTGATGATAAAAAAGTTTATAGCCTTCCGTTAGCCATTACATGTCAACTTAAATATGAGGTAGATCTACTGTTAGTTAAGCAGGCACTCACGTATTTAGCTCAAAAGCATGATATTTTGCGTACAACTTTCCACCTGACAGGAAAGGAACTATGTCAATATGTCTCTGATGATGCTGTATTTGATTTTCGTTATGATGACATTACCTATTTGCCGGAAAGAGATAAAAAACGACAAGTAGAAGCAATGGCTAAAGCAGAAGGAAATAGGTGCTTTGATTTAGCCGGTGGCCCTTTAGCCTATTTGTATATTGTTAGAACTAATAGTCATGAATACGTATTTTTACTGAGCTTCCACCATATTATTGCTGATGGTTGGACAGTTGGTCTGTTTTTAAAAGAGTTTATAGAAACGTATTTAAGTCTGCTTAGCGGAGAAATAACACTGAAGGCAGAAGAAAATCTACAGTTCTCAGATTATGCTCTGGCTGAAGATCAATGGCATGCTGAAGGAAAATATCAACAAGGGCTGGAATACTGGGGTAAAAAGCTGGGTAATGTGCAAGGCATACTGGATATTGCAACTGATCGACCTCGTCCCTCCAAAATGAATACGGCGGGGAGAATAATGAGTCTGTTTTTTGATGGTGACTTTTGCCAACGTTTGCAAACTTGTGCAGTACAGTATAACGCAACTCAGTTCCACGTTATTCTGGCCGCTTATGAGGTTTTGCTGCACAAATATAGCGGGCAACAGGAAATCAGTATTGGTATTCCTTTCGCTAATCGTAATCAATCTGTCACACAAAACATAATGGGGTTGTTCATGAATACCTTACCATTGTGTTTCAGAGTATCTCCAGAAATCACCTTGTCTACTTTAGTTCAAATAACCGCTAAAGAGTGTGACCAGTCGATGGTTTATCAGGATATTCCATTCAACCACATTTTGGATAAAATTGCTTACGTACGTAATCCTCAAGTTAATCCGATATTTCAGGCAACCCTAACCTATCAGATATTTCCGCATTACCAAGCAACCTCTTTATTTAAATACCAACCACTGAAAATTGATTACGGCGTGGCAAAGCTAGATTTAAACCTATGGGTAGAAAAAGAACGCGACGGTTTGTTGTTTACCATGAACTATAGTACGGCGCTGTTCAACGGTGACACTATCCAACGTATGCTGGCAGATTTACGCACTATCCTTGACGCTTTTATAGGACAACCCAAGTTGGCAGTACGAGAGTTGTCGCTATTAAGCCACACGGAACGCACAAGTATATTGGCTGGTTGTCACCCTACACCTGATATTTCACCCGCCGCGGTACACCAACAGTTTGAGCAGCAAGCATGCTTAATTCCCAATGCAATAGCGGTGCGTTGTGCCGGCCGTACACTCAGCTATAAACAACTCAATCAGCAAGCGAACCGTTTGGCTCATTATTTATTGGAGAAGGGTTTATCTTGTGGAGAACGCGTAGCGTTATTAATGGCACAAAGTGAAGATTGTGTCGTGGCTTTGTTGGCGGTGTTGAAAGCGGGAGGATGTTATGTGCCTGTTGATATTAATCTTCCACAGCAGCAGATCGATTTTATCCTGACTAATGCTTCTGTACGTTATATTTTGGTTGAAAGTGAAGAACGGGTTACAAACGTACCGTGTATCAACGTTAATCAAAAATTTAATGGCATGCCAGAAAGTAATCCACAGCGACAGCAACCACCGGAGGATACTCCAGCCTATATTATTTATACCTCAGGCAGTAGCAGTAAGCCGAAAGGTGTCCAAGTTAACCATTCCCATTTAAGTCACTACTGTCAGGCAATCACTCCTGTTCTTGATCAACAGCCAGGAGCCCGATATGGCATGTTTTCATCCTTTACTACCGATTTGGCACATACGATGTTGTTTCCTGCACTGGTTAACCAAGGGCAATTAGAGATTATTCATTCACAACATCTCAGTAATCCACAGGAACTGTTTGATTATTTAGCAGCGTCACCATTGGACTGTATGAAAATTACACCAACACATTTGGCCGCATTATTGGGAACACCTGAAGCGAGCAAACTGATACCGAAAAATTTGCTGATATTGGGCGGGGAAAAAGTACCCGTGTCGTTGATTCAACATATTCGTGAATTCAATGCGAATTGCCGCATCGTCAATCATTATGGTCCAACTGAATGCACAGTTGGAGTGACGACATATAACGTACCCGCTGAACTTGATAGATTAGAAAGTGACTATCTTCCTATTGGTGTGCCATTGACGGATAGCCATGTCCTTGTGTTAGATACCAGTCAAAAACTTGTACCCGCTAAAGTACCTGGTGAAATTTATATTGGCGGTGCGCATTTGGCGGCCGGGTATATTGATCGTACAGAAAAAAATAGCGATTGCTTTATCCCACATCCTTATCTTGCTGGTGAGCGCCTCTATCGTAGCGGTGACAAAGGGCGTTTGTTGCCGGACGGAAACATTGAATTTTTGGGACGCATCGACCGCCAAGTCAAAGTTCGTGGGTATCGTGTTGAATTAACAGCTATTGAAGATGTGTTACGGCAGTGTCCTGAGGTGACTAATGCCGCCGTAATCCAATGTCAGTCGCCTACAGGAGCAACATCGCTGGTGGCTTATCTGTGCGGAGTAGGGGAAAGATATCAAGCTACCGTGCAATCTGAGTTACAAAAAAAACTACCCCATTATATGCAACCAGAACAGTGGATCTGGTTGGAATCTCTGCCGCTTACTTTTAGTGGAAAAATCAATTATACCGCATTACCACGCCTGAGACCCGATACTCACCAGTGTACACAAGAGCCAAAAAGTAAAACAGAACATCGACTCCATGATATTTATTGTGCAGTCCTCGAATGTAACAAGGTTGATACCCAGAAAAGTTTTTTCAGCCTTGGGGGGAATTCTATTAATGCATTACAACTGATTATTGAAGTAAATCACCAATTTGGTTCTTCTTTATCCCTAGGGCAACTATTTGAAAACAGCAGTATTAGCCAACTGGCAGCTTTATTAGAACAGACGGCTACCTCGATGGCTTCGCCATTAGTGATGTTTAATTATGGTCTTCCAGACAATAAACCAACCTTGCTGATGATCCACCCGGCAGGGGGTAATATTTTGTGTTATCACCCGTTAGTGCGGGAAATGGGGGTTGATTATCCGGCATATGGTCTACAGGTAGCAAACTTTAGTCAGGATGCCCCTTATAACCATGATATCAAATCACTGGCCGAATTTTATCTGACTCAATCTGGAAGTCTTATCCAGCGAACAAGATTGGTATTAGGGGGATGGTCGCTTGGAGCAACGATCGCTTTTGAAATGGCTCAGCAGTTAGTTCAGAAAACAGGGGTAGCGCCTACGGTGCTGGTACTGGATCAACCCGCACCTCAAGTAAACATTGATAATTCAGTACAAATGAATAAAGACGAGAGATTAGTGCGTTTTGTACGTAAGGTGGAGCTGTTTCTCGGTACGTCACTTAATATCTCCTGTTCAGTGTTAGCGGAAATGTCAGAGGTACAAAGATCAGAACTATTCCTGACAGAATTCAAACGGGTTCATTTAGTGCCAGATAATATCAGCAACAGGGAATTCCAGTATTTCTTAGTCATTCTGCGTGCACATATTCATGCTACAGATCAATATCAAGGGAAAATCTACCCTGGAAAAATTTTGGTAGTAGAAGCAGAAGAAACTCTACCCGGACGCATAAAGCTGGATGAGTCAGGATTAGGCTGGCAACCATTGTCTTATGATCGTTTAAAAATCATCAATGCGATGGGCAATCATGTTTCCATGATGCAAGAGCCCTATATCACTCATATTGCTAACCAGCTTCGGGAAGTTCTTCCATGAGGAGTGAGGTTATAACAATGGGGTCAGAACGATCTCAACTGACTCGCCGTCAATGGTGTGCTATTGCTGGTGGGTTAATGGGTGGTTTTATGGCTATTTTGGATATTCAGATCACCAATTCATCAATGAACGTGATTCAAGGTGCATTATCCGCGAGTCTGGATGAAAGCTCATGGTTGATGACTTCATATTTTACATCTGAGATCGTTGCTATCCCACTATGTGGTTGGCTTTGTCAGGCACTGGGAACCGGGCGCTATGCTCTGTGGTGCATTAGCGGATTTTTAGGAGCATCACTGCTTTGTTCCTCCGCTTGGAGCCTCAATTCAATGATTGTTTTTCGTTCATTACAAGGATTTTGCGGTGGGGCATTAATTCCCATTTCATTCCGTCTGATTATTGAATTTTTTCCACCGGAAAAGCGCCCGTTAGGTATGTCATTATTCAGTATCATCAGCACCTTTGCTCCTGCGGTTGGGCCTGCATTAGGGGGGTGGTTGACCGAAAATTTATCCTGGCACGCGATATTTTATATCAACGCAATCCCTGCGTTATTATCATGGGTATTAATTAACTATTCTCTAAAACATCAATCAATTAACTGGAATATTATTCGATTTGGTGATTTTGTTGGTATTATTTCTATCATGTTGTGTTTAGGGACATTAATCGTCATTTTGGAAAAAGGGAGTGCGGAAAATTGGCTTGAATCTGACATGATTTGTGTATTAGCCGTGATTTCTACCATTAGTTTCATTATATTTCTGTATGATCAATTGACTTATCGTTACCCACTAATAAATATTAAATTATTTAAGGATTACTATTTTTCATTTTCTCTCATCATTTTTGCCCTGTTTGGATTGGCAATTTATGGTACGTTATTTCTAGTGCCGTATTATCTGACAATGACACAGAGTTATAATGCCTCAGAAATTGGTAGGGTAGTGATTTGGATGGGATTGCCACAATTAATTATTCTTCCGTTTATTCCTTTTTTGGTGCAACGATTCAATCTAAAGTATTTGATCTGCATTGGCTTTGCCGGATTGGCGCTGAGTGCTTTTATGGATTGTAGTATGGATGGAAACTTTGCTGGATCACAGATGAGTGGGTCTATGCTGATACGTGCTCTGGGACAACCGTTTATCATGGTTCCACTTTCTTTGTTAGCGACCCGCCATGTACAGCAAAAGGACAGTGCTTCCTCTGCCGTCTTAATAAATGTCTTTCGTAGTTTGGGTGGATCATGTGGTACTGCTATATTGACCACATTTTTCATTTCGCGTATTAACATCCATATTGATAATATTAAAACATCGCTACTATCTAGTAGCAGTGCATTTATTAATTATCTTAACAATGTCAAAAGTCTGCTGATTCAGCATGGTTTGGTAACTGATACTCAGAGTGTGAAACATACAGCTATCACTATCTTGGGTCAGCGGATAGCGAGGCAAGCTGAAATTATGGCTTTCAACGATCTGTTTTTAATCATGGGAGGAATAATGTTGGTCACAACTTTGTTGGTATTGTTTTCTACCCATGATTTTTACTTATATTTAACTAGGACGAAATCATAATGAATCAACAAAAACCAATGACTATTTGGCATTACTTATTATCACGTGATGCGCTAATGACTATTATTATTCCCATTGTACTTTACAACATCATATTTTGGATAATGGGTACAGGTATTGCTGTGTTGATGGTTGCGCTTTATTCGGGGGGAGTGCAGTTATTTAGCAGACGGAGAGGATCTTTAGCTATTATCGCCCTAATTATGGTCTCAGGGGTGAGTCACTACCTTTACCTTCATGGATATGCTTTGTTTAACATTAGTAAAGAAAATGTCTTTTTATCTATCAGTGGTGCTCTTTCTGTCGTGGTGGTATTCAGCTTTTATTCCTTCATGGGGCAACCCGTTGTACAAACAATGGCTGAACAAGCTATGCCGAGACTGAAGGATATTCCTGCTTATGGTACAGCGTTGTATGCCAGAGTTTGGCATGAAGTTTCCATAGTCTGGATTTTGGTTTTTTTATTGAAAGCCTTTGGCGTCTATATGCTTTCACGTCAAAATAGCGTGCCTATTGATGCAATTATTTTTATTGGTGGCTGGCCATTAACATTGCTGATGGTAATGTTTAGTTTCCGTTGGCCAAAATATCGTTGGAAATCCAATGCCCATAATAAAGAGTAAACGATATCTTATTCATCCAGAATACCTGATTAATATAATCGACATTTAGCTTATTGGAAATAATTATGATGAAATACATTAGAGTAATTATCATTATTTTTTTATCGTTGCTAGTTTTTTATTTATATTGGTATTTTTATTGGCGTTATTTTCAGACAACAAATAATGCTTATGTACAGACAAATATTACACATATTAATGCTCGTGTAAGTTCCGTAGTATTGGAATCCAATATTCAGGATAACCATAAAGTAAAAAAAGGCGACTTTTTGGTACAACTGGATGAGCGTGAATTTATGCTCAATAAACAAAAAACGGCGGCGGCATTGGAACAGAATGAAAATGCCTTAATTAATGCACAAGCAAGCTACCAAATGCAGAAGAATGTGATTGAAGAACATCGTAGTAGTTTGATTTCGGCTAAAGCAAGTCTGAAATATGCACGCCAACAATTAGATCGTTATCAGCTCCTAAAAGAAAAACGTTATGTCTCTCAAAGTAATGTGGATAATGTCATCTCGAACTACAAAATTGCTGAGTCTAGATATGGTGAAGCACAGGCAAAATTAAAAACACAAATTAGCAAACTTGTTGTGCAAGACAGCCAGCTCAAACAAGCCAAAGCCAATGTACAACAGGCGATGGCTTCGCTAAACCAAGCAGAACTTATGTTGAGTTATACACGAATAGCTGCACCCAATGATGGAGTGATCAGTAACCGTAGTGTACAAGTTGGTACGATGGTACAAGCTGGACAAGGCATTGCCAGCATTGTATCGAATCAAACGTCATGGATACAAGCCAACTTTAAGGAAACGCAAATTTCACGTATGCATAAAGGCCAGCCAGTAAAAGTTTCTATTGATGCTTACCCGGATAAAATTTTCCACGCAAAAATAGACAGTATTTCACCTGCGACAGGGGCTATTTTTGCCTTACTTCCCCCAAATAACGCGACAGGAAATTTTACAAAGGTAGTTCAGCGATTATCGGTAAAGATTGTGTTTGACCAGTCAGAAGAAATTGATAGTGGGTTATCTGCTACGGTAACGGTGGATACCCGTTAATGTCGGCGGTTCCGGCTGACATTCTCCTTAGCGGCGTTTCGGTGTTGCCCTGCTTAAAGTGGGCGACGATGCCTGTGATGCTTCGCTGCTCCATACCCTCCTGTGGGTTTACCAGCTTCTTTGGGCAAACAAAAAAAAGCGGTGCCACTGACACCGCTACAATCTGTACAGAACTTATTATTTCTTGTCTGCTGCGATACGATCACGAACGTGTTGAGCACGCTCCTGTGAAGGCGGATGTGAATCAAACATGCTGGCTTTACCACTGCCCAGTTTAGCCAGTTTCTCGAAGCTGGTTACTAAACCTCCAGTGTTGATACTGCGTTTTTTCAGCAGATCATAAGAGAAGTCATCAGCCTGACTTTCCTGATGCTGTGAGAACTGCGAGTTGATCAGTTTTTCACCCAGTGCTGCAAATTGAGAATCGCTCAGCTGTGCTGCTACACCACCGGCTGATGTAGCTGCGGTACGTGCAGCAACTGTCGCATAAGCAATCTGCATTGCTTTACGGGAGTGACCCAGTGCAACGTGACCCATTTCATGACCCAGAACGCCTTCGACTTCATTGTCGTTCATCATGTTCATCAGGCCGCTGTATACACGCACACAACCGTTAGCCATTGCCCATGCGTTCACATCATCAGTCAGATAAACTTTATAGTTAACCGGTGTACCGTTAACTTCGCTACCTAATGCTTTGGCGATTTTGTTCAGACGTTTAGTGTATTGGCTGGATGCCGGTGCAGTTTTGTTCTGTGCATCCATATCCTTACATGCTTGGTCAGATAACTGTTTGACATCAGAATCACTTAGCGTCGCTGCCTGGAATAATTGCATTCCGGAGTTAGCCAGCATTCCTTGATCAATATTCTTACAACCTGTCAGAATTACAGCAGAAACTGCTACTGCAACAAGAGTTTTAATTTTCATAATGTTGTTTTTCCCTTTGCCATACAAGCAACTTTTTTATTTTAAAAGCATTAAAAGACCGTGGATTCTGCTAAAAATAATAATAGAAATAAACCTAATATTTATGATTATGTGAATTTGATAACATTTTAAACAAAATAATCATATCATTTACCATTCATAGGGAGACATCAGGGCGGGATTTTACTTTGCTTAAAAATTAATTTTTAGGAGCTTGTACGTAAAATATGATGTAATTTCTTGGATAAGATGGTGAAAATTTTACGTAGAGATACGTTTTTTGGCTATAAAAGAATCGATTTTAAAGTGGAATCCCGCCCTGTCTTATGACCTTTTCCCCTACAAACGGGTCATCACGCCTTGAATATACAGCTATATCCGTCGTCATTGAAGATGCTTGATTTTTCATTTGTATCAGATCATGATCGCGCTCATGAAAATTAATCTGAC
>NZ_JANAIF010000180.1 GCF_024721015.1 Xenorhabdus bovienii
AGCGCGATCTTGTTAAGCAATTCACTTTCCTTATCTCTGAATAATTTGCGGTAACTTGCGTGTTTCATTCGTAAAATATCCTAAAGTTAAATTTGGTTAATGTTTGTTTAATTAATAAACGATAGATATCGTCTATCCTGAGATAGATGATGGTGAGTTGCCCTAACGCATATTCAGGGCGGGTGTTGCTATCTAGGATGTTAAAGAGCGTTGAATGATTACATAAATCTTTTTGGATATAAGATCTGCATCTCGTTAATCATTCCGTCATAAAATCGAGATAACTTCTCAGCCATTTCTAATGATGCATTTTGGCTGCCTCGCTCTAATCGACTCAAATTGCCTACATCGCAGTCAACTGCCGCTGCAACTTCGGCAATTTTAAGGTTGTTATCCAACCTAATTTTTCGTAATGGCGTTTGCATATTCATCTCCTTTAAATGCGCTATACGCATATTATTACACAAAATAGATATGCGCAAGGCGCTTTGAGTGAAACGCAAAAAATGAGTCCAATGACAAAATGAAAATCGGGTCACGCATAAGAAAGCTTCGCAAAGCGAAGAAAATGACAATCCTTGAACTAGCCAATGCTATTAATAGTGACGTGGGGAATATTTCTCGTCTCGAAAGGGATAAACAAGGCTATACAGATTCAACAATTTCGAAAATAGCCGAGGCGTTGGGGGTTAAAATGGCAGATCTATTTATCGAGAGTGATGAAAATGATGTATTAATTTCAGCCAACCCATCTCGCAAGCGGAAGTATTTTAAGGTTCAATCCTTGAATGTAGAAGCGAGTGCGGGGTATGGGATTTCAACGGGAGAGTTTGTAGAAACCATAGGATCTATAGAATACACAACCGAAGAAGCAAAGTTGATTTTTGGTAACAGGCATGAGGATTTTGTAAAGGTCATAGCGGTTAAGGGAGACAGCATGAGTGGCACTATCGAGTCTGGAGACCAAATATTTGTCGATATTGCAGTTAATCAATTTGATGGCGATGGTATTTATGTGTTTTCATTTGGTCGCGCAATTCATGTAAAACGTCTTCAAATTCAAAAGAATAGACTGGCTGTTTTGTCAGATAATCCAAATTACGAAACATGGTACATTGAGGAAAATGAAGAACCTCAATTATATATACAAGGGAAGGTAATTGTTAGCCATTCCCATGTCTATCGAAGACATGGATAAATTCAACTAAAGCCCCTGATGGGGCTTTAACCCCTCGACAATATGCGTGATTTGCGTCACAAATAAAAAATCCCATAAAAAATTTATTACTTTTGTTTTCATGACCTTGTGTTATATGCACCCCTATATATGAAATTATGCGTTTGACGCATATGCGTAAAGAGCATATATTGTATTCATCCAAGGCACACAGCCAAAGATAAATGCAGTACCGCTCTTTAACAAAATGGGAAGTACCCAGCTCTGAATAAGTGTTAGAGCAATCCACTGAGTAGGTTTCTGTGTGGCAGACCACAGCAAAAACTTACTTAGAGGAGGTAAACATGGTAAACGCAAATCATCCAGTTCTCGCTCTTAAGGGAACGGATAGCAAAGGGAAAGGCTCAGTGCCGATTAAGGTAAAGCCTACGACCAAAAAAGCAGCCCCACCCAAAAAAGACAATGCAAGGTCACGCCGTTTAGCAAAGCAAATGGTGTTTTGGGATAGCAAACGGGCTGAACATGCAGCCAAACCAAAAAGCCGCTCAGTGGATAGAATTGTAGATTCGGTTGTCAGGGTCGTTGATGAAAATCATATTTACGCCCGTCTTATTGTAGAACTCAAGAAAGACATGCGTTCCGACAACAACGGCGGATCTTGCTGCATGAGTGACGTAGCTCTTTACTCAACGAAGCAAAGAGCTAGCAATCGGATACTGGAGTCAGGCGGCGTTACGGCGAGGGGGTGATATGACATATCAGGAAGCACGAAGAAAAGTTATAGAAATCCAAAA
>NZ_JANAIF010000181.1 GCF_024721015.1 Xenorhabdus bovienii
GTGCGTGGTTCGACGACTTTCAGTCGTCGGCACCGAAGTGCGCTAACCCACCTACTTCAGTAGGTGGTAGTTAAGTCCCTACGAAACGCAACCAGACGCACATAGCACCATTCACTCATTAACCTACAGACCATCTGTGGATAATTTGGATCGCGTTTCTGCGTCGGGCTCACACTGCACAATCCCCACGAAATAAACGTAAACATGACGTAAAACGCACTACACCGCACCCGCCTGCACGTTTTGGATCAAAAAATTATTTCAGTTTTAAAATCCGACAAAGGGAACCGCCAGAGCGCGCCAGCACAGGCGGCGTGAGAGAAACCGCAAATTGAAAAGTGTGAAAATATTTTCAGGAAATTTCAGTTTTTGGATCAAAAGAGGATCGCGGGGAAAATTACAATGATATGATAATAAAAGGAAAATTCTATTTTACGTGAGAAGTAAGATCACGAAGAAAGGCCGCATTCCATCATGGAAATCAGATAGAAAGCGGCTTTGCAGAATAAGCAGAACTGAAATTATTTTCTCTTCTTACATCAAGGCAAAGGAGAAAATTAAAGTGCGCTTAATTCACTAATCAGTGTGGGATTACGTTCAAGCATTTTAAGCAGCTTAAGTGATGAGCCAGAAGGAATACGGCGATGTTGCTCCCAGCTTTGAATTAGGGAAGCAGAAACGCCAACAGCTTCGGCAAACTCACTTTGCTTTAACCCGAAGGTTTCGCGTAGGTTTTTTACATCAGGCAGACGATGGCGATGAATATTTTCAGCAGGAACGGAAAGCTCTCCTTTTTCAATCGCTACCATCTGATTCATGCTTTCAACCAGATCATCAAAAAGTTTTTTGTCCATAGTTTCTCCGCTGTATGAACATTGCCGCGTATCTACGCGGCGTTGATTATTGCAATTTATTACTGATAGCTTTAAGTACTTCTTTTTCTTTTGGGGCTAAATCATCTTTTTTATTCTTAGGGTAAATCAAAAGAAGATAGAACCTTCCAGTTTTCGTGATGGTGTAGTAGATGATTCTTACTCCGCCACTTTTTCCCATTCCTTCTCGCTGCTAGCGAATCTTTTTACATCCTCCAGTAGCGCTAATGGTACTACCTTGTTCATGATTCTTTAGTAAGTGCTCCTGTAGTCGTCTGAATTCATCATCAGTTAACAAATCTGCCCGATCTCTACTAAACACGGGGGTTTCGATAAAAAGTAGGTATTCCATAAAACACATCCTTGCCCGTCTATGGAAAATATTATATTCGTACTATGTACGATTGTAAAAGTAAAATCGTACATAGTACGAAATTTTCATGTGTATGGAAAAATGTAGTTGACCTTCCGAAAGCAATTCATTACCATTTCTTAAATGAGGCCTAGAAACCTTAAGTAAGCGGTCAGAACCAACCCCGTTAGTGTTGGATTTTTTATGCCTATTTTTTAATGGTAGCTTTAAGGCTGCCATCTCTCCGAATCAATGTCGGGAGGGCGGCGAATACAACACCCGAAAGGGGAATAAGTCCGCAGCTCTTACTGCTGTTTCTAGCCTCCCGACACCACTTAATTGTGGATTTTCCTAGAAAGAAAAGTAAGGAGTCAGAAATGGCTAATCTATCAGTAACCCCATTCATGTTCGAAAATCAGCAAGTACGTACATTGACTAAAAATGGTAACCCTTGGTTTGTTGCTCAAGATGTATGTGATGCCTTGAAAATCAAAAATAGCCGGGATGCCATCGCAAAGCTTGATGATGAAAAGGGTGTCGCTTTAACCGACACCCTTGGTGGGGAACAAAAAATAAACATTATCAACGAATCAGGAATGTACTTTCTGACAATCCGTTGTCGTGATGCTGTGAAGATAGGAACTCTTTCCCACCGTTTCCGTAAGTGGGTTACTAGGGACTGTTGATGTTTTATGTTCATAAATCAATCAGCCCACATTGGTAACCAAACGAGAGTAAATGCCAG
>NZ_JANAIF010000182.1 GCF_024721015.1 Xenorhabdus bovienii
AGCGCGATCTTGTTAAGCAATTCACTTTCCTTATCTCTGAATAATTTGCGGTAACTTGCGTGTTTCATTCGTAAAATGTCCTAAAGTTAAATTTGGTTAATGTTTGTTTAATAAATAAACGATGTGTATCAACTATCTTGAGATAGATGATGGTGAGTTGCTCCAAGAATGCCTAGAGCAGTTCCGGTAATGTTAAAGAGCGGTATAGCTAATTTCCGTGTTCAAATAGATGAGGTAAATCAGGTCTAATTTCGTACGCTTGGATTTTTCCACCCGTAGCAGCAACGATTCTGGGTACATATTCAGGAGATACCCTAGATTTACCATGCAACCATTTATAGACGGCTTGCTGTGTCGTACCGCACGCCAAGCCAAGTGCTTTTTGTGAACCAACTATTTTGATAGCGGTTTTAATTTGCTCATTCATGAAAACCTCCGTTGTCATACACAACCAATAATAAAACCATAGTTGTATTTTTACAACAACTATATTCATTTGAAAATTCACAACTACAGTTGTATGTTTACGTTATGAAAACGACTAATTCACTTTCTGAACGATTGAAGTTGGCTAGAACAATGGCTGGCATGTCTCAAAAAAACCTAGGGAATGCTGTTGGCATCTCTCAAGCTGCCATACAAAAAATTGAGGCGGGCTTATCTCAGACTTCAACCAAGTTGATAGAAATAGCCAAAATACTGAACGTCAGTCCAGATTGGTTATCCACTGGTGATGGCGATATAAATCAATTGTCACAAAATAATGAATCGATAAAACAATTTGCTAGTGAAACATCAACACCCACCTATACAGTAAAGTTGCTAGATATTCAGGCCAGTGCGGGGGTGGGGATTATGGTAAATTCCGAATTCATCGAAACAATTCGCTCTATTGAGTACACCGCAGATGAGGCGAGATCATTATTCGGTGGCAGATCCGCTGATTCTATGAAGATGATTACCGTTAACGGAGACTCAATGTCTGGAACATTTGAGCCACGAGATCAAATCTTTGTTGATATCACAAAGAATTATTTTGATGGTGATGGTATCTATATATTTATATTGGAAAATCAGGTATATATCAAACGATTACAACTGCAATATAAGAGACTGGCAATCCTATCTGATAACCCTAAATATGAAACATGGTATTTAGACGAAGAAGCGACCCAAGGCCTCTTTATTCAAGGTAAGGTGCTGATTAGTCAGTCAATAAAATACAAATATTACAGCTAGTCTTAGCCTCACTAACATTACACAGCCCCGAAAGGGGCTTTCTTATTTTTAACCCCCTTCTGCTATCTCTCCCTTCAAACACAAGTGATTTAAATATTTTTTAAAAATAAAATCATTTAAAAAACAACTTAATAGATAAAAAAACAACTGACGCCACCAATTAAATACAACTATAGTTGTTGACATCAAAACAACTATAGTTTTAAATGAATACATCAACGGCAGGGAGCCAAAAGTAAAAGGAAGTTTGCTCTTTAACATTACCGGAACAGATTCAGGCATTCTTGAATCAACCCCACTGAGTAGGTTTTGGGGTGTAGTGGAATAAGGTATGACTACACCACCAAAACTTATTTACGGAGGCGATATGACAACAGTAACCGTTATACGGAGTGACTACGCAGCTCGTCGTTATGAGCGTAGAGCAAGCTTCTTGGCAAAGAAACAACAGGGAACACAAAAACTTCAAAGCCGCTCAGTGGAAGAAATTATCGACTCAATCATCAAACCAGTAGACGAAATTGACGTACTGACGCAACTGATGGTTGGATTGAAGAAAGATATCAAGGACGACAACAACGGCGGATCTTGCTGCATGAGTGACGTAGCTCTTTACTCAACTAAGCAAAGAGCTAGCAATCGGATACTGGAGTCAGGCGGCGTTACGGCGAGGGGGTGATATGACATATCAGGAAGCAC
>NZ_JANAIF010000183.1 GCF_024721015.1 Xenorhabdus bovienii
ACAGTGGATTTTTTGTTGACGGCTCGTCGGGATAAGTCGTCGGCCTTGCGTTTCTTCAAAAAGGCGATGCGTCAGCATGGCCAACCGGACGTGGTGACAATGGATAAAAGTGGCGCCAATAAAGCTGCAGTGGATGAATTAAATCAAGGAAAGCCAAAAGAGGAAGCCATTGTTATCCGGCAAAACAAATACCTCAATAA
The DNA here is from genome assembly GCF_024721015.1 of Xenorhabdus bovienii. GTDB lineage: Bacteria > Pseudomonadota > Gammaproteobacteria > Enterobacterales > Enterobacteriaceae > Xenorhabdus > Xenorhabdus bovienii. The sequence continues at coordinate 201 of NZ_JANAIF010000183.1, forward strand.
TCTGATTGAACAGGATCACCGCAACATCAAACGGCGAATACATCCCATGCTGGGATTTAAACATTTCCGGCGAGCTCAAACGTTATTGAGCGGTATTGAATTGGTCAGTATGTTACTATAAGGACTTCCCCGGCAGGTCAACACCGGTATTTTTGGTTTCTGCCTGGTCTTCAATGAAATAAAGGGATAAGATTGCGGTACTATAAACGGCCATGATGAATCACTGTCGATTCGGACTCTGATGAAAGACGCGCGTGAGATTCTTGTTCGTTAAACGGATACATGTATCCAGTACAATACACAGATATATCTCACGGGGTCTAACCCTTTACCATCAACGAGCTGCAGGTCAGATGATTACTCTGTTTCGCGTTATCAATGAGCTGAGTAAAGCTTGAAATCATCACCATAATGCAATGATGCCCAGCACAGCCTTGCGTTCTTGGCGGCAATGGCTACGACAGCCCGCCAGTATCCTCTTCGCTCAACCAGTGAACAGACCCAGCAGCTGAACGAATCTGTTCTTTTTTCAGCGCCGATCAGGACGGAACGGGCACCCTGTACCAGTAGCGTTCGCAGGTATGAGTCACCTGCTTTTGTTATCCTGCCAAGTTTTGATTTTCCGCCGCTACTGTATTGCGATGGTGTTAGCCCCAGCCAGGCGGCCAGTTGACGCCCGTTCTTAAAATCATGTGCATTACCGATACTGGCTACCAGCGCACTGGCAGTTGTGGGACCAATACCTTTCAGCTCCATCAACTGTTGGCTACGGAGATCCGTTTTAGCCACTCGAGATAAAATTCGGTCATATTCAGCGATTTTTTCTTCAATATTGGTAATATGTTCCAACAGGTCATCAACTCACTGCCTGACCTGCACTGGCAGGGTTTCCTTCTGGTCAGAGACGATGTAACGCAGAGCATCAGTGCTTTGTGGGGCAATAACACCAAACTCAGATATCAGCCCCCGGAGGCGGTTATACGTTGCTGTTTTCTCTTCGATAAACCCTTGCCTCGTCCGGTGTAAACACTGCATAGCCTGCTGATTCTCGTCTTTGACCGGCACAAATCGCATATGTGGCCGTTGCACGGCTTCACAAATTGCCTGGGCGTCTGCTGCATCGTTTTTCCCGCTCTTACCCGCCATACGGTAGGGTGAGACGAATTTCGGCGCCATCAGCCGGACATCGTGACCATATTGACGGAATAATCTTGCCCAGTAGTGGGCACCGGAGCAGGCCTCCATCCCGATCACACAGGATGGCAAACTGGCGATAAGTTCAGGAAGAGCAGCCCGTGATACTCTGGGTTTTACCAGAACAGTTTTGCCATTGTGGTCAACGCCATGAACAGCAAAGACATTTTTTGCGAGATCGATACCAATAGTTGCGATGGTCATAATAATTCCCCTGTCATATTTTGGTTACTCCCCATGATGGCACGGAATATCAATACAGCAATCCAATCGAGGGGAAAGTCCCTTTCATTCGTTAAGGACAATATCCGCAAGAACCAGAGTGTTTTCTTTCACCCGCCGACTTTTTCTATCAATTGGCTGCATAAAAAACAATTACATCATTTTCTCTTGCTAGCGCTCTGTTAATGCGACAGAACCAGAGTTTACGCATCACTGCACAAACACCGACTTTCCCCCCTTTATGGCGTGCTGTCAGCTGTTCCCACTGCTTTTTC
>NZ_JANAIF010000184.1 GCF_024721015.1 Xenorhabdus bovienii
AGCGCGTCTTTTCTTGCCGCAGTGCAAATCCGTTGCCTTGTTCTTTGGCTGAAAATCTCATGACGACATCATCTAAGTCAATGTGGAGTTCGTTACTCTTTATTCAGCCAATCGATAAAACATCGCTGCCGGTGACAATATCTTATCTTCAGGTTGTGAGTATTGCCCTTTACGCAGCATCGAAACGCGCTCTATCCCCGCTAAAATCGTTTGGGCCCGGCGAAATGATTTAAAGCCTAATATCGGCCGTATCCGACGTTTAATGTTTCGATGATCTTATTGAGGTACTTATTCTGGCGGATTTTGATAGTTTTTTCCTTTGATTTATCGGTATTCAGCAAGGCGATGGCTGCGGTGTTGGCCCCACTCTTATCAAGGGTGATGATGTCAGGCTCCCCGTGGTGGCGTAGGGCTTTACGGAAAAAACGCAAAGCGGCAGCGGTATCTCGGTTGGCGGTCAATAAAAAATCAATAGTTTGACCGGAGGTATCAACCGCCCGATACAGGTATTTCCACTGACCTTTGATTTTGATATAGGTTTCATCCATACACCAGCGACGAGCCACGGGACGTTTATGTCGACGAAAGGCCTTACCCAGTAATGGTGTGAGCCTGATAACCCAACGGGATAAGGTAGAATGAACACGTACTCCTCGCTCGGTCATCCTCTCTTCGAGATTGCGTAGACTTAGGGCATAGGCCAAGTACCAACGGACACACTGGGCAATGATATCAACGGGGTAATGTAACCGTTTGAAGGCTTTTCGTATCAACGACATTGACGACACCTTTATCAACAAATAAGTGAGATATTACCAAGGCTTTGCTTATTGCAACAGAACCGTCACGGCTGGTTAGGTGGGCTGGATTACGCCTTGGGCAAGGGAGACGTTTTTACTCTGTACGGCAATGCGGGATTGTTAGGCGGTTGCGCACTCTGGGGTGGCGAAGATCAGTCCGGGCTGTTCTATCTGCCAGACTACTTCCCCGGATTGGACGGTCCTTGGCAACCCCCCTTCTTGTGGGGCGGGGCCCGCCGTTCCACGCACAATGAAATCCCCTGCGTGCAGGGGGGCCGCCGGGGTGAAACATTGTCGGCCATGGCTGAAATGCTTGCCCAGTTGGCCGGGACCCGTGGATATTACGCAACGATTATGCCTTTTATGCCGCTGCATCAGGCCCTCGAGGTTGCCCGTTACTATCCCCATGCTCGGGTATTGATGCATTCAGCGGAAGCGACCCTATCGGTACCGGCCGGGGGGCTTGATTCGCAATTACAACAATTGTGCTCCCACCACAGGGTAAGAACCAACGCGGAACTGGCCGCCTTTTCCCGCTTAGGGAACCGAGTGGAATGGTGCCGACTGGACGATTATCTACTGGAGGCGGCGGCAGAACTTATTACTAATAACCGGGGAAAATACGGTAGCCATCAAGGTATTGACTGGATGCAGCGAATATTTGATGGACAAAAAAAATCCTCAGTCATCAACACTGCGGTGGCTGCTGTAGCCAAACGCGGTGAGCAGATCTTGGGGGTAACCATCTTCTACCGTTTTGGTGAAACCCTTCATGCCCGTTATTACGGTTCGAATTATCAGATAGACGATAACGACTTCCGTTATTTCGTGCTGACCTATTACGACTCGTTAGATTACGTGGCGAAAAACGGGAGCTGTGAATGCCGGCTGTCCATTTCCGCCCTTAGAGCCAAAACGGGTTCTGTCGCATTAAGCGATCATCAGGTAAGCTCCCCTGTTTTTGAGCGAGTCCAGAGCGATGCCCCTGATCCGAAAAGCGTTCAAACGTCTGCACTACCCTGTTGAT
>NZ_JANAIF010000185.1 GCF_024721015.1 Xenorhabdus bovienii
GTAATTCCAGCGCCTATTTTTTCAATCTCAATGATGGTAAACGCGCAATCATTACCTGTGACCAGTCGGCGGGTGCGCCCGATGATAGGTCGTATATTTTCTGGTGGGCAGTGGGGATTTAATCATGTATGTATATTGTGCAAAAAATAATATGTTTTACCCGGAAGTCCTAAAGCAGGACTACCTCAATGTGGGAAAATGGCCTGCGGACGGTATCGAGGTTGGCGAGAGTGTTTATCTGGAGTTTGTGGCAAGCAGGCCACCAGAAGGCAAGCGTCGCGTAGTGGGTGAGAATGGTCTGCCTGCGTGGGGCGATATTCCGCCGCCAACACCAGAGGAACAACAGCAACGGGCAGAGCGGAAAAAACAATACCTGATGTCACAGGCATCAAACGCTATCGCACCGTTACAGGATGCGGTTGAGTTGGAGATGGCAACGGGTGCCGAGAAATCCGCATTAACCGAATGGCGTAAATACCGGGTGCTGCTCAATCGGGTAGATTGCACTACCGCACCCGATGTCAAATGGCCGGAACAACCAACATAAAGTCAGGTCAGGGGCGAAAACGCCCCTGACACCGCTTTTAACATCACATCAGTCATGCCATTTAAAGTGGAAACGAAGAGTGCCAAACTGTGCCTTCACCAGCCCGCCGATTTTTTCAGCCTCACTGCCTTGATAGCGAGGATGGTGATAATCTGAGTCGGGTGTGTGGTGCCCCAGCGGATATTCGATCCCCTTTACGGTAATAGTCAGTTTTTTATCGGTGATAGCGCTCAATTTTTCGCGGGCCTCAGGCGATTGATTGCTAAAATGAACACTAAATTCATTGGGTTTGGCGGCATGGTTATCCACCCAGTCAAAACGTGGAACGTTAAAATCGAGGTTACTGTCAATCAACATGGACTGATGAGGTTCAGAGACTGTCCATTTTTCATATTCAGGGTCTGCATTGCGGCTCGATGAACACGTGTACTTGTCCAAAACCAGTCTATATTCAACTTGCTTATGGATTTCTGGTGTCTTGACAATCACTTCCCAGTCCAGCGCTTCTAGGTCAGCCGATGAGGCCAGCCAGGGCATCACATTCCTCGATGCCGTATGGCGTTCAAGGTAAGGCAAGTAATTTAAGCGGGTACCCACTTTCACCCCAGCCTGTGCCGGATAATCCCCGATGTTGACCACTTGGTCTGCTAGTCCGGGATGACGCAACAGGCATTCCTTCTGACTGCCCCATTCTTTTCTGCTGACGCGCTTGCCGTCTTGCAGTTGCAGCAGCGCACATGCATAGGTGCCTTCTTTTGCCATTAATTCACTCATTTTTTTACCTTATATGTATTGAAAAGACAGCGATAGAATAGCGGCTCAGCTTTTGGGGTAAAATCGATCCGGATTGTAGGAACAACGAGACATGGCGGCGTGAAATTATTTCCGTAGTAGTACTAAGCGTTTCATTCTGCACTGTGCATTATAGAGCTATAAACTCGGTGTTAATGAGTGCAGAATATATCGCCTATTAGTGCGGAATTGGCCGCCGCGCTACAGGAGCCTATGATATTCCGAAGGATATTGGTTAGACATCCATGTCTAGATTGGTATGTGATCGATAGTAGTGATATTTGAAGATATACACTGTCATAAAAACACGAATACGAATCAATGTTATATTTATTCATGTATAGCAAAAGGAATGCATCTCTATAAGGCTAATATCCGATAAGTAATCAAGAAAAATTAATTGCAAATTTAGCACCATAACCTTCCAATAGAGTATTTAGCTCATACTCCACGG
>NZ_JANAIF010000186.1 GCF_024721015.1 Xenorhabdus bovienii
GTGGCAAAGTTTCGACAACGGAAATGTAAAGAATGCGGCGAGCGGTATGAACCAGAACGGCAATTACAAAATACCTGCTCAGTCCAATGCGCAATAGCCAGAGCCAAAAAGCAGGAGCAGGAAAAACGAGAGGAGTTAGAGCGACGACGAAAGAAAGATAATGAAATCAAGCAGAAGTTAGCCCGTGACAAACTCAAAACCAGACGCCTAGCAGTAAAACCCCTCTCACATTTTGCCAGACAAGCTCAAACAGCATTTAACGCATTCATACGGGAAAGAGACTGTGGTCATCCCTGTATTAGCTGTGGACGCAATACGGGCGCAAAAATGAATGCGGGTCATTATCGGACTGTCGGCTCATGCCCTGAATTGCGGTTCGATGAGGATAATTGTCACATCCAATGTGAACACTGTAATTCGTATCTGTCCGGCAACATTGAGAATTACACACCTCGACTGATTGAGAAAATCGGTCAAGCACGTTTTGACCAGTTGATGTCTCACCATGCACTGCCAAAACGAACACGGGAGGACTATGAGCGGCTCCGCGATAACTACAAAGATAGGCTCAAGGAACTACAAGGCGGGCGGCATGATATTCACCGACCTGCAAGCAGCGATAGAAGAAGCCCGATACCGACGACGTGAAACAGACAATCCATTTGCTGTTGTTCAGCGGCATATGGGTTATATGCAGGTACGAACTGAAAGATGGGCGATTAAAGAGCAGATGATGGTCATGTTCACGACACGTCACGACAGGGTTCACACAGTATTGCCGGGGATAAAATGAACTTAGAATCACTACCCAAATATTTTTCACCCAAAACAGCTATGTTTAGTGACTCTCCAGCCGCAACCGCTACTGATTCATATTCAATTACCGATGTCATGGCCTCGCTAGGATTGGCGTCCGCTCAGGCGAGGATGGGTATTGAACTGTTTTTGGCGAAACAGGGGATCAATAAACCCGATGAAGCAGTGGAGAGTCTCTATCACTATGCACTAACGCAGGTTCACAAACACGCTGCAATCTCAAAACTTGATGAGGATATTAAAGGAGAAGTTCTGCAAATACTCGCAAATTACGCATTTCAGGATTATGCGAGGAGTGCAGCCAGTAAGAAGCCATGTTCAGAACTGCATTGTGAAGATGGGTTTATTACGGTTCGTAAGTTCTCGACAAAGTTCGGGACTAGCGAGGGGGTGTCTGTCAAATCGTTGGGTCTGAAACCGACACGGGTTGTTACCTCAATGCGCGAGCTGGAGGAAACTTGTCGCATTGTCTGTAAGACCTGCAAAGGGAAAGCAGTCGTCAGCCACTCTTGCCGTTGTAATGGGCGCGGGCAGGTTCTGGATGAGAAGCAAACCAAGCTGATCGGTATTCCAACTTACAAAGCCTGTCCTAAATGCTCAGGGCGTGGATACTCCAGACTGCCAGCCGAAGATGTTAGGCGAGCTATTTGTGATGAGGTGATGGAAATGCCCGAAACTACGTGGAGAAGAAATTTCAAACCATTCTATGAAGCATTGATAGAAGAATGTTTTAAAGAAGAATCACGGGCTGATAGTGTTCTATCAAAACTAACGAAAATAGAATCTATTTCTATATAAGTATTAAACAGTAGATAAATGATATTGACAAAGTGGCGAAAATAGCCCATCATTACTCCAATGATAGGGTATTTGCAATTTCATCGACCCACGAATACAAAATAAGGCCTCGCACTCGCGGGGCTTTTTCACATCTGCAATCCTAACTAATTGAAATTAATC
>NZ_JANAIF010000187.1 GCF_024721015.1 Xenorhabdus bovienii
GATTAATTTTCATGAGCGCGATCATGATCTGATACAAATGAAAAATCAAGCATCTTCAATGACGACGGATATATGCAAAAGTATATATTGGCAACCTAGTGCGTTATTTAGGTTTTTTAATCCACCTTTAATTTTAATAAATTAAGGCGACATTTAAAATGAGAGATAAATTAAAATCATTAATTCCCATAGTTGCATTGTTTCTATTTTTTATTTCATCAATAACAAAAGCCTCTTCAGTAGAGGATGCACTAAGGTGTAATAGTAGCGAACAATTCACAGGTTATATTACTGGTGTAGCTATGGGATATTATGTTGGCGCAGATGACACAAATACTCGTATTACAATAATGTTTAAAAAAGAGAATGAGAAAAATAAAACTGGAACAGCATTAATGTTACGTAAAGATTATGGTTCAGATGGAGGGCCTGGATTTTTAGCTTTAGCGCAAACAGCTATGCTTACAGGACAAAAAATTAATATAAACTGTAATGGATCATGGGTTGATGGTATATGGATCGGAGAGGGAGCAGATGCGAGTGGCGTGAAAAAAGGATTACCATAACTATCATTAATCATAAACTTGTTAATAACCGCCTTCAGAGGGCGGTAGAAATTTTCCTAATATCAATGTGTCATTATTTTATTTAACAATAATTGACACGAATTTAATTTTTAATTAAAATTGAATAGTGGGATGCCATGAATATAAAAATTTATTTTAAATTTTTATCATCGATGACTACTTTGTTTTTAATGGTTTTTTCTTTTTATTTCATAGGTAGTGCCAAGGCCAGTGAAATTATAAAATATAGAACCAGTATAACACATACCAATCCAGATGGTGATCCTACACTTTATAACCCCGTAGAAACTTATGGAGGAGTGATTCTTTATAACACGCCATCACCTAGTGGAGCTAGCGTTTATGTTGAAATTGATGGACACACTCGACAAATTGATTATACAGATCAGATTGAATTAGCGGTAGATTTTTGGAGGGGAATCGTCCGTGATATATATCCAATGCTAACTATTAGACATATGCGTTCTGGGGAGGAGGCAAATTTTTTAATTGGCTATTCTTCAGCACTAAATATGTTATCAGGAATAGCCGGTCGTGAACCTGCAATATCCTACATACCACACACTGGGCATGTAAACACTCTGGCACTAAGGAATACTAATCTAGCTGGTCAATACGGAATATATGTTGACAATTACCTTGCAGAAATGAATGAGGAACGTATGACTATGATGATGAGAACTTTTAGCGATGTTCATAACAACGGAGAAGCAGTAAAACGATATATGTATATACTACTGGTGCGCCATCTTGGCTATGCTCTTGGTTTTGTTCCAGAAGATTCGAATGTTAATTTATTTGGTAATAATATACCTTGGTATTCTCCAGAAATTTATTTTGTATCACTAAATGATAGTGCAACTCCTAGGCTTATGTATAGAAACAATACATTTGAATATATCGAAGACTTAGTGCGCTTTAATGCTGAAGAGGATGCGTTTAGCATAAATGATATACGTATTTCACCTCAAGAAGAGTTTGTCGCAAGGATGTGTTTAGGAAATGAGTTAAGCATGATACAGACTAAAACCTCCAAATCTTACAATGACATGTGTAGCTCAAAATCAACAAAAGTAACATACACATTAATTGCACGAATAATATCAATTATTAATTAACCTTATATCTTGATTATCACTTTTACAGAGCGATAATCCCCTGACTGATCATCAGGGATGCTGTTGTGAG
>NZ_JANAIF010000188.1 GCF_024721015.1 Xenorhabdus bovienii
CCGAGGGAAGGCAGCAGCCCCCGTAACCTTGTTGACAATCCCCCCAATGCAGGAAATAAGGCGGTCAGCCCGCCGCCCCGGGTCAGCATAAACAGACTGAGCCGGAACGCCGCAAACGGGACGATGACCGCCGCCGCCGCCAGTGCCAGTGCGCCGAGAGCCGTTACCATAACCCCCATTGCGATTGCGCCGAGGGCTAGCATCTTGACCAATTGGGGATTGGCTTTCATCCATGGGCCAATTTTGCTGATTAGCTTTGTAATACTTTGTGTCACATTTCGTAGAGGGGAATCGACGCTTTCATTCAGTTGGATGCCTAAATCCTGCCATGCAGATTGGAGTTGTCTGATATCTCCACGCAGGTTATCAATTTTTGTTTTGGCGTTTTTTCCTGCTTCACCTTCCGCATTATCATTGGCCGATTTTTTCTCGTCATATTTGCCGTTGACTGTTCCCTTGAGTACGGCTCCCATGCCGACCATTGCTTCTTCGCCGAAAATGTCTTTTTTTATCCGGATCTGGCTGGCCTGATCGTATTTGCGCAGACTGATCGCCATATCCTGAAGAATGTCGTCAGCTCCGCGCAGTTCACCGTTGGCCTTTTTCACCTTAACGCCCAATGAGGCCATTGCATCCGCACCCGCACCAGTGGGGGCAACCATGCGGGATAGTCCCGCCCGCAGTGCCGTTCCTGCCATACTACCGCGTATGCCATTATCGGCCATGAGTCCTGCCATCGCCGCCATGCTTTCCAAACTGACTCCCACTTCTGATGCGATCGGGCCAGCATAGGTCATGGTTTCACCCAGTTGTCGCAAGTCGGTATTACTGCGGGTAAATGTGGCGGTCAGAACATCAGACACTCTGTTCATCTGGTCGGCGTCCAGATTAAACTGGGTCAGCACGTTTGAGCCAATATCTGCCGCCTCGCCGAGATCAACATCGCCCGCCAAGCCCATATTGAGTACACCGGGCAAAGCCGATTTTATCGATTCCGGGGTAAATCCGGCCATTGCCAGAAATTTCTGGCCTGCGGCGGCATCAGTTGCGGTATAGGCTGTGCTGGCGCCCAATTGCCGCGCCTGTTCGCGTAACATTTTCAGTTGAGAGGAATCTTTATCCAGTCGGGTGAGTGCCTGAACGGTTGACATGCCTTCGTCAAAATCCAGTCCCGGTGTCATCATGCGCGACATGCCATATAACGAACCGGCACCGGCTGCCATGCCTGCCGCCCCCGCCGAGACCAGTTTACCCCGCGTTTCTTTAGCCTGAGCATAACGGGACTGGGCGCGTGTAACCGCAGTCAGCCGCCGTTGTTGTTCAGCAAGCTGTCGGTTATAGGCTTCCGTGCGTCGGGTAACTTGGCCGGTAACATCGCTGCTACTGCGGGCGGAAATGCCGTGCCGGTACAGTTCAGCCGCGACCCCGCGTAATTTCTGTTTCTCCTTGTCCAACGCACGGCCATAGCGATCCCGTTCTTGTCGCGCCGCCTGCAATATCCTGCGCTGCTCTTCCGTTTGCTGGGCGAAAGGCGGCATCTGATCACGCAGGGCCTTAACCTTGCGTTTGGCTTCATCATAGGAGTCAGACGTTTTTTTAACGGAATTCGTGAGCCGCTCAAAAGTGCGTGCCTGACTCTGCAAGCTGCGGACACTGTTGTGGGTATTGCGGATTTGGGAGGATAGCCCCGCCGCCGCACGGTTGGCGGCGTTAAGGGGGCCTGAAAGTCGGTTTGCCGCGCTCAGTGAAACCCGAATATTCAAGTTACGATCGGT
>NZ_JANAIF010000189.1 GCF_024721015.1 Xenorhabdus bovienii
CCGAGGGAAGGCAGCAGCCCCCGTAACCTTGTTGACAATCCCCCCAATGCAGGAAATAAGGCGGTCAGCCCGCCGCCACGGGTCAGCATAAACAGACTGAGCCGAAGTGCCGCAAACGGCACAATGACCGCCGCTGCTGCTAGTGCCAGTGCGCCCAGTGCCGTCACAATCACCCCAATGGCGATCGCTCCCTTGACCAAAGCGGACGTTAGTTGAGGATTGGCCTTCATCCATGCGCCGATTTTACTGATCACTCCCGTCATTTTTTGCATCAAACTACGTAGAGGGGAATCGACACTTTCTTCCATCTGAATGCCCAAATCTTCCCATGCGGATTGAAGTTGTTTGAGATCGCCCCTAAGATTATCGATTTTGACCTTGGCGATTTTGTCGGCCTCGCCTTGTGCGCCATCATTGGCCGTTTTTTTCTCTGCGTATTTGCCGTTGAGCATGCCATCAAGAACACTGCCCATACCGACCATCGCTTCTTCGCCGAAAATGTCTTTTTTTAACCTGATTTGGCTAGTTGGATCATACTTACGCAGGTTGACAGCCATATCTTTAAGGATTTCGTCGGTGTCTCGCAATTCGCCATTGGCTTTTTGGACTTTAACGCCCAGTGCTGTCATGGCATCTGCGGCTGCCCCGGTGGGTGCCATCATTCGGATCAATCCTGACCGCAACGCCGTACCCGCCATACTGCCACGGTAACCATTATCAGCCATGACGCCTGCCATCGCCGCCATACTTTCCAGACTGGCACCGACCTGTGCCGCAATAGGGCCGGCATAAGTCATGGTTTCACCCAGCTGGCGTAGGTCGGTATTACTGCGGGTGAATGTCGCGGTCAGTACGTCAGAAATTCTGTCCATTTGGTCAGCGGTGAGATTGAATTGTGTCAGGACATTCGAGCCAATATCTGCCGCCTCACCAAGATCAACATCACCCGCCAAGCCCATATTGAGTACGCCGGGCAAAGCTGCTTTTACCGATTCTGGGGTAATCCCGGCCATTGCCAGAAATTTCTGACCTGCTGCTACATTGGTGGCCGTATAAGCCGTGCTGGCACCCAATTGTCGCGCCTGTTCGCGCAATATTTTTAATTGAGGGGAATCTTTATCCAGCCGGGTGAGTGCCTGAACGGTTGACATACCTTCGTCAAAATCCAGCCCCGGTGTCATCACGCGTGACAGGCCATATAAAGCCCCCGCACCAGTTGCCATTGCCGCTGCGCCACTGGTTGCCAGCTTGCCGCGCGTCTCTTTGGCAGCAGCATAACGTGACTGGGCGTGAGTGACGGCAGTTAGTCGGCGTTGTTGCTCGGCCAGTTGTCGGTTATAGGCTTCCGTGCGTCGGGTAACTTGGCCGGTAACGTCGCTGCTACTGCGGGCGGAAATGCCGTGCCGGTACAGTTCAGCCGCGACCCCGCGTAATTTCTGTTTCTCCTTGTCCAACGCACGGCCATAGCGATCCCGTTCTTGCCGCGCCGCCTGCAATATCCTGCGCTGCTCTTCCGTTTGCTGGGCGAAAGGCGGCATCTGGTCACGCAGGGCCTTAACCTTGCGTTTGGCTTCGTCATAGGAGTCAGACGTTTTTTTTACGGAGTCCGTGAGCCGCTCAAAAGTGCGTGCCTGACTCTGCAAGCTGCGGACACTGTTGTGGGTATTGCGGATCTGGGAGGATAGCCCCGCCGCCGCGCGGTTGGCGGCGTTAAGGGGGCCTGAAAGTCGGTTTGCCGCGCTCAGTGAAACCCGAATATTCAAGTTACGATCGGT
>NZ_JANAIF010000018.1 GCF_024721015.1 Xenorhabdus bovienii
GTCAGATTAATTTTCATGAGCGCGATCATGATCTGATACAAATGAAAAATCAAGCATCTTCAATGACGACGGATATATAATGTATATGCTTAGTCACATAGCTTTTTATTTTTTACATATTTTTTTGGAGCATTTAACGATTTTTTATAGCAAGTGATATATCCATTTTCTTTTAATTTGAAATCAGCGTACCAAGATACAGGAAAGCTAATGACAAAACCTAAAATACCAATAAATGTCAGAAACTTAAAAATTGAATTATTTTTCTTTGGCAGCTTTGAAAAATACAAATAATAAAATATAGCAATACAAAAATAACATGCCAAAGGATAAAAAAACAATATTGCAAACATCCTCCATGAAAAAACAACAACATCAGAAAGATTATAAATCAATAAAAATTCATCAACAGCAAAAAAGAGAGCCGCATTCATTATTAAAAATAAAAAAATGTCCCAATTGCTAAAGTTAATTTATTTTTATTATTCATCTAGACCTCTTCATTATTAATTTTAACCCCATTTAGATAAAATTAATATTATTTTATTCGTGGATAAGGATAACCAAATGGCTATTTACGATAATCTAATTTATCAGCCTCAGCTAGTTCTTTTTCACGCATGTAGTTTATCAGTTTTTTACTAATTTTATAACGGTCATCAAGTTCATATAGCACCCAAGTCGTAAAAGCCCCAAAACCTAACGCCACAACAGTAACTCCTAAAGCAAAACCACCTTTCAAAAGAACAGCTGCACCAGCAACAACCACAAAGCCAACCAAAACTCCAACAACGGTTTTGGCTACATCCATCGTGATATTTCCAAAAAAATCATAAATATCGTACTCATCTCTAAATAATAATTCCATTGATCTATAAAGAACAGAAACAATAAGAACTCTTCTAGACACTGTAATTATTCCCTCTCGCATTGCTTGTGTTCCTATACCTATATCTATTACCTTCCAATGATCTGCTCTATATTTTGTAGCGGTTAAAAATTTTCTGACTCCGGCATGTCCCGTCAGCTTTATCATTTTATTCCCATATCGATTGACATATTCAGTTACTCTTACGCCAAAATTACTACTTAATTCATTTGCTAATCGCATAAAAGCATAACCATCTAATATACTACCTGTATACGTTGTTACAACATCTGCTACTGAAAATAGATTATCTTTCCATGATGAATTCGGATTACTTCCACAAGAATTTTTTACAGCATCAACCATTTCACCATGAGTTAACAAAACATAATATTCCTCATCATCACACATTCTTGCCACAATGTCAGATGACATATTGGAATATTTTCTTTCAATTTCAGCGTAATTTTTTCTTCTATAATCTTCCGTGTGAGATAATGGTTTGATCCTTCCATTATCAACCACTAGAGAGTGATCAAAAAACGCGCCTTAAAATTCCCTTCTACTCATTTCAATACCTCCATCCAAGACAGATAGTTTAATATTTTAATTCTCTTGATTCTAATTTCAATGTTAGAGTTTGACCATCCGAAATACGCATATTTACTCCATCTGTCTTTGATGATGACATAAGTTGAAAACAAAATATCATCATCATAGCCAACTTATCTTCTAACCTAACAGGGTTATCAACCAATAATTCACTTATTTTTTGGATTAACTCATTTTTATTATCCATACGAAACACCTATCGATATCGAAAATACATATTTATATAAAAAATATTTATATTAATCAAGTGACAATAACATCTTAAAATTAAAGATAACCCACTTATAAAGAATGAATGTAACTTAACAGGATTTTATTTACTCTAATCCAAAATCATGAATCATATAAGGCACTCTTAACCTCTCAAAAAATAGTGACAACCTAAGCCTAAGCGCAGGCAAGCTTAAACAGCTCCGCGTTCGACCATTACTCAAGGATATTCTCCAAAAATAGTTATATACTAAGGGTCCTGCGGAAGAACTGACAAATGTGATAAGTTTGAGATATTAGTGGTTTATCTTAACGTCTATAACTATTTGATAATTAACTTAGAACAGCACTTTTGATAGATTTTTTCCAACATAACCAAATAGCGTACTTTTTGATAAATATAATTAAGTAACTTATTGAGGTTTCAGTAACTTTACATTTTTGTCAATTTTTCCACTGAACCCCATCCAGCGAACTGGAAAACTCATTCAATGTTCGATTCCCGCTGAAACTGTATGGGGACACGGGTTTGTCGGGAGCAGGATGAGGTAGCTCTGCAAGCCCGGATTTCATCGATAGCCTAGATACACACGCTGTTCAGTTTGTTCGCACTATCCAGTCCGTCAAATATAAGATCCTCGATCTTGCTCACAGATCTACATATTTTTCCTGATGGAAATACAGAAAGTTACATGTATGTATCTGAATGATCTCTTTATTTTACATTTTTGCTACAAGTTTGACGAAAATGCAACTATTAAATATATTAAATCATAGGTTATATCTTATACATTCAATCCATCGGGAGGTAATCATGCCGGTACCAACGCTTAAGCATTTCATTAATGGTCAGTATACTGAGTCTAAAGGTTCCGAATATTTTGATCTGGTAAGCCCGGTCACTGGTGAATCTTATGCGCGTTCTCCTAACGCGACTGTAGCGGATGTTGATGATGCTTACGCATCGGCTAAAGAGGCATTTAAAATATGGGGACGCAGTACACCCTCGGCACGTCAGCAGGCGTTGCTAGCGCTGGCTGATACGGTGGAAAAAAACGCTAAACGTCTGATTGAGTCGCAAAGCCGTAATACAGGGCAGCTCAAGCACCTGATTGCCTCCGAGGAGATTGCAACGTCGGTGGATCATATCCGCTTCTTCGCCGGTGCAGCTCGTTTTTTGGAAGGCAAGGCTACAGCGGAATATCTTTCTGGTATGACCTCCAGTATCCGGCGTGAACCTCTGGGCGTGGTAGGGCAGGTTACCCCATGGAACTATCCGTTGATGATGGCGGTGTGGAAGATAGCGCCTGCTCTGGCAGCAGGTAATACCGTGGTGCTTAAACCGAGCGATACTACGCCGGAGAGTACTCTGTTGCTGGCTGAACTGTCTGCTCCGTTCTTCCCTGCCGGCACTTTCAACGTGGTGCTGGGTAATGCTAGCGCGGGTTCCCTGGTCGTTTCACACAAAACGCCGGCTATGGTTTCCATCACCGGTTCCGTACGTGCCGGTTTGCAGGTTGCGTCTTCGGCGGCAGCTAATCTCACCAGAGCGCATCTGGAGCTGGGTGGCAAAGCACCGGTGGTTATTTTTGCCGATGCGGATGTGGACAAAGCCGTGGAGATCATTGTTACCGTAGGGTACTTCAACGCCGGTCAGGACTGCACGGCAGCTTCACGTGTGCTGGTGCATGAATCTGTTTACGATATTTTCGTCACTAAACTGGTGGCGGCAGCTAAAGCTACCCGTTTTGGCGATCCAGAAGATAAAGAGGCGCTGTATGGGCCGCTTAATAATGTTCGCCAGTTGGAGCAAGTCACAGGGTTCCTTGCACGTCTGCCCGCTCATGCCCGTATCGAAACAGGAGGCCGTCAGGCCGATCGTTCGGGATATTACTTTGAACCTACGGTGATTACTGGTCTGGAGCAGGACGATGAAATGATTCAGACCGAAATTTTTGGCCCTGTTATCACAGTACAGAAGTTCCTAACAGAACAGGATGCTATCGAGAAAGCTAACGATGTGAAATACGGGTTGGCCTCCAGTGTCTGGACCCGCGACCATGGCCGCGCGTTGCGTCTGTCTCGTGAGCTTGACTTTGGAACTGTCTGGATTAACACCCATATTCCTCTCACGGCAGAAGCACCCCATGGCGGCTTCAAGAACTCTGGATACGGTAAAGATCTGTCGGCTTATGGTTTCGATGAATATACGCGTATCAAACACGTGATGAGTTCCAACGACTAATACAGGATGCCCATAATGGATCAAAATAGATCTTCACGTGACTTGGTGTCGCGCGCGCACCACGAGCTGTTTACTGACCGTGATGTGGGGGCGCTTGAACGTTATTTTGCGCCGAATTTCATCGAACATTCCCCGTTGGTTAAAAAGGGTCTTGCCGGATTGCGTGAGCGGGTTCAGGCACATCCTGAACTGCACCATGAAATGTATCGCGTCCTACAGGATGGTGACCTAGTTGCTATTCACGGCCGTTTTACGGGGTTAGACGAGCAGCCGTTGGTCGGTTTCGATCTGTACCGGGTTGCCGATGGTCTAATCGTGGAGCACTGGGACGGCTTAGTGCCGCAGTCCGCGCCCAACGCTAGTGGCCGAACTCAGTTAGACGGCCCGACTGAAACGGGCTATAGCCATGACAGAGAGAAGAACCGCGAGCTGGTGGTTAACTTTTTCACCCGTACCCTGATCGAAGGACACTATGATGAGTTTAGAAACTACACCAATGGTGAAGAGTTTCGCCAACACAGCCCCGATATTCCCGATGGTACGGCTGCGGTCATTGCGTTTCTTAAGCAACTCAAGGATGAAGGGCAGGGCCTGCATTATGCAAAAATCCACCATACAGTAGCCGACGGGCAGTTTGTTCTGAGCCATTCGGAAGGAAGTATTGCCGGAGCACGTCACAGCTACTTTGAGCTATGGCGTATCGAGAACGGCAAAGTGGCTGAGCTTTGGGATGCTATCACTCCGGTACCGGAGGATGCGCAAGCGCTGCATCGTCACGGTATTTTTTAACGTTGTTTACCGACATGCTGAAATCCGATGCTATTTCAATCAGGAATTAGAGAATGACGGAATATTCCATCATCTATGCACCGCTCGATCAGGCTACCCGGACTGAACAGGTTGTCGAACGTTTAAGTAACGCGATCATCTCTGGGATATTACAGACTGATGAGCAGCTGCCTAACGAAAACGAGCTGTCGCGGCTGTTGGGTGTGTCACCGGTAACTGTTCGTGACGCCCTGAATACGCTGCGCGCCAGGCAGTTGATCGATACTCGGCGCGGACGTCATGGTGGTAGTTTTATATGTCAGGTTCCTGTTGAGGCAACGCGGAAATATCATCCGTTGCGGCTGATGGCTTCAGGTGAACTAGCGGATTTCAGCGAGTTTCACTGTGCCGTGATCGGCCACAGCGCGAGGCTTGCGGCTCAACGTTCAACACCGGGTGAACTGAGAAAGCTTGGGCAACTGATCGACAGCTTTGCGGCCGCGACGCAACCGGATGCCCGTATACAGACAGATATGCGCTGTCTGTTAACCC
Source organism: Xenorhabdus bovienii (assembly GCF_024721015.1). GTDB lineage: Bacteria > Pseudomonadota > Gammaproteobacteria > Enterobacterales > Enterobacteriaceae > Xenorhabdus > Xenorhabdus bovienii. Next base: position 5,256 of record NZ_JANAIF010000018.1, read on the forward strand.
TGGCATCCCAGTCACAGTCGGCTAGGCTTGCCAATCAGGAGCTGGAGATTCAGGCCGAATGGACGCCTTTGATGGGGCTTCTGTACCGAGAGGCTGCCGTTCACAGCGAGGTTACCGCCGCCTGGCGTACACTCTTGGCTGCTCTGTATAAGGGTGATGACCTAGCCTGTTACCAGTTGGCGCAGAAGATGATTACCCAAATTACTGACCACTTGCTTGAATGCAAAATTCTTGCAGAGATCTGATCGCGAGTAACACGGCTGCATTCATCCCAGGAGAGGGGGGAGGCATATGTACAACGATATACACGTAGAACGGGCCAGGAGCATCCTGGACGATATTCTGGTCACGGCACAGCAGGCCACCGCCGCTCTAGCGGATAAGACAGCGCGTATTCTATTGGCGCTGCCGTTATATCATACGGCAGGTGTCCGCTTGGCGCGGGAGCAACGCGGCGCATTGCAAAAACATATCCACGATGTACTGCGTAATAACGCCTGGTGTAACGGGGCGGGATTTGCCAGTTATGCGGTCCCGAAGACGGTTGGGGAGGAGGAGGGTTACTGGACGCTGGAGTGGTGGCGTCAGGAAGGGGATACCATTCAATATGCGCCGCTGGAACACAATCAGGAGCAGCGCAGGTGCCTGGATTTCCGGTTGTTTGAGTGGTTCCGGCAGCCGGCCAACTGTCATCTTCCCGTCATTGACGGCCCCTATGTGGATTATGTCTGCAACGGCACCTACACGATTACGATAGCCCATCCGGTGCTTATTGGTGGGGAGTTTGTTGGTGTTGCGGCGGTGGATATGCTGGTCTCGACGTTGGATCGGTTACTTCTGCCGGCTCTGGGCGCTATCGGTAAGCCAGCATTGATTATTAATGACGATGCGCGTGTCGTGACTTCGACAGTGCCGGGAGTGCGTTCAGGTTCGTTATTGAAGAGCCAAAGCGTTAACTGGTTGGCCGATGGTGAAGTCGCTTCACTGCGTCTGGTAATTTTGCCGTCATCACACACTGAATCACACAGGGCGTTTGTCTGCTGAAGCCCACTTATTCAGATTGCTCAGGAGTTTTTATTTATGACTGAATCTATGTTAGCTAAAAGGCGCAGCGCGGCTATCGCAAAAGGCGTTGGCGTAACCACACAAGTCTATGTTGAGCGTGCGGAAAATGCTGAAATCTGGGATGTTCAGGGGCAACGCTATATTGATTTTGCCGCCGGTATCGCCGTGGTGAATACCGGCCACCGCCACCCGCGCGTCATTGCCGCAGCCAGAGAGCAGTTGGAACAGTTTACCCATACTTGTCATCAGGTAGTGCCTTATGAAAATTATGTAGCGTTAGCCGAACGACTGAACCGTCTGGTGCCGGGTAATTTTGTGAAGAAGACCGTCTTTGTTACCACCGGGGCTGAGGCAGTAGAAAATGCCGTGAAGATCGCGCGTGCCGCTACCGGGCGCAGCGGCGTGGTGGCTTTCAGCGGCGCTTTTCATGGCCGTACTTTCCTCGGTATGTCATTAACCGGCAAAGTCGTGCCGTACAAAATGGGATTCGGCCCGCTGGTTAGCGAGGTTTATCGTATCCCGTTTCCGATAGAGCTGCACGGTATCAGCGTGGAACAGACGCTGAACGCGCTGGATAATCTCTTCAAAACCGATATTGAGCCGACGCGTGTCGCTGCCATCATCATCGAACCGATACAGGGAGAAGGCGGCTTCTATCCTGCGCCTCCTGAACTGCTCAAATCCCTGCGTGAAATTGCCGATCGCTACGGTATTGTACTCATTGCTGATGAAATCCAGACCGGTTTCGCGCGTACGGGCAAACTGTTTGCTATGGAATATCATGAGGTTGCAGCCGATTTGACCACGATGGCAAAAGGTCTGGCGGGGGGATTCCCGCTGGCGGCTGTAACGGGACGAGCAGAGCTGATGGATGCGGTAGTACAGGGTGGTTTGGGGGGAACCTATGGAGGTAATCCGGTGGCGATTGCGGCTAGCCATGCGGTGCTGGATGTGATCGAAGAAGAGAAGCTGGCTGCGCGTGCGACGCAGTTGGGAGAGCGGCTAAAACAATGTCTGCATGAACTGCGGCCGCGTGTCCCGCAGATCGCCGACGTGCGTGGACTTGGGCTGATGATTGCGGTGGAGTTTAACCGTGCGGACAGTCAGGAACCCGATGCTGGCTTTACCAACGCGGTGCGTCAGAAAGCGCTGGAGCGGGGTCTGATTCTGCTGACGTGCGGTATACACGGTAACGTGATCCGTTTCCTTCCACCGCTGACTATACAAAATGATGTTTTTGACGAGGCGCTCAACGTTCTGGAGTCTGTGCTGCTCGATCTGAACCGTACCGCCGTTTAACCGGAGGGTAACTAAGGAGGGATTAACCCAAAATGAGCGTGGCGGCAGGGAGGAACCCGCTGGTTCATAAGAGAGGACAATAATGCACTGGTATTTAAATGTATTAAAGAACTATGCCTGTTTCAGGGGGCGAGCCCAGCGTAAGGCGTTCTGGTATTTTGTTCTGTTTCAGATTCTGGCTGTTCTCATCATTTCTTTCCTGGAAAGGCTGTTTGCTGTTGCCAATCCCGAAATTTATATGGGGTGGTTCAGCGCTATCTATCTGCTGCTCACCTTTTTGCCAGCGCTGGCGGTAAATGCCCGCCGCTTGCACGATATCAACTGTAGTGCCTGGTGGCTACTGTTACATCTTATCCCGTTTGTCGGCACTGTTATCTTACTGATTCTCGCCGCTCTGAAAGGGCAGGCGGGCAGCAATAAATACAGTTCAGGGAACCGGATCCATTCACAGGGAAATCCCCCGAGCCAGGCTAACGGGTAATTTCCGGTCATAAAGGAGTGCTGAAATGGCAATGAACAGAAGAGATTTTATCTCTACTGCCGCGATCCTCGCAGGGGCAGGAGCACTTTCATCTCTACTTCCCACCACCCCTCTGCTCGCCCGAACCTTAACTGCGGCCGATGCTTCGGCTGTCAATATTGACCAACTCCGGCCGATGCTGTTGCAGGATGCACAGTACAGAACCAGCCGGTTGGGGTTGGATCCGCGCATTTGGAACTGGCATAGAGACGTGGCTGCCATAGCCATGCCAGCCAACTACTATGAGGCCTCCCTGGCTGATTGGCCGGCTTTTGGAAGCTTTCCTAGAGACCAGAATTGTGAGGTTGTGGTCGTCGGCGGCGGGTTGCTGGGGGCTTCCACTGCGCTGCATCTTGCAGAAGCGGGCGTGGATGTGATTCTGGTTGAAAAGGATAACATTGGTTCGGGAGCCTCTGGCCGTAATGGAGGGCAGATGACCCCCGGAATTGCTCGCTGGGAAGCTGAAACTATGTTGGAAAAATTTTCACCCGATGAGGCCAAACGTTTATGGCGTTTTGCATCGGTTGAAGCGATGAATCTTGTGGATGAACTCCGCGAGCGTTACGGTTTTGAATGTGACCGCAAATATGGTCATATTACAGCAGCGATACACCCGGGTCATATGGGGCCATTGGTGGCTAATGCCGATGCCCGGCGCCAGCTGGGAGATACGGCGGTGAAGGTTATTGGGCCACACGAATTGCAGGAAGAGTATGTGCGTTCGAATATCTATCATGGTGCCAATATCGACAGCATCGGTGGACAGGTTCAGCCTCTGGCGCTGCTGCGAGGCCTAATTTATGGCTTTGCCAGACTGGGTGGACGAGTCTATGACAGCACGAAAGTGAAGGGCATCAGGCAGGATGCCAGCAGCGCGGTCATAGAAACTGAGCTGGGAGCTATCAGGGCGAGTAAAGCCGTGGTACTGGGAGTGCATGGCTCCACCGAAGAGTTTATCTCCGGCCCTTCCACTACCGTGCCTTTTTTCACCTATGTGGCGGTAACTCCGCCGTTGCCGGTGGATATCAAAGAACTGCTCCCGTCAGGTCTGCCAGTCTACGATACACAGTTACAGATAGACTATTATCGCGAGGTGCGCGACAACCGTCTGCTATTTGGTGGGCAGGGCACTGGCAATTCCTGGTCATCGCGTGATGTGAACAACTATTTGCTTGAGCGTATCAGAACGGTGTTCCCACATCTGGAAAAACCCGAATTGGAATACTCGTGGGGCGGGATCAGCGATCTGACCCTGAACGGTGCCACCGATGCCCGTAAAAGCGGTGACAGCGTCCCTGTGTATATGGTGCATGGCTGGAGCGGTCATGGAGTGGCGCAGACGGTTCGTATTGGCAAAGCCATCAGCGACGATCTCATCGAACGCAATCACGACTTTACCATGCTTACTCGCATCGAACATTCGAGTATTCCGCTGGGCTCCCATTTCTCTCCGGTGGCTATCCCATTGATTAAAGGCGCTCTAGGAGTGATAAACACAGTGAATCCGGCAGATATGGTTTCGTTCTGATGCAGCGCGGCCGCAAAAGTCTGGAGTGGTTTTTAATCATTCAAAATAAGTTATTCGTAAATTGAGAGTTTCGATGGCTCTGTGCAGAGACAATAAATGCCAGTTTCACTCGACGAAATCGACTGCGCTGAGCCAGCAGGAAAATAACAAACTGGTGTTGACCATCCGGGAAAGCCTTTATAGTACGATTAGTACTATTTTTCCCGTTTTCTGAGGCAACCCCTAGATACAAAAAAGGCGAAAAAAAATCCCACCTCAATGGTAGGGATTCATGATACTTGTTTTGCTAGTTCGTAATTGAGCATCACAACACCAAGAGGTTGCCAGTACCTAACCAATCCAGACGTTTTTACGATGAAAAATAGTTTCTTTGTGAAAGAATTTATTATCATCCTTAACTGTTATTAGGCAAGCTAATTAACAATCGATCATTCGATATGATAAGAACTCTGTTTGAAAGAAAGTCATCGCCTAACAGGCCATCAAAATCTATCCGTTCATCTGGAATCTGAAAGATAAACGCAGAGAGCTTAACGCCGTCAGGCGTCACAATGGCTTTCTTCGGGCAGTGCTGCGATAACTTAGCACACCCCTCCTTTGAACGAGTGAAAATCATTGTATGGCTTGCGCCAGTATCAATAACCATACGACGTATCTTCTCATTACCCGATGACACACTGATTTCTATCCCGTTCCTTGTGCGGGTAAACGGGATAGATTGCCAGCGGTAGCCATCAGGAAGCGCTTTAAGATGGTCGGTTATCGTCAGCACTTTTGAAGCGTAGTTGATAATAAGCGTTTTGTTTTTGGCGACACCCAGCCCTAGCACTCCATCTATGATAAGTTGTCCGTTGTCGTCTAACATGCCGTTACCCCACGTTTTGAAAATTTCAACGTTAACATCTGAAAGGCGTTCACCATTAACAGTAAGATTGGCTGCTCTTGCCGTTACAGCAGACTTCTCAACTCCAAAAACATCAATGGAATTTTGCACGGTTGTTGTGCGATGGTTTAGCTCTGGAAAAATCGAATCAAAGACGGTTCGAGGGAGATAAAAGGCACCGGATGCCCCAGTATCAATTGAAAGCTTATTAACTTCTTTACCATTGATATTGAGCGAAACAGAAGGAGTTACATGCTCAAGGTAAACAATCGGCGCAGTAATATCTGCCTTTACTGCTTCAACTGGAATCACTGTAAGACACAGCGCCACGCATACATTCAGGACTCTATTCATATTCAGCGATCCGTTAAGGTCAGTGGATAATATTTAGTGCTAACTCGTTTCCCATATTAAAACATAGTGATGAAAGGCTTAGACTACAATGCTGTTTATTTTGAAATTACTTATAATTGATTGATTTTAGATATAATCGACATGTAAGACACTATTTTCGTTGATTTTTTGTTTGTTATGTTACTTGCCGCTCTTATTTAAGGGGTTCTGTCGCATTAAGGTGAGGTCAGGTAATATTCTGTCTTTTACTCTGTAAGCTGAGCATATCTTTAATACGAAAAGTGTTCAAACGTCTGCATTACCTGATGACCGCTTAATGCGACAGAACCAATCATCTGCACATCGAGTGTTAAGCCCTGTCAATTGGTGCAGTCGCCTTCTGAAAATGTAGTGTTATAACAATAGCATATCTCAAATATAGTTTTTACTCAAAGAGTCGGTTCAATCGCTGAATAGCTGTATCTATTGTTGAGCGGGAGCACGCAAAATTGATTCTGGCAAATCCGGCATAATCTGCACCAAATTTTATTCCATCATCCAACCATAAATGAGCACGGTTAAGTAACTCATGTTGCAAATTTTCTGGTGCAATGCCACTGTTTCTGAAATCCATCCAACCAAGATAAAGAGCATCTGCATCGAAAAGTCTAACTTTAGAAAGTTGCCCAAGACATTGTTGTAATAACATCCGATTGTCACGTAAATATCTCAATAACTCAGCCAACCATGATGCCCCATAACGATAGGCTGCTTCACAGGCAACGAGTCCTAATCTATTGGGGATGTGTAATGAACAACATGTATAAGTGTGTTTTAGTTTTTTGCGGATTTTTTTATTGGCAATAAACAAATTAGAAGTCTGTAATCCTGCCATATTGAATGTTTTACTAGGGGACGTACAAGTAATACAGGTATCAGAAAATTCATCACAGATGTTAGCAAAAGGCAAATAATTTTTATCTGTAGAAAGGATCAAGTCTTGATGTATTTCATCAGAGATGATCATTATGCCATGCCGTAAACAAATATCCCCCATTGCGGTTAATTCATCTTTATTCCATACGTATCCAGTTGGGTTATGAGGATTACATAAAAAAAACAGCTTCGTGTTGGGGGTAATGGCTGCCTCAAATACATCAAGATCCAGTGTGTATCCCAATTCTTTTTCAACTAATGGTGCTGTTACTATCCGCCTTCCATTCAATAAGGCACACTGATAAAAGGGGCTGTAAATCGGTGGTTGAATTAAAATTTCATCTCCCAATTTAGTAAAAGTTTGAATAATTAAACTCAAGCTGTTCACAACACCCGGACTCTGTATGATCCATTCTTCTTTTACTGGCCAGCGATGGTGCTGCAATTGCCATTGCATAATAGCCTCAAAAAGACTGTCACTTGCTTTGCTATAACCAAAAACTCCTTGGTTTATAGAGTTATGGAGCGCATTTCGCACTTCAATAGGACATTGAAAATCCATATCAGCAATCCATAACGGGAGAGGTGCTTCATCTGTATTGGATGGCAAATAAGGTGACGGATATTCCCATTTGAGTAGATGAGATTTAGAAAAATCAATCACATCATCGAAATCGTAAGTCATATAAGATCCCGCTATTATGCCAATTTAAGGAAAAATGCTTTAAAAAAATCATAAATTATCATTGAGAGCTCTTAGGATTATTAATCCGATATATATATATCACCGCCAAAATCGCAGAGGCTAACAGAAAATACGTAATTATCATTGATAACCAATCACTACTCCAATACCTCATAACAATCCAGGCAATTAATGATGAAAATGACATTTGTATTGTCGCGATTAATGCAGAAGCTCGTCCAGATAAATGACTAAATGGAGATAAAGCAATAGTTGTCCCAGTACCAAGCAATATGGCAAATCCCAAACTTCCCAATGTAGCTGAAATAAGATACGACCAAACTGATATTTTTAAAAGATAAATGGTCAAGACAAAACCAATCATAGCCAACAATAATAATAGAGCTCCACCATACAACATGGCGATATCTTTTCCTCGCCCTAATAATCGAGCAGTTAGCAAGCTGCCAACAGTGATGGCAATTGCATTAATAGCAAAATAATAACCAAACCGGTCAACTGGGATATTTAGGGTTTCAATAAGAACTACGGGGGAGCTTGAAAAGAAGATCAATTGAGTGGCGAATCCAAAGCTACTCGTCAAACATCCAAGTAAAAATTTAGGGTGACGCAATACCTCTAAATATCCTGAAAATATCTTTACCAACAAAAGAGAAGTATTTCTATGCCTTTTCGGTAATGGTTTCCATAAGGCAAGAAGACAACATAATAACCCGACCCCCCCCAAGACATAAAAGTCAGATCGCCAGCCATAATGTACAGCTAGTTTTCCTCCTATCATTGGGGCCAGTATAGGCACCAGACTGATCACTCCATTAAGCATGCTAAATACTTTTCCTACTTCTGCCCCCTTGAAGCGAATAGGAACACTAGCGAAAATAGCAACATACATAGCTCCTGCACCACACCCCTGAATCAAGCGCAATACTATGAGCAAAGGAAAACTATGAATAAAATACACATTAATACTTCCTAACACATAAAAAGCCCCCCCGCATAGCAACACACGTTGAGAGCCGAACTGATCGACCATCGGCCCGAAAAACAGCTGACTGAAGCTCAAACACAGTATAAATCCACTAATCAACCATTGATTCATCTCAGGTAAACTGCCTAATTCACGAGATATCATCGGTATACTAGGCAAACAGATATCCAATCCTAAGGGGGCAGCAATTACCAGCGGAATCAACCAGACAAACTGCATTACAATACTGTTTTTCTTTACCATCAATAAATCTGCTCTTCTGTTTTAGGAACATTTTGTTTAATGTGAAAACAACGATTAATCAGAGGATTTAACCGATGATATTGATGGGATATGGACTGATAAATTGCTGATGTCAATGTAGATCCAATTTCATGTTTACTAAAATCAGAAACCATATTCGACGCAGCAATTTCACCTCTTATCCCTGAGATGAATTCGTAAAACGCTTTGCCTTTAGCTTTTCCTTTTATTCCTTTTCGTCCACCTTCTATTGCAATAATGTCATCAATATTGAAAACTTCAATATGTTCCCCCCCAAGCATTTTATGGTTGCGAAAAATATAGATTTCTAGATGTTCTTTCGTCCCTATACGATAATTTGCAACTGGAGACTCATTTGATTTATATGAATGAAAGTGAATGGATTGAAATGGGCCTTGCTGAAAAACATGAGACTCATGAGCAACGCGCCCATTACCTTTATAAAGATCCCGGCCAGCGGCCGTTACCCAATTTCGCTGTGAATATCCATTGTGACACAAATTTATCGAAGCAGTAGTAATTATTTTATCGCCATGTTTAAAGGAAATATTACTGCAACAATCGATTTCACCAAAAGCACCTAAGAGAGAATCCAATTGGCTTTCATCATAGTGATTAGCCTTATCAAAGGTATGCTGACCAAATAATTTTCGGTAATCATTTAAACTAAACTGGCTGAGAACATCCTTAGGACGGACTGCTGTCGCAAAAACGTCAATATTGTCGTATTGTTTTTCTTCACTAATAGCAGATTCTAATACAAAGGGGATAATATCAAAGTAATGATAACCACTATGTGAACACTTCCCATAACCTTGATTATAAGGATGATAATGTTGTTCTATAATTTCCGTTGGCATACGCCATTGCCCATCAGAATGAAAAGTTTGTACATTTGTGACTGGGCAATTTGTCATAAAAAAACATTCTGAAAGATATTTTTTTATGATATCAAAGGATGTTTGATATCTACGTTGAGCCATTAAAGAAAAAACTTGATATGGATTTTCACATTGTTTTTTCTGATACAGAGAATTAAGAAGATGATAGTCTTCTGCAATTTTTATTGATTTGTCAATGGATGTTGAAATATCTTCATAAGAAGATATTGGTTTATCCATCAAAATAGATAACCCAGAGTTCAGAGCCCATTTTGCATATTCAATATGGGCCAGAGGTTCAGTTGCAATAATAACACCATTAATAGCGTGTTTTTTCACAATTTCATTCAATACTATTTGAACATCCAAACTTAATTCATCTTGATTATTATTAACATTATTTAAATAAGTGACTTCTGGCTGCAACATTTTCCCAGATAAGTATAATTCTATATTTTTCTTTTCCGATATCAAATCCACAGCTGCACATAAATTTAATTTAGGATCATCCATTGCATCTTCCAGTAATGGATAATATATTCTCTTGCTATGTGGACCAAAGCCAATCAATAACAGATTGACCGTATGATTACTATTTAGCATAAATAACTCATTTAAATATTTTTATTAAATAATGTGTTTTTTTCTAAGCAATAATTACCAATGAATAGTGCATCCATGCCTATTGATTGTCTAAAACAATTAATAGCATCAACTGGGGACTCTACAATAGGCATTCCTGCTAAATTAAAACTGGTATTGAGTACTACTGGTATACCCGTTATTTTATCCAATTCTTTAATAAGGTTATAAAATTTTTGATTCGAAGTAGCAGAGACAGTTTGTAATCTCGCTGTTCCATCTACATGGATACAAGCAGGTATATCAAGTCTTGCTTGTGCTTTCACAGGAGCTACTTTCATCATATAAGGCACGGGAGACAACATGTTGAAATAAATATCCGCCTTTTCCTCTAAAACCACAGGAGCATAAGGTCTGAACCATTCACGTAATTTAATCTGACTATTGAGTATTTCTTTTGTCCAACTGTTAGATGCAGAAGCAAGGATGCTACGATTACCTAAAGCTCTGGGGCCATATTCACTACGATCCTGAAACCAGCCTATTATTTTACCATTAGCAATCATCCGTGCAGCTTGATATTCAGGGTCATTTACTTTTTGAGTGACAAATTCATTTTTATAAGAGAAAATACTTTCTAAAATTTCATCTTCTGAATAAACAGGACCTAAATAAGGTGAAGAATTAAATTTAGGTATTTTTTTATCTTGCTTCCAAAAATACTCCGCTGCGGCCCCAAGCGCTAATCCAGCATCACCAGGTGAAGGAGGAACATAAACATTGATATTCAATTCTTCTTCTAATTTACGGTTCATCACAGAATTCATTGCCACACAGCCAGTAACACATACTGTATCGATATGATATTTATTGATTAATTCTTTTACTCGATTGATAATTGATTTTTGTAGTTGATCCTGAGCCCATGCCGCGAGGTGCATATCAAAGGGACGAATAACGCCGGCTTTATGACGCCTTTCAGGAATATGGACTCCTTGTTTTCTGAACCAATTTTGAATGTCTTTTGTACAATCATAAACATAGTTCTCATCTTTTAATTCAGACACAACACCAGTTTTCGTCTCAGTAAATGCCGGATAACATGAAAAAACGGCAGGATCACCAAATGAAGCCAGTCCCATTGTTTTTCCTGACTCACGATAGCTGTCAAATCCTAGATAACAAGTCACATCACCATAAAACCGACCATATCCCTGATCGCAAGGTTGTGTATTGTCCTGAGCAAGCAATTTCAAGTCGTTATTTTCATACAAATAATAACTGACCTGTTCAGCTGAATTATTTTCCAAAACTTTCGTATCAGTTATTTCACCAATAATATTACCGGTATGATCAGCGACAACAACCAATGCACGCTTAACATCAGTTTGGCAAACAGCGCTCATAGCATGGGCTACATGATGAGATTTCACAATATGAATTTTTTCGAATCCGAGAAATAAACTATCAAGATATTTTTTAAGATTATTGGCCATCGCACCTGAGGAGGTCATAGGTTGCCCGAAACTAACTACAGAAATTGCGGAGAGATCATCTAATGTCAATTTGTTTCTGTATAAAATTTCTTTTACTGCATTAGTCACTTGTCCATCATACTTTTTCTTTGAAACTCGTTCTTCAGCAATCGCCATAATAACCTGATTTCTATCAGCTAATACGACATTTCCATCATAAGTCACCGACCCATCGACCAAAATAGGTATATTAATTGCTAATACTATTTCTTTCATGATAATTTCTCTATTCTAACTGTTTTTAATGTTTTTTACTCTTAATAAAAACATTAGTGGAATCGAGGTGGTGTTATGTTCAAAACACCACCATCCTTCTTCATTTTCAAATAGCTGTGAGAACGCTTTGTAGAAACTTTTATCAAATTCTTTAAATTTCATTAATTGCATATCTTCGTTTATTAAACTTGTTATTATCTCAGATAGGCTATGGAAATAAACGTATTGCTCTTGATTCTTTAATAGAACATCCCTGTTTGCATAAGAATATTTATAATTAGCCTTAATCGGATCACCGGATAGATGATGGAAGGAAATAAATGAGTTATTGAACGATGTATTGTCCTGGCTAGGATTGCTGAGCATACGAGCAAAAGGGTGCTCATCAATAATAATAAATTCACCACCAGATTTTAAATGCGAGGATATTGTTTTAGCCCACAAATTTAAATGCTGAATCCAAATGATAACTCCATAAGAGGTAAAAATAAAATCAAACTCCCCTAAATTAAGAGAAGATAAATCATAAACGTTAGCACAATAAAGTTTTGTTTTTAAACCAAATTTTCTTTTAATGCATTTTGCAGTATCAATGGCTACAGAAGAATAATCAATTGCTGTTACATTTGCACCTAACATTTCAATAGCAAAACTATCTAACCCAATATGACATTGTAAATGAAGGACTTTTTTTCCTGTTAAATTTCCTAATTCAGACATCTCAATGCTTTTTAATTTATATTTTTGTGGATCATAACTATCAATGTTGTAATCAGATTTATCAAAATGAATTTTTGCTAATTCATCCCAAAATTGGATGTTTTTACCATCATAAAAATTTTCAAACATATAATTTTATTTTGCTTTTGCAAAACTCCCTCATATATAAGCTATAAACACATAATTGAGTCTGATGCAGACTATTAAAAATAAATTTTATTTTTAATTTCATTTTAATAAACGTGTTACCGATAGCTTGTTTCTTTATCATTGGCTGCATAATACAATGCAATATTCAATATTTGTTCAACAAAAAGGATTACCCAGTTGCTGTAAAACATAAAAAATATGTATTGTTATAATAAAATTGGCTTTCATATTGAAAATCCGGTTATGAATTAAATAGTTAGTTGCTATGATTAACTCTTGACTTTTTCGTGGTGAAACGTGGCGACAGAACCGGAAGCCTCATGATAAGGCTTCCGGTTCGCTGACCTAACAAGTCATTGTAGAGGCTTGCAATCAAGCCGTTATTTCAGAAGCTTTTCGTCATCTTTAAGCCTGATAAGTGTTTGTACGAAAGGAATTCTCCTCTTAAGCAGAGTACAGATTTTTTTGGCAGGCAGTGGTTTATCCAAAACATGAAACCCATCCAGTTTTTGATAATAGGTTTTATCTTTCACACCGAGAATCAGTTCATTTCTTCCTTGGATCATCACCTGTCTGTCATGTACATTATGATCATCACCTAAGTGCCACAGTCATCTTCAGAAGACGATTGCACGGAATGTCAGAAGTCATATGCACACTAGGCTTTTGGTCCTGTCAATTGGTACAGTCGTCTTCTGAAAATGACACTATGCAAGCCTTACGGGCAGACTTTATTGCTTACGGGCTAACTTTATTGTTTCTACACAACACAACAGCGCCTGTGCACAAGCCCACGCGGAACTCCACGCCCATTGGAAGTTATATCCCCCCAGCCAGCCGGTTACATCGACAACCTCACCAATAAAATACAGCCCCTTCACCTTATGAGACTCCATTGTTTTTGACGACAGCTCATTCGTATCCACGCCACCCATCGTCACTTCCGCTGTACGATATCCCTCAGTGCCATTCGGCTGTACCTGCCAGCATTGCAGGGTAGCGATCAGTTCCTTTTTCTGAGCAGGATTAAGCTGCTTTAGGGAAACATCCGGCAATTGCTCAAGAGACTGCAAACACTCCACTAAACGTTTAGGCAGCAATTTAGCCAATGTGTTCTTTAGACTCTGATTAGGATGGGATTCCCGCTCTTTATCCAAAAACGCACCCAGATCCATATCAGGGAGTAAGTTAATACTCACATATTCACCGGGTTGCCAATAGCTGGAAATCTGCAAAATAGCGGGGCCGGAAAGTCCGCGATGAGTAAACAGGATATTTTCTCTGAATACTGTGCCGTCCTTCGCGGTAACAATTGAAGGAACCGCAACACCTGAGAGTGTTTGTAGTTGTTCCAATAACGGTTTATGCAGGGTAAAAGGAACCAGTGCTGCATGGGTAGGCAAGATATTGAGGCCGAATTGTTCCGCAATGCGATAACCCAAAGGAGACGCGCCCAATCCAGGCATGGACAGGCCACCAGATGCTACAACAAGTGAGTGTGTGCTTACTTTTTTCCCTGCCGTCGTAATCACAAAACCCTGCTCGTCTTTTTCGACTTGTGTCACTTCGCTGCGTAACCGGACAGTCACCTGACCTGCCTCACACTCTTTCAAAAGCAAGTCGATAATCTGTTGAGCAGAGTCATCACAGAAAAGTTGACCTAAGGCTTTCTCGTGATAGGCGATCCCGTGTCGTTGAACGAGGCCAATAAAATCCCATTGGGTATAGCGAGCGAGTGCTGACTTACAAAAATGCGGATTGGCAGAAAGATACGCGGCAGGTTCAGTGTACATATTGGTGAAATTACAGCGTCCGCCACCGGACATCAAAATTTTGCGACCTGCTTTTTTGCCGTTATCCAGAACCAGAGCGTTTAACCCCCCTTGCCCTGCCTGAGCCGCACAAAACAAACCGGCCGCGCCAGCACCAATAATCACTACATCAAATTTTTCCATTCGTTTGTCTCTTTTGGCCGAGTTATTTTGCAGGAAATGTACTTTATCGTGGGGGACTGTCCGCGAACTACGGAGAAAAAGATATATTTGGTTTAACTTTTTATCGTAAAAAGTTATTTTTTGTCAAAAAAATATCAAAATATTAAATTTGAATAACAACTTGATATAATTGATAAAAATAACAGGTTGACTGTCATTTCATTGTCATTAAATCGAAAAAAGGTCATATTTCTCTTTTCCCGCTCGCATTTGTCACTGATAATGCGCCGCGTTCATGTCCTACTAACTGGCTTAACGTTTATGCTACATCTGTTTACTGGCCTGGATTTTTATACCAGCCTAATGTTAGTACTTGCTCTGTTGTTTGTGCTTTTCTATGAAGCCATCAATGGGTTTCATGATACCGCAAATGCAGTAGCAACTGTTATTTATACCCGCGCGATGCGTTCGCAGTTTGCCGTTGTCATGGCAGGGGTTTTTAACTTTTTGGGTGTTCTCCTTGGTGGGTTAAGTGTCGCTTATGCGATTGTGCATCTATTGCCTACAGATCTTCTGTTAAATGTCAGTTCTACTCACGGCTTGGCGATGGTTTTCTCCATGCTGCTGGCGGCAATTATCTGGAATTTGGGCACATGGTATTTCGGCATTCCGGCATCCAGCTCCCATACGTTGATTGGTTCCATTATCGGCATCGGTCTGACCAATGCGATCGTGACCGATTCTTCGGTAGTTGATGCGCTGAATATCACCAAGATGATACAGATTTTCATGTCCTTGATCCTGTCTCCTATCGTTGGTTTGGCGATCGCTGGAGCGATGGTATTTTTACTGCGCCGTTACTGGAGTGGTACTAAAAAACGTCGTCGTATCCATATGACGCCTGCTGAACGTGAAAAACAGGATGGTAAACGTAAACCTCCATTCTGGACACGGACTGCGCTGATTCTTTCTGCTGTAGGGGTTAGTTTCTCCCACGGTGCAAATGACGGGCAGAAGGGTATCGGCTTGATCATGCTTGTGCTGATAGGTGTCGCGCCTGCCGGCTTCGTGGTCAATATGAACTCAACGAGCTATGACATTACCCGTACCCATGATGCCGTTGCCTCTTTGCAAAAGTATTATGTGCAGCACGGCCCGGCACTTTCCCATGCTATTGAGCTGACCCCGGCCGCTTCTTCAGTAGAAGTTCCGGTGGATCAGATGCTCCATTGCGATAACGCACAAGCGCAGAATGTGCTGAATACGGCTGCTGTGATGCTGGGAAGTATTCAGAACTTCAGTGAGTTGACCCCAGACCAACGTAACAATATGCGCCGTATGTTGATGTGCGCTGCTGATACGGCGGGTGATGTGGCTAAACTGTCTGAGACCAGTCTTGAAGATGCCCGTTTCCTGAATAAACTACGCAAGGATTTGCTGAATACCGTTGAATATGCCCCGATGTGGATCATCATTGCTGTGGCACTCGCCTTGTCTCTGGGCACAATGGTAGGCTGGAAACGTGTTGCTGTTACCATAGGTGAAAAAATTGGCAAAAAAGGCATGACCTATGCTCAAGGTGTTTCTGCTCAGGTCACGGCTGCCGTTTCCATCGGGGTTGCCAGTTATACGGGTATGCCAGTGTCCACGACACAGGTACTCTCTTCTGCGGTAGCAGGTACGATGCTGGTTGATGGTGGTGGTGTTCAAAGCAAGACCATTAAGAACATCATGCTGGCGTGGGTACTAACATTACCTATTTCAATTGGATTATCAGGCATTTTGTATTGGATTGCCCTGCAACTGATCTAATGATGTTTTAGAAAAAGGGTTAGCGACTGTATTCCAGTAAGCTAACCCTTTTTATTCCCTTCTTGTTACTTTCAGGCCCACTTCAAATTGCCATGGCTATCAGACATAGCACAACAGCTCCACATAACATTCCCGTCAATAAAAATTGCTTCCGTAACCTTTCGCAGATAAAGATGACATTGGTGTCGTGATGGGTGAGATAACCTTGTGAATTGATATAGTGTACCAGTCGAATATGTTTATTGAATTGACCGTGGGTTGTAAAAAAACCATTACCATCAACGGATTGATATAGCATCGGATCTGATTGGCGCAAGATTGACAGCAATACGCGGAGCGAAGATAAGCAGCGGATCACGTTAACAATACCGACAAGGCTAACTGCCCAGAAGAATGCAATAATATTGAACATACTTCCCCTCCCTTAATCTTGTTGTGATGTTCAAATGAGATATCCATATTTTCATATAGTTAAGAAAATAAAATGATAAGTTGTGATCAAAACAACACTAAAAAGATATATTGAGCAGTTATAGTATAAAACATCAAATCGTGGCGTTTTAGTGTTGCCAATCCATTTAATCAGCATTATGGAAGGAGTTCACTTATGGCTTACAAACATATTCTTATTGCGGTTGATTTATCTCCAGAAAGTCAGATTTTGGTAGAAAAAGCTGTTTCAATGGCGAAACCGTACAATGCCAAAGTTTCCTTGATCCATGTTGATGTTAACTACTCCGATCTTTATACCGGTCTGATTGATGTGAATCTTGGCGATATGCAGCAGCGTATCGCGGATGAAACTCGCAATGCTCTGAAAGATCTGTCTGTCAATGCAGACTATGAGATCCAGGAAACATTGAGTGGTTGCGGTGACTTAGGGCAGGTTCTTGTTGATGCTATCAAGCAATACGATATGGATTTGGTCGTGTGTGGTCATCATCAGGATTTTTGGAGCAAGTTGATGTCGTCAGCCCGTCAGCTCATTAACACCGTTCATGTTGATATGCTGATCGTGCCTTTGCGTGATGAAGAATAATCTACGGTTGAAATTTTATTCTATAAAATCGCCGGCTTATGCAGGCGATTTTTTTGTCTGAAGAAAAGATGATGAGACTGTTTTGGAAATTGTCAAAACTATTTTTAAGGAAACTTATAAAAATAGTTGTTGAAATTTAAGCGTAAGAAAGTGGTATATTCAGAAAGCAAACCACAATTACCTCACATTTTCGACAAAAAAATAATATGGAAAATGGCTGGGGGACATCACCTCTGAATGACAAAAGGAAGCCCTAAATGAATATTTCACCCTCTTTGGTCTCATTTCTTGATTCGATTCAGTCTCACAACCCACATCAACCGGAATATTTGCAGGCAGTGCGGGAAGTGTTGACATCACTCTGGCCTTTTCTTCAACAAAATCCGCAATATCGTGAGCAAAGCCTATTGGAACGTCTGATAGAACCGGAAAGAGTTATCCAGTTCCGTGTCTGTTGGGTCGATGATCAGGGTAAAGTACAGGTCAACCGTGCATGGCGGGTACAGTTCAATTCTGCCATTGGGCCATTTAAGGGAGGGATGCGTTTTCACCCTTCTGTTAACCTTTCTATCCTGAAATTCCTTGGTTTTGAACAGACCTTGAAAAATGCGTTGACGACACTGCCAATGGGCGGCGCAAAAGGGGGTTCTGATTTCGATCCCAAAGGTAAAAGCCACGGGGAAGTGATGCGTTTCTGTCAGGCATTGATGACAGAACTTTATCGCCATCTGGGGCCAGATACCGATGTTCCTGCCGGAGATATTGGCGTGGGAGGCCGAGAAGTGGCCTTTATGGCAGGTATGATGAAAAAACTGTCCAACAATACGGCATGTGTTTTCACCGGTAAAGAACTCTCTTTTGGTGGCAGCCTGATCCGCCCTGAAGCCACAGGTTACGGTCTGGTTTATTTCACCCATGAGATGCTCAAACGCCACGGCATGGGGCTGGAAGGGATGCGGGTATCGGTCTCTGGCGCGGGGAATGTTGCCCAATATACCATCGAAAAATGTATGGAACTGGGGGCGAAAGTCGTCACAGTATCGGATTCAGGCGGCACTGTGCTGGATGAAGAAGGCTTCACGCCGGAGAAACTGGCTCATCTCGAAGAGATTAAAAATCAACGCTACGGCCGTGTGGAAGAGTATGCCAAAGAGCGCGGATTAACCTTCCTGAAAGGCCAGGATCCGTGGTCAATACCTGTCGATATCGCATTGCCTTGCGCTACCCAGAATGAATTGGATCTGGATGCGGCGAAGACGCTGATCAAAAACGGCGTGAAAGTCGTCGCGGAAGGGGCGAACATGCCTGCGACCATTTCTGCCACTGACGCTTTCCTTGAAGCAGGCGTCTTGTTTGCACCGGGCAAAGCAGCCAATGCGGGAGGTGTTGCAACGTCCGGTCTTGAAATGGCTCAGAACGCAGCTCGTCTGAGTTGGAAAGCAGAGAAAGTTGATGTGCGCTTACACCACATTATGCTCGATATCCACCATGCCTGCGTAGAATATGGCGGGGAAGGTAAGCAGACCAACTACGTACAGGGCGCGAACATCGCTGGCTTTGTCAAAGTGGCTGATGCGATGCTGTCGCAGGGGATTTTGTAATTCTCATGTAATCAATGATGTTTTGGCGGATAAGCCCCATGTATAAACACGGGGCTTGTTTTTTTAATCGCAGCCGTATCGATTAACAAGGATAAATATCGAAACGATGATTTTTGGTGGTAATCGCTGCGGAAGCCTTAACCCCTGCCAGCGGTTCCGCATAATCAGGCCGTTTTACCACAACCCGCCGTTTTGCTAGCGCACGGGCGGGCTCCAGCAAACCGTCCGCGTCTTCATCGGCGCCCACTAATGATTGGAAAACGCGCATCTCTTTTTTGACCAGCGCGCTTTTTTGCCGATGGGGATACATGGGATCGAGATAAACGACATCAGGTGGCGGTGTAATATCCGTCAAGGCCGTAATGCTTGAGGTGTGGATCAGCGTCATACGTTCTTTCAGCCAGCTACCAATCTCTTCATTCTGATAGCCGCGCTGTAAGCCGTCATCCAGCAGTGCTGCTACCACCGGATGGCGTTCCAACATTCTGACCTGACAACCGATGGACGCCAGCACAAAGGCATCGCGCCCCAACCCAGCGGTAGCATCGACAACTGTGGGCAGATAACCTTTCTTGATGCCGACAGCCTTGGCGACGGC
Source organism: Xenorhabdus bovienii (assembly GCF_024721015.1). Taxonomy (GTDB): domain Bacteria; phylum Pseudomonadota; class Gammaproteobacteria; order Enterobacterales; family Enterobacteriaceae; genus Xenorhabdus; species Xenorhabdus bovienii. The sequence continues at coordinate 24,846 of NZ_JANAIF010000018.1, forward strand.
CTCACCACGGCCACCCCCAAAACGGCGGCGATGTGCCATCGTGCCGGCAACAAAATCGACATAAATACCGCCCAGCTTTGGCTCATCGAGTTTGTGCAGTTCCAGCCGTTCAGGTGTCAAGACCAGCGCCATGACGGAATCTTCATCATGAACCAGATTCCAGCGTTCAGCCAATTGAGATAAGGCGCTGTTATCAGCGCCTTGTTCACAGATTAAACAAATCTTCACAGGTTATTATCCACTGATACCAGAGCTTTTCAGCATTGCATCCAGTTTCGGCTCGCGACCACGGAAGCGTACAAACAGCGCCATTGGGTCTTCTGAACCGCCACGGGTCAGGATATTATCGAGGAAAGACTGCCCGGTTGTGCGATTGAAAATTCCCTCTTCGGCAAAGCGGGAATAAGCGTCCGCAGCCAGAACATCGGCCCACATATAACTGTAATAGCCAGCCGCATAGCCACCGTTAAAAATATGGCTGAAGGTGTTGGGGAAGCGTCCCCATTCCGGTGATGGCACAACTGCGACCTGTTTTTTCACTGACTGCAAGGTTGGCAGGATTTGCGCACCTTTTGCCGGGTCATATTCAGCGTGCAGGCGGAAATCAAACAGACCGAATTCCAACTGGCGCAGGATGGCCATCGCTGCCTGATAATTCTTGGCGGCCAGCATATTATCCAACATCTCTTTCGGCAGAGGTTCTTTCGTTTCATAGTGGCCGGAGATAAACGCCAGTGCTTCTGGCTCCCAGCACCAGTTCTCCATAAACTGGCTTGGCATTTCAACGGCATCCCACGGTACACCGTTGATACCCGCAACATCTAACGTTTCAACCTGGGTCAGCATATGGTGCAGGCCATGACCAAATTCATGGAACAGCGTTGTCACTTCATTGTGAGTAAACAGTGCGGGCTGATCGCCAACCGGCTTATTGAAGTTACAGGTCAGATAAGCGACAGGCGTCTGTAATTCGCCGGAAGTATGACGCATTCTGCCGACATAACTGTTCATCCATGCGCCACCCCGCTTATGCTCACGGGCATAGAGATCCAGATAGAAACTACCGAGCAATGTCTGTTTTTCATCATACAGTTCAAAGAAACGAACATCAGGATGCCATGTTTCTACATCGCGGCGCTCTTTAGCGGTAATCGCATAAATGCGGCGTATAACTTCAAACAGACCTTCAATGGCACGTTGTTCAGGGAAATAAGGGCGAAGTTGCTCATCGCTGATAGAGAAATCATGTTGTTTCTGCTTTTCACTATAATAGGCCAGATCCCACGCTTCCAGCTCATCGACCCAATAGTGTGATTCGGCAAAATCAGTGAGTTCTTCCAGTTCTCTTTCGCCTTGACCGTGGGCGCGGTTGGCCAGATCGTTCAGGAAATCGAGTACTTGCTTAGGTGTTTTAGCCATTTTGGTGGCTAGAGAGTTTTCAGCATAGTTTTTGAAACCCAGCAATAGTGCGAGCTCATGGCGCAGTGCGAGAATTTCCGTCATGACGGCACTGTTATCCCACTGACCGGCATTTGGCCCTTGCTCAGAAGCGCGGGTCGTATAGGCGTAATACATTTCCTGGCGCAGTTCACTGTCATCGGCATAGGTCATGACCGGCAGATAGCTTGGCCCATTCAGTGTCAGCAACCAGCCCTCTAACCCTTTAGCTTCGGCAGCGGCTTTGGCGGCGGCTTTGGCACTGTCAGGCATACCCTCCAGATCGCACTCATCAGTGATCAGCTTGGTCCATCCCATCGTGGCATCCAGCAAATTATTGCCGAACTGAGAGCCAAGCTCAGATAAACGGGCGGAAATCTCACCGTAGCGTTTCTGTTTTTCCTTCGGCAGACCAATGCCAGACAACTCAAAATCACGCAGCGTATTTTCGATAGCTTTACGCTGTGGCTGAGATAGTGCTTTAAAGGCTTCGCTCTCTTTCAGAGCCTTATAAGCCTGATATAATCCTTCGTGCTGCCCCATCCAAGTTTCGAACTCAGAAATCAGGGGCAGGCTTTGTTCATAGGCTTCGCGAAGTTCTGGGCTATTTTTGACCGCATTGAGATGATCAACAGGAGACCACACGCGGGAAAGATGATCTTTCGCTTCAGAAATTGGCTGGCACAGATTATCCCAAGTAAATGTGACATTTCCGGCCAGAACTTTCTCAATCACTTGACGGTAGTTGGCTAACGTCTCTTTCACGGCTGGCACGACATGTTTTGGCTCAATGGCAGCGAATTTGGGCAATACAGAAGGAGTCAGTAACGGGTTAGTCATAGTGAGCGCCTTAGTTGTATGTTTGGGTATATAAACCGCTATATCCCAATGGGTTGTTGTCGATAAGATGGGGATAAGATACAGCGAGTTCAATGCTGATGCCGCACTTTTATGCGGATAATCGGGGTCTTTTTATATCAGAGATCTGTGAGATGACGAATGAGTTTAGATGTTTCGTGGGACGCGCTATAATCCCTGCTCTTCATCGTTTTCCTTATGGAAGATCATCGCCCCCGGTGGGGCGGCTGGGCTTCAAATCCAGATGGAGCCGCCAGCGGCTCCCGACAGGTTCAACTCCTGTGATCTTCCGCCACTTTTTGTCTATTACTGTCTTTTTACTTCAGCAAAATAATTCAATTTATTGACAGGGTGTTTTTTGTATTTCAGTGGAATTTTCTTGTAATCTGAACATAGGAGATTCTCTGTGAAAAAATTACGCTTTGTCATCATGCAGTTGCTGTCACTATATTGAACAACCTACAGCAAAAATGAACATCGGGTAGGTTAACTACGTTCATTTCTGGGCATTAATATTTGGCCCAATATATTTTTCAACTGCACCAATAAGTATAGTATGCAGGGGGAAATCATTTATAAAATCCAATATTTTTTAAATTAGTTAAATATAGCTTATTTAAATAGAATATTTTTACATTATTATTTATTTATGCTGTTTTCTTTATTTTTTATATCGTTAGTGTTTTGATAATTGCCATGAATAGGATGATTTTTGAGTGTAATAAGATCGCTTTATATATTAATTTCTTAAATTTATATTATATTATTATTGCCGTTGGCTTGATTGGATAAGGGGAAGGATGAGTTTATCCCCTCCGTCTTTCAAGTTTCTGCTTTGCTGGTTGCAACCTGAAAGACGAAGGGGATGACTATATCGGTTTCTGGATTGAGTTATAAACTGTATCAAGTTGGTTAATACGCTGGTGATAACTTTGTAGCAGGCATGTTTTATCGCCTTTGCACTTCTGGCGTTGCTTCAGCCAAGCCTTTTGGCTGCCATGCATTTCACCCGATATGCCCATAGCAAATAACCCTCGTAGGAAATGATATTTGACGCTCATTTCTATATCCAGATCATTAAGCCGATGATCAGTACAGATTGCTTTCTCATCTGGCGCTTTGGCTTTTGCACAATCAAAACTGGCGGCCAGACTAAGGGGAGACAGAATAAGCAGCATAAGTAATGTATATCTCATCTACTGCCCTTTTTTAGGAAGGATCACAGGCCCTGGCCCAGTCTGTAATTGCGGTGGCAATGCTTTTAACAGTTTGAATGACAGCGCTTTGCCTGTTTTAGAGTCCAGTTCGCAGGAGAATCTAATATTTTTCCAGCCAATGCCGTTGCGATACATCCCCGTACCTATGAGCCGGGAATCAATCAATCTTATACTGTTTGGTGATTCATCACCGAGAAACACTTTGTCAGCCTCTTTGTGCTTCCGTTGAATAACAGAGAGCGCTAAAGGCCTACAAATAAACTCGGCTACTTTTTTAGTATCTGACCAGTCTTCTACCTCTTTGGCCGCTGATTTATCTGTCATTTGTTTATCTATTTGCTGTTGCAGGTATTTTTGTTGGCTTGTAGACAATTGGGACGATGGCGATTGTGCTTGTACGAATGCGGAAAAGAGAAGGCAACCGGTACCAAAATAATTCAAACATTTTAAGTAAGACATAGCATATTACCTCCCAGTTTGAGATTGAAAAAGTATGGCACAGGTTTTGTGGCCGTGCCATTCCCTGGGTTTTTTCCAGAGAATTCTCATGCGTGTAATTAATTAAATATTAACAGAGAATTTTGGTCAATATTGCAATGAATAATGATGTGAATTTACCTCGTCCTATTCGGACGAGGTTTTATTTTTAGTCGATTAATAATGAATAAATAAAATTATTGAGCAGCAATCAAGTATATTGACTCATAAGGTTTAATGGATATCTCTTTTTCCATTGAGGAAGGCGATGGATAATTACTTATTAATACCTGCCATTCTTTATCTGTGAGAGAAGATTCTGGAGACCATCGCTGGTTTTCATCACTTAAATTCGCGATAACTAACATGACCTGATTCTGCCAGCGACGCAGATAACACCAAAGCGAAGGATGGTCGGGTAACAGATCCAGATAATCACCGTAGGTCAGTATGGGTTGTTGTTTCCGCAACTTAATCAATTCGTGGTAGCAATAGAAGACGGAATCTTTATCCTGCAATGCAGCTTCGGCATTGAGCTCTGGATAATTATCGCAAGGTGCTATCCACGGCGTGCCAGAGGTAAAGCCGGCACTGGCTGAACCATCCCACTGCATTGGCGTCCGGCCGTTATCGCGGGATTTCTGCGCCAGAATTGCCAGTATCTCCTCTGGTGCCATGTTTTGCTCAATGCGTTCCTGATACATATTCAGGCTTTCAATATCCCGATACTCTTCGATACGCTCAAAGTGGGGATTCGTCATACCCAGCTCTTCGCCTTGATAGATATACGGCGTACCCTGCATACCGTGCAGCACCATTGCCAGCATTTTGGCTGACGTCCTGTGGTGTTGGTGTTCATCCCCAAATCGGGAAACTATGCGAGGCTGATCATGATTGCACCAGAAAAGCGCGTTCCATGCCTTTTGATGCATACCCTGTTGCCAGGTTGAGAAAATCTTTTTCAAGGCAATATAGTCAGGCTTGGCGAGTGTCCATTTTTCACCATTAGGATAATCGACTTTCAAATGATGAAAATTAAACGTCATGGACAGCGCACTGCTATCCAAAGCGCTGTAACGGAGGCAGTGCTCAAGCGCTGTGGAAGACATCTCACCTACGGTCATCAAGCCCTTGGGCTGGAACACATCACGGCTCATTTCTTGTAGAAATTCATGAATACGCGGGCCATCGGTATAGAAACGGCGGCCATCTCCGTGATCGTCACTCGGATAATCCTGCTGTTTTGAGACGAGATTAACCACATCCAGCCGCAAGCCATCAACACCACGGTCTGCCCAGAACTCACAGATTTTTTTCAGCTCGGCGCGGACGGGTTCATGTTCCCAGTTCAAATCAGCCTGTTTTACCGCAAACAGATGGAGGTAATATTGCTGGCTTTCAGCATGCCACTGCCACGCATTCCCGCCAAACTTGGATTTCCAGTTATTGGGCAGGGAATCGCTGGAGCCTTCGCGCCAGATATAAAACTGGCGATAAGGGCTATTGATATCCTGTGCAGCCTGAAACCACGGATGTTCGGTTGAAGTGTGGTTAAAGACCATATCCAAAATAATGCGGATGCCACGGCGATGGGCATTTTCCACTAAATTGTCAAAGTCTTCCATTGAGCCATAATCGGGATTAATGGCGCAGTAATCGGCAACATCATAGCCATTATCAACTTGTGGAGACGGATAAAACGGCGTGATCCAGATAGCCTCAACACCGAGGTGCTGTAGATAATCCAGCCGTTGGGTGATCCCATTGATATCACCTGTACCGCTTCCGGTACTGTCCTGAAAACTTTTCGGATAAATCTGGTAGATAACGCTATCTAACCACCAAGGTTGCTGTTCAGTCATAAAAATATCTCTAAGGAATTAATGCGTTAGCTCATTTCTGCGATAGACCAGTACGGTAAGCAGCATAGGCACGACAATGGCGATGATCATGGCAATAAGGTAGACCATCCAGAACTGCGGCTTGATAGAGAGAATACCTGGGATCCCACCAACACCAATGCCATTAGCCGTCACATGATTAAGGCCACATACCAGCCCGGCCAGACCCGCTCCAATCATCGCGCAGAACATCGGGTAATGGTATTTCAGGTTGATACCATACATGGCGGGTTCGGTAACGCCGAGATAGGCTGAAATGGCTGCCGGAATCGAAACCTCGCGTTCTTTCTGCTTTTTGCTTGCCCAGATAATGCCGGCAACGGCAGAGCCTTGGGCGATATTGGATAACGCAATGATAGGCCAGATGGGGGTTCCGCCCGTGCTCTGGATCATTTGCAGATCGATTGCCAATGTGGTTTGGTGTACGCCCGTAATAACCAGAGGTGCGTAGAAAAAGCCGAACAGGGCAGCACCGATAGGCGCGAAACTTCCGGTCATCAGGCCCTTGACGACCCAAGCGACCCCATCACCGATTGCGCGCCCCATCGGGCCGATTAGCGTATGGGCAAGGAAGACCGCCAGCAGTAGAGAAACAACGGGGACAATTACCAGATAAAGATAATCCGGCACCCATTTTTTCAGCCGAGTTTCAATCCATCCCAACGTTAAACCCGCCAATAGAGAAGGAATGACTTGCGCCTGATAGCCGACTTTGGAAATGGCAAACCAGCCGAAATCCCAGACTTCCGGTGTTTGCTGCCCAAGCAGGTAAGCATTCATCAACTGTGGTGAAACCAGCGTAATGCCCAAAACAATACCTAATACTGGGGTTCCGCCCATTTTTTTAACGGCAGACCAGCAGATACCTACAGGGAGGTAGAAGAATATGGCTTCACCGATCAACCAGAGAAAACCATGGATGGTTTGCCAGATAGGATATAGCTGGGCGAGTGTTTTGCCTTCACTGAAAGGGATATCCCCAATGATGTTACGGAAGCCTAATATTAACCCACCGCTGATTAAGGCTGGCAGCAGAGGGAAAAAGATCTCAGCAAAATGTGAAATTGCATTTTCATACCATTTCATATTTTGTCGGGCTGCCTGTTTAACTTCTTCTTTATTAACGGATTGTTTCCCCGTATTTTCAAGCAGAGCTTTATAATAAATGTCTACATTGGTTCCAATAACCACCTGAAATTGCCCGGCATTGGTAAAACACCCTTTTACCATGGATAGCTCTTCGATGGCCTTGGCATCGGCATTTTCTGGTGAATGGAGAACGAATCTGAGGCGGGTAATACAATGGCTGACAGAAGCAATATTCTCTTTTCCACCAATCAAAGTAATAAGTTTTTCAAGATCCTTCTGATTTACTTGATTTTTCTTCATGCCTTTCTCCTTAGTATGGCAGGAGTAATAAGTAACTGAGTTTTGCTATTAACAGAATGATTACTCTCGTGATGAGATAATTCAAAGACTGAAGTAATGGCTGATTTATCCTAGTCAGATTTCAGGTTTTTGAATATGAAAAGATGTTTTGTTTGAGTTTTGGATCACATTTTATTCTATTGGTTTGAAACTAAAAGGCTTTTTATATTTGTTTTATTGATTATTTAATGGAATCTAATTTCTTTAGTAACTAATAGATTTTGGATATGAGTTTTGTTGGTTTGTTGTGTGTTTTCAACCAATGAAGGGGGAAGATAAAAGAAAAAAGACAATTATCTAATCAAATAGAGGTAATTCTGGTGTTTTTTGATTAGCTGATTCAGGATAACGATATTTTCGTTAATACTTTATAAGTAAGAGATATGGATAAGTGTGTTTTCAGTAGTCATATCTATAATTTCAACTAATATTCATACTACTACTGACAATAACGGTGTCACAGCAGTCAGCGGTATCACCCGCTCTGAGCTTAACCATTTTCTTAAATATCAAATGGTAACATAAACTAACTTTCAGGATATCGCCTTTATGGAATTTCTTCCTAGCTATGATGAATTTCTGATATTGATAAATATGACGGCAAAATTGGAAGATAATATCAATTTTTTTATATTAATATTTACCAAAATAGAAATGACTTACATTAATAAGTTAATTTATATTAGAATCAAGAATAACAAAATATAACGTTTTATTTACAATTAATTACAATCGAAATCAGAATAGAGACTATAATTATTAATGTCAGATTTATTTCATCGTATGTCAATTATTACCATTTAAATTGTTGGGAAATAGGAAATCTGTAATTAGTTAATTAAATTTAGCTTAATTGCTTATGTCATTAATAATAAAATAAAAATTAAAGGATAAGACTATGAACAGCACAAATGAAATAAATATATCATTTCCACATAAAAAAACATTAGAGGCCATCCTGTTTTTATCTGCTTTTTTATTATTTTCATTTACTCAACCTGTCTATTCTATAGAAATGCAAGCTGCCCCAAAAGACTCTCAGCCACAATTGTTCAGGAGAAGACCAAAAATTAAAATTCTATTTGCATTCTCTATAGAAGCCGCTGAAAAGCTTGGATATGTGTATGGTAGTGAGCTGAAAGATAAGAAAGCAATAGAGCAAATGAATGAGGTTGCAGATTTAATGATATCAGTTGGCAACCGATCATTCAGAAATTCCTATATACATTTTGAACTGGGAAGAACAAAGGTTATTGCATCTTATATCTCTGAAAAGAATCTTATGACCCATGAACATTATCTGGATTTTAATATGACTGGTATGTTAAAGCAGCTTCCTGGTACCCGGAATAAAAACGACAAAAAAATTATTTATAGGTTTAAAGAATTTTATTTACTCGAACAATCTCGTATTGCTCTGAAAGCAGATGTGGTTGTATTGATCATAACTGCAAAATATCATTTCAATAAAAATGAGTGTGGAAGCTCATTTGATGGCAAAAAGGGAATTAATAGAGATACTGCGTATATGGTGGTCAGACTCCCTTGTATGATCAACAAGGAAAACCTCGATTTCAACTATCACTTAGGGCATTTGATAGGTGCAAGCGATAGCGTGAATAGTGGTGGTCTTAGTAAAGAAGATGAATTTTTTTATGGGCATGGTTACATACAAAATAAGCACAAACCTTATTGGCGAACCATTATGACTCGAGCTGAGGACTGCCCAAGTTGTACTGTGATTAATTATTGGTCAAACCCTCTGGCTGAAGTTAATGAGATACCTACGGGAATATACAGAACTAATAATAATGCGTTGCTATGGAGAGTGCATGGTCGCAAACTCGTAAGAGTCTATGAGGAGTTTTATAAAAATAAGGGGAAATCGCCAGTTCTATTACTGCAGCGCCCAGTTAAAAACGATTATATATCTACTCAAAATTAGATTATTCATATTATATTTTAAGATTAATGAAGACGTCATACGACGAATGATGAGTGTAAATTGATTCTATATTTTGTTTTTATTGAAATATTATTTTAAGGAATAATGATATGAGTAACAATAATGAAAAAACAGAATTAGTGAATAAAGACAAGGGCATATACTCAAAAGTTATTTCAATAGATGTCGGTGATATTAATGGAGGTGGAGGTGCGGATATTAACCCTATAATTTGCGTTAAAAATATTAACAATGATGTGATTGATTATTATAAACTAGCATTTCCTGAAGAAGAGATAAATGGAGCCGCAACATACTCAGTAATATTGGCAGCTTTTTCCTATGACATGCCAATAATATTGAAATTCATTGGGTCTGATCGCATTGCCGGTGTTATTATCGATACCGATATCGGTGATAAATAAGGTCAGTAGTAAATGGAATAAAGAAATATTTACATGATAAGAAACCAATTTTTATAAAAAACAAAATTAAATTTACTTAAAAATATTTAATTTATGACTAGGTGATTTCTGAATTCTGTTTGTTTTTTGATTTATAAATAATTATTTTGAGGAATAATACCATGAACGAAAATGATAAATCAGAAAAAAAATTAATCTTAGTGAGGCCGGCTAGTGATTTATTAGTTAAAGACGTAATAATTGTTTCGTTGGAAACTAACATTGCAGGTAACAATGTTAATGTGTCATTTAAATATTTAAAAAATCCAAACATTTTCACCAATTTTTTTCTTAATTATCCTAATTATAAAATGGGTGGAGGAGGTATATTCGCAACGTTACTGTCAGCTTTAATCAATCAATTTACTGTAACATTAAAACTCCTTGATTATCCCTATCCGGCAGAAATAATTTATATTACAGGTATTCTCGTTAAAGGAGTGGATACTCCGCCTTAAACTATATGCTAATTTTAATCTGTGATTTTTTGCAGTTCTACTATTAACTGTTTTTGATGATAAATAGCACCCTCTGACATTTGGACACGGACGTCCATAATATCCTCAGGGTAAGATCTCGTATTTTAATTTAATATGGTTATTTTGGCTGAAAACAAAGCAGGCCTTACTTTTATGGAATCCTCTTTTTACCATTCAAAGATAGACCTCTCCTAACCTTCCACCTTGTTATCTCAGATGTTCCATATTTTCGCCCCTTTCCCATATAGAATCGTTACCATGTTGTCGGAGACCGAAACTGTAATCCTTTTGATAACAATCGTATTTTTTGCTCATAGAATAGTCACATTTCCTTTCAAGATACTCTTTTTTGTTGTAATAACCACTTATCTAGTTCATTTGCGAACTGCTGGCGATCACGTTGGTTTAACGTAGCAGGCCCTCCCGTGTGGATCCCACTCGCCCGCATCGTATCCATAAAATCACGCATAGCCAGGCGTTCACGTATTGTCGCTTCACTATAACGTTCACCGCGCGGATTGAGTGCTATTGCACCTTTTTCGATCACTTCAGCAGCAAGAGGAATATCTGCTGTAATCACTAAATCACCGATTTCTGAGCGACGAACAATTTCATTGTCAGCGACATCAAACCCAGCAGGGACTTGTAATGTACGTAAAAAAGCGGATGCAGGTACACTTAATCGTTGATTTGCCACGAATGTAACCTGTACTTTTTCACGTTCTGCTGCACGATATAATACTTCTTTTATAACCTTAGGACATGCATCAGCATCTACCCATATAGGCATAACAGATTCCTCTCAATTTCATATTTTTAGCTACATCGAGGCTATTTAACACAGGTTCATGAAGGTAGTTAAAGTAATCATAAGTTAAATACCAATGACCGTGACGCTCACTCGGTTTCTATGAGTTCAAACTCTTCAAAGACCAGTTCCATGTTTTCGGAATAGGTGCCTTCTCTCTCGAAAAAATTTTGATGCTCTTTCCTCCAGTACGAAAGACTCAGATCGCCTTCACCCTCTTTTTTTTCCAGATACCACGAGGCTTGCCAGCTCATCAGCTAATTCAGGTGAGTCACCCAATTACCAACTAGAATCTGATGGATATTTTTGATATAGCTGTTTTAGGGGAAGCATAAATTTTCTGTATGTAAGTTAATCGAAGGGGTTAATTTACCAGAAATAGTATCACAAGATAAGTTCGTTGGTCGCCGACTTTTTCTGACCAGCGAAACGGGTTAATGCGGGTAGTTTCGCCAGCGGCATCTGTTTCGGGACGGTAAGGAACGGTGATCACTTGATTCAGAGACAGGCAGGAATCATGGAACATTTTTTGCTGCTAAAAATAGTTGTTTATTTTGATATTTATTCAAAATAAATACAAATATATAATATTTATTAAAGGTATTTTTTAATTAATAATTAGTGTGTCAATATCGGTGTTTTTAAATTATATATATCTTTATATCTTTTAAATTCATTGTTACAAGCATAATTTACTTATATTGAAGAGGCTGCTGTGACAGGGGGCAATCAGCAGCCTTCTATTATTTCCGGTGATGTAATACCGTGCATGCATTGCCCAGTATTATTTTCCTCCCAATATTGACCTTCTTATTTCTGATGCAATCGAATCAAGCTGTACTGCCGTCACGCTGCGGATATCCGCCTCTACTTTTCCCTCATTGGCTTGGTATTCCCGCAAGTAGATCGCCGTTTTTCCCTGCCGGAGTTGTGCCAGAATGTCGAAGGTATTTTTGCCAATCATCTGTTCGTCAAAAGTGATCTCAGCACGGGCGATATCGCGCCCTGCGCTGTCCCATACCACTTTGGCCGACACGCCTTTGATGCGGTTCAGTCTGTCAATAAAAGATGTCATTCTTGCCACCATGTCCGCGCCAGACTCTTTTTTGTCGGTGATATAGCGCTCAATGGCCAGTGTCAGGCCAAGAATGCCTTCTTTGCCGATTTTCATGGCGCGCCCGATGCCGTAACTTTGCCGCTTGACCCAATTCACATAGGGCTGTTTGCCGATCACCAACCCACTGGTGGGGCCTTCAATCGCTTTGGCACCGCTGTAAATCACCAGATCGGCTCCCAGCTGGTAATAGAGCGTTAAATCTTCCTCGGCGGCGGCATCCACTATCAGGGGGAGCTGGTGCTCCTGTGCAATGCGGGCAGCTTCGGCTACGGTCAGCATGCTTTTCTGTACGGTATGATGTGATTTGATATAGAGAATGGCGGCGGTTTGGGGCGTGATTTTGGCGGCGAGCTGTGTTGCGCTGCATTCGTTGGCAAAACCCGCTTCAATGACTTTACCGCCCCCCAGCGTAATCATGGTGTCAACAGGAGCGCCGAAGTTGACGTTATGCCCTCTGGGAAGAATGATTTCACGGGGGACTGGCTTCTCTGAACGATGCAGATTAAGCAGCAAATCATCATCATCTTTGACAATCACGGCAGCTATCGATTGGGCGATCCCCGCTGAAGCACAGGAGACAATGATTGCGCTGTCTACGCCCAGCAATCTGGCGATGTAATCACCGGTTTTATCGACTAAATCGGCCATCTCAAAATAATGATTCAGCCCAGTAGCAACCTGCTCAATCACATCAGAGCGGGGTGTTGAAACGCCCAGTGCGGTCATGCGTCCCGCCGCGTTGATCACTGGCCGCAATTGGTATTTTTCATAGAGAGATTTCATCGACTGTGCTCCTTTCCACAACCACAATATGCGTACCCGCAATAATGGCCGCTATTGGGATAAATTGTTGCGTACCAATCCTGACCTGTCCTTCCGCATCGAACAGTTCAATGCGTTGATTTTTCAATTCAAAAATCGTGATATCGCCATCAAGACCCCGCTCCAGCCGACCTTTGCGTGGCAGATGAAGTAAATCCGCAGGGTTGGCGGTTACGCAGTTAAGAATTTGTTCGGGCGGAACGCCCAGGGTGAGGAATTTGGTCATCACGTTGGCGAGGCTATAAACCGGCCCACCGACGCGGTTTTTTTGGTAAATATCGGAACTGATTATATGGGGATAGGCACCGAACCTTATGGCTTGTTCAGCCACAGTGAAGCTGAAACTCTCTGTACCATGTCCTACATCCAGAACAACGCCGCGTGACAGTGCCTGCTGAATGGCAGGTTTCAGATTACCTTTATCATCGAGGATACGGTTAGGCTTGCCGTTAAAGCAGTGGGTAATGATATCGCCTTGGGTCAGTAGATCGGCAATTTCCTCCAGATTGGGCGGTGGATTGCCAATATGCACCATCAGCGGCAGGCCACTGGTTTTTTGTCTGAGTTTAGAATGGAGAGCTTTAGCCTGGATGAGCGGTTGGAGGCCATTTTCACCCACCACGCTTTTGCTCATGCGGGCTTTCAGACCGATGACAAATCCAGCGTGACGTCTGACAGCATCTTGCAGGCGGGAAGCGTCGATTTGGGTTAAGTCTGCCAGTTCGTTCTGGCTACGCATGCCTGTGCGGGCGATATTCAGGAAAGCGTAGACATGAGTCTTCACCCTGCGCGCCACGGAATGAAAATGGTCGATATCATCCGCTCCTGCGCTGCCCGCATCGACCACCGTCGTGACACCACTGGCTGCTCCAATCAAATCGGGTTCATCAAAATAGAGAGGCGATTGTGGATAACAGTGGGTGTGGGCATCAATCCAGCCGGCACTGACAAAGTAATGACCATGAAGATCAATATACCTGATGGCTGATAATCCTGTCGCCGCCAAGGGGCCAATGGCGGCAATCCGGCCATCATTGATCACGATATCAATGATAGCCCCGTTGATCAGTTTCCCCTGTTTAATGATTAAGTCATACATGATACCTGTCCTTTTGCTATGGGCATGATTACGCTGTCACAGGGAAAAAATAGCCGAGTATCATGGCGCCCAGAATTGCCCCGCCTGCTACCGGTTTTTTCCACACATAAAACAGCAGTGCGCCAATCAGTGAACCAACGCCAATCGGAATAGAAGCCGTCATTGCAGCCAGAATAATTAAGGGGCCGAGGAAACGGCCGGAAGCATTGCCTGCACCCATCATGACATCTGCGCCAAAGGTGGAGTTTCCCTGCGCAACGGTGAATTTGCGGGCGAGGATGATCAGCAGACCGACGCCAACGCCGAGTAACATGCCGGTGATTAGCGCCGCCCAGAAGTGGGTTATCAGAAAATCAAACCCGCCGGCCAGCAGCAGGGCGGGAACACCCAGACCAATCCCGGTTTGCAGGGCGCCACCGATATCCAGGATCCCGACCAGTGATCCTTCGACGATACGGGCGAACAGGAAACTGGCACCAAATGCCGCCACCGCGCCATAAGCGCCGGTATCAATGCCGGCGCGCAGCATGGCGACGAAGGCCACTTCATTGAATGCCCCGAATCCATACACCACATACATATGTGTACCGGCGAAAATCCCGGCTGACAGCAGACCGACAAACAGCGGGAATGACCATTCTGCGTACCAGAAATCAGGTTTGTTCAGTTCAGTATTCATGATTATTTACCCCTCATCAGTTGATGGATATGTTGCAGCCAGCCCGGTGCATCCAGCATGAAAGAGGTCAGCAGTTTAAGATCGAATTCACGGAAGAAGCCGCTGAGGGCAAACAGCAAAATAACGGCGATCAGCATGGTACGGGTGATTTTATTCCAACCACTGTCATCCACGCCCTTACCGATCAGAATGCCTAATACCAGCCCCGGAATGGCGTTGCCCATAATCAGTTGCGCGCAGCCGCCGAACAACGTGGCCCAGAAACCGGATCGGCGGCCGGCATCCATTGCGGCCAGCCAGAACAAGACGGGCATCACGGTATTGACCAGTAAATTGGCGGCAGGCACCAGCACGTTGGTGGCAGTGGTCTGCAAGGCAGCGGGAACGGCAGAGGCCGTGGTGTTCAGGAACGCGACCAGCAATGCCCCGATAATCCCGCAGGCGATGGCCATTTTTTTCGGGTTGTGCAGGGTTTCTGCGACGTTGCGATTTTTGATCATCAAGGCGGCCGCGCCCCAATTGGGAATGATGCGGTGATCGACATCTTGTGTGAACGCCCCCGCAGCAACGGACGAGGCCCACGCATTAAAGAAGAAACCGAGGCCGAAGGAGAAGTGAGAGGCAGGATCGCCTTCGCAGGCGTTCAGTTCGCCTAACGTGCGAAAAGCGCCCATGCCCTGTACGGTTGGCGCATGGAACATGCGTGCCGCTCCGGCACCGAGGCCGAAACCGCACAGGCCGCCGATCACCAGCGACATGCCGAGTATTTCAATAAAAGACGCGGTAGCACCCATAGGTTTTTCTCCAGATCATTTTCTGTCGGCATGATTGTGATGGTTTGAAGTGGATTGTTTGAAATGGATAGCTCGCACATCCAGAAAAGAGACATTGACGAAAACATCCAGCACGACGGAATAGTGTTCACGCTGACGGGGCAGGAAAAAGAACAGGAACTTCTCCGTCGTGACCTTGCTGATGGCGCTGACGATGGCAACGTCTTTCGGTTCGATGCGCAGGATGATGTGAGACGTTCCTTGCAGTACCGTGCGCTGTACGGCATTCAGGGCATCGGCGATGGCTTTCTGTTTGGTATCGCCGGAGCCGCTGACCCGAACCGATGTTTCAATCAACTCTTTCATGGTTGGCCGCCTGTTTTTTGATTAAAGCGCGAACCAGGCGCTCGCCCAACTCCGCTTTATCCATAAAACCAAACCCGAGCACCGTACAACCTTCACGGATCGCGGTTTCTCCTTCTTCGATGGAGCGCATACCGTGACGTACTGGGTAGCCATATTTGTTTTGTGCGGTGATTGCGCCCGCTCCGCCACTGCCGCAAAAAGAGATGCCGATATCTGCCTGTTCGTGATGCATCACATCACCCAGTTTCATATCCGCCGCGACGCCCGGAATAACAATCGCTTTGCCGCCTGCTGCTTCGACACCCGCCGCGACGTTTTTCCCTTTGCCCAAACGGTCACCGATAACCACAATGATTTGTTTTTTAACAATTTTGGTTGATGTCATGGGTTTTGTCTCCTGTGTGCTGAGTGAGGATTAAGGGTTGGAACGCGCGACTTCAAAATGCACGGATAGCAGATAAGCCTCTTCAACGGCCAGTCCGGGCAGCGTTTCGACGACTTGTGCCGCCAATGCGATAGATTCCGGCGAAACTTCGTCAAACAGCGAGTTATCCACTTCTGGCAAAGGTTCTCCTGTTTTGGCTCTCATCACCATTGCCCTGATATGGGTGGTCAGCATCTGCTGTTGTACTTGCGTGGTATAAGCACCCGCCGCTTCCAGCCACTGCTTAATAAGTGCCAGTAATCTTTGGCTGACCGCTTCGGGATCAAGGTTGCCTTTCGCCATATTGAAACGCATGGGGGGTTTAAGCATAAAATTTTTCCAGTCAAATCGATCACGACGCATCGTCGAGTTTCCCGCCATCGGGCGTAATACGGTGAAATGACCTTATCGATTTTATTTGTGGCTTTGGAGCAGGCTAATTTCCGCTTCGAAGTGGAAATCAACCGAAAACGAGGTGTTGTTGCGCTGTCATGTGGGATTTTTGCATAAAAAACGAAGGCATCATGATTTTCTCAACCTGAGAATGTGGTCACATTATAGACAGATATTTCTCGTTGATTTTTGCTGACGGGAAAGACGTGAGATTAGACTGAGCGGCCAAGACTGTCTTTGGCGATGATCTGAAAATCATGGAAATTCCGGCTGCGTAATAGCCGTTTAGTGGCTTTTTCCCGGACAAACGTGACAAACAGATCATAAATTGCCATCGCTTCTTCATAATCCTGTTTGCTGATGGCGAGCAGGAAAATGACATTCGCCCGCGTCTTCGTTTCTTTGCTCCATTCGATACCTTTGGGTGCCAGAACCGTGACGACGACCGTTTTGAGAGCCAGCAATCCCAATGAATGTGGCAGAGCAATATTCTCCCCCAATAACGTAGAAACAATGGCTTCCCGTTCAATCAACGAGGGACAAAAATCCTCTCTGACATAGCCGCCAGCACGCAATCTCCTGCACAGGGTTTTAAACAGGATTTCCTGCGTGATATCTTCCTTGATCACCATAAAATAACGCTCATCGAAGAAACGCTCCAAAATATAGGGACGGGTTTGTTCCATCATTGCCAGCCGTCCTATCTGCTCTAATTGATAAGCAGTAGGGAAGGGAGCGATTTTGACGATGGGTTTATTTTTCTCTGACAGACGCAAAGTGGTAATGACGAAATTTTCTTCCACATAGTCCAAGGCGTTGTATTCATGGAGTGGCAGTACGCGCTGGATCTTGAGCTGCGGAAATTCACGGGCGATTTTGGCCTCAATCATCCGCCGCGTGGCATTGCCTGAATCGGTGACAACCAGAACATGCGTCGAACCTCCGTAATGGCGCTCCAACCCAACGCCGATATGCACCGCCAGATACCCCAGTTCATCTTCACTGATGACGAAGGGAAGTTGATCTTCGATACGGGTCAGAGCGCTTACCGTGACTTCATAGGCGAAAGGATAATGTTGCTTGATATCCGCCAGTAGCGGGTTTTTGGTGCTGATTTGCTGCTGCAACCGGCTGATTAATACCGTTAAATGTGTTGCGAGATCGCTTCTCAGCTTGCTGTCATGGCGTAAATCATAGTTATAGGATGCATTGATGTCGTTGAGGATCTCGTCTACCCATTGATGGCTGTTGGGTGTATGCGGGGTGGGATTATCGTGTTGGGGAATTCTCTGTGCGGCAATCTGCCCCGCGAGATAACCGGCTTCTGATGCAGATATTTCGCTGCCTAGCATGCAGATCAAACCTTGTGAAATTTCATCTGTCACATTTTGTATTATGTTATCCCATTCATGGACGACACCTTGTGTCAGCTCATGGCGGCGGGTAATTCTGAGAATGGAAACGGCACAGTTAAATATCAGATATTGGCGGCCTTCGTTGTTCAGGCGGATACCGAATCGAGTCAGGCTGTTTTGCAGGATTGTTTCGATATAAGTCAGGTCGATATCCGCCAGAATATCTGTCCTGAACTGGCTGAGTGACGGTTCGACTTCGAGCGAAAATCGGCGTAATAGTGTGTCTGTCAGACAGGATCGGATAATGCGTTCATTGCCGGTCAGCCGGGTTCCGAGACGGGGAATACTGGTCAGTTGCAGGGGATATTTACTGACAATTTCACGTACCACGCCCATATCATGTTGCAACGTTCCTCGGCTGATAGACCAGGCTTCCGCAATATCATCCAGTTTGACTGGCTGAGTAGCCAGCAGCAATTTCAACAGTAACGCATCCACCCGATCGCTGGCCGTGCGGGGGATCGTCTGGATCATTTGCTTTTGTTTTGGCAGCGAGGCGAATAAGGTATGATCCTCAATGCTGAGAGAATATCCGCTTCCCCGTTTATAGAGGATCTGAGCGCCGTAATGACGTAGAGCGTTGTTCAGTTCCGTAATATCCGTGCGAATGGTGCGACTGGAAACACCAAAGCGTTTTGCCAGTTCAGCCTGCGGCAATCTTTCTTTGTGGATCACCTCAAAAAGGTGGGCTAGACGCGGATAAGGGAACAAGGCCACGGAGATACCTTTAATTTATTATTATTCGGTGTAACTTCGAGCGATTTCTTCGTTGAATAAACCCATTACCCTATCAGGCAGGTAAGAAATTGATTAGCCTTTTTGAGTGATCTCAGTGGAAAAACAGGCTGACATTTTCATGTCTGTGAACCTGCGACAGAGGAAAGTTGTACGGATATTGCTTATGGCATTAAAACCGCAGCAGGGAAAATGACTGACACATTTTTTCCTGACGATATGGGAAAAATAATTATTTAGATCGTGCATTCTCTATCGTCAGTCTTGCTGATTACACTATATCAGCCGATGAAATGCGCTGGTGGAGCAAAATTCTGCGGATATTTTACTGTAATAAATAATGAGGATGACTATTTGTTTTGTATATTAACTTTACCATAAGTTAATAATAATTTTATTCATTAATAGTATTATTATCTCTATAGTTATTAAATGATACCCACGTAATAATCAAAAATAAGATGTATCTTACTGGACAGGGATTTGATTTATCAATAAAATATTTTTTATTATGGCATGGTATTTTTTTCAAGAACGGATTTCAACAAAATCAAAAGGATAATTAATTATGTCTAGATTTATTATCAGTCGGAATAACAAGTCTTTACTTAATGAAACCGTATTCTATCTTACAAAAGGGAATAGGGAATATGCTTACATTAAAGATCGATGGTTTGAATAGTAATACCAAAAGACATCTTAAATTTCAATCGAATAATACGCTTGTGTCCATTTTTCAACGTGATAATTATCTGTTTAGAGAACAAACCTTGCAAATAACAGCTCTGAATATGGGAGTAAGCGTGGTTAGAGCGGTGGATACTGATATAGATTACTGTCCCTATTTTGCAGAAGGCGTCGCTGAGGACTGTTTTCCACCATTAACAATTCATGTCTTATCCAAAATATCGATTCCAACGGACTTAACTGCCGAGCAGAAAGCGATTTTAATGGTGCTTTTAGCGGAAACGACGTCACCTGAAAAAAAAATAAAGTACAATGAAAAAGAAGCTAAAGATACCATGCAATATATGCATGATGTTCTATTGAACAGAATCCGGTCTCCTAAAGCACATGAGCTTGATGTGCCCAGACAGGGGAATAAATTAATCGGGCTCATTTCAGGGCCACGGACAATAGAGGGGTTTAGCCAATACCCCAATATTAAACCCTCTATACAAGATAGAATTAATGGTATGATAGCTTCTGCTAATGAAGGTAGTAATTCAAATTTTTTAGCTTATCGTCGATTAATTAAAAATGCTATTGATATAGCAAAAAGTAATAAAATCTCCAATACAGAGATTATTGCATGGAGAACTGGAAGTGCTGAGCCTCCTGGTTCAAATTTTACAAAATTATTTTCATTACAAGGGCAGGATTTTTATAAGCTGGCTGATAGTTATCTTAAATAAGAGATTTTATATGAAATATTTAATTGGTTTATGCATGATTCTGTTCTCGTTAACTGCTTTTTCAAAGCAAGATGAACTGGATTTCAAAGCTTGGGAAAAGACGGGAAGTTGGGGAATCTATGACTCAAAACCAGATAATTATTTTAAGCCGTTAAAGATAAATAACTATAAAGAGGGTTATTTACGCTCATTTAGTTATCTTATTAAGCGGTTTAATTTACAAAATGTGAATAATGAATACTGTTTGATTGGTTACAAATGGAATAAAACAAAAGATCGCGATGAGCGTGAACGTATTATTGTTTTTTGGAAAACGGCTAATTATCTGATTGATTGGGATCTGCCGGATGGTGAGGACGATCATCGTTATAAAGCCATTATATTCAGCAAACCCTTTATTGATATGAATGAATCTGTTGTTCCTTATAAGGAAGCAGAAGGTGCGCAGGCTTTATGGGCTAAAGAAGGCGTTATTCAAATGATGAATGATTGTGAATTGAATGGGCAAAAAATCACGATAACACCTTCTGGGGTCAGGTAATATCACAACTGCCTTCAGTCTGCGGGCAGTTCGTGTTTAAATTGGTGGTAACAATATACGCCTATTGAATGTGCGGTTTCATATAATAAATGCAACATCGTTACTCTGGAAGTAAACATATTCGTGTTCCTTGAAAATATTATGACTAATTTTTTGAGTTAGTTCGGCCTGATTCTGAAAAGTGAAATTACAGAATTACAGCCAAGAAGTAGCATGCTATGTATGCAAAATAGCTGTTTCCCCAAATGCGCCATGGATACAGTCATATTAGTTGAAAATTGACTAATACCGCTTAAACTCTCGGAATGGAATTCTTGTGGTTTTTTAAAAATCACCAGTTTTTTGTGAAACTACCGATTCTTAAATAGCTAAATGAGTATGCCACGCTCGGCATAAAATCGGCCAAAAATATCTACTGACATTTTTACATCAATTTGACTTTGAGTGTTAGCACCAGAAGGATTATGAAAAGTGATTTCTTCGGGTGTAGCGTTAGTCACCAGCACAAGATGTCCGCCCTTTTTTTCAGGTAATCGTGTTGGCCATCTGATACTAGGATGAACGGAAGCTATATATAAACTATCTTGGGTAAAAACCTCATGTATCTTTTCGGCCGCCATACCGGTCACTATTTGAGAGAAAATCCCAAATTGTTCCGATAACATTGAAACTACAGGGGCATAAATCATTCCTTTTATATGCTCATTTTCTATCTGGTATGCTCCGTACTCGGTTGCCATTTTAGTTAATTTCAGCAATGGGTAAATTTTCCCTGAGCGAGCTGCAAGCAACATTTTAAGACAAGCCATACCACAGATATGATTTGCCCATTTCGCATATTCCTCTGGGGAATCTGCACCGGATTGTTCCCATAGCGGATCATGACTAAGTGGAAGTTGATGGTGAATAATGTCATTGGCTAAATGGAATGATTCCCACTGAGAAAAATAGGGGACTTTCATAGTCTCTCCATGAAAATAAGTAAAATCGCGATAACAGCAACAAAGGAAAATAACATTTGTTCAGAGAGTTTGCCTTCACGATAGACAAGCACTGAAATTAGCATAAGTAAAGGAATCCTGAGAGTTATTGCTAGATATCCGTAGCTGACAGGTAAATAAGTGGCAATAGCATAGTTAAAAAATAATTCGGGTAAAACCCAGATAATTGATATGGAAAGCCAAAATTTCAGTGGAACAAAAGAAAATTTATTTTTCTGATAGAAAAAAATAACAAATATATTCCCTATGCCAGTAAATAATAAATAGGTAAACCAACCACTCGTGGGAATCCCTGTTCGGTCCATAATTGCAAACCCGATTACACAGAATATCATAATGAAAAACATAAGCTTACTTCGTCTGTGCATGCTTTTAATATGACCAATCATAGTGAAAAGAATTCCGGCGACAAAAAGAAGGTTAATACTGAGGATCGAGGCAAAGGTAAGATTAGAACCAAATATCAGTATATCAACGAGTGCAATAAACCCAAGAGATATAGGGAATACATAAGTGGCAGATGAAAGGCTTTTGTTGATAAGATTTTGTTGTGCTATCAGCATTATGCCTAGAAGCACCCCTTTCATCAATCCAGCAGATATCCCTGTTAGGTTAAGGAAATCAGATGGAGTTGAGATGCCCGTGGTTATGGCGACAGGAAGTAGAGAAAGGCACGTTAAAAACGTGCCAGCGCCAATAATAAAAGCAGTATTCTCTGGAGATACACGTTCTGCAACTTTTTTAAGGGCAAGGGTTCGCAAAGTCGTTAGTACGATGATCAACAAAAAAACACCATATTGTGCTATGTTCAATTGAGATGCCTTAACATAGACGAAGTATTATTATTTTCCGGTGTTAGAGACAATGCGGCTTCAATGTGAGCATCGATAGAATCAATTATTTTTATTGAATTTTGATACACCCTATCACTGACAACTAAAGGAATTTCTGTACAGCCGAGTATGACGGCTTCTGCGCCTGATTCAGCTAATTCATCAATAGCACGATACATTATTCCACGGGATGTGTCAGTGAGTGCATAGCGACATAGATCCTGATAAATAGAATCATGTATGACTTGCCGAGTCCTGGATCTAGGTATTAATACGTTTATTCCTTTAGCTTCAAGTCGTTTCTTATAAAAATCACGTTCCATAACATATTGAGTACCAATTAACCCAACATTGGAAACCTTCATGCTGAGTAATTTATTTGCGGTGGCATCAATAATATTGATTATTGGAATATTAACCAGTTTTGAAAGCCGATCGCAAGTATTACTGGTTGTATTAGAACAAATAAGGATTTTTTTTACTTCGGCTTGCGCAAGTTGATGAACTGCTTTACTGAGAATGTTAAATTCAGTCTCATTATCATCTCGCTTCTGGGCGGCAAGTATTTTTGAAAAATTAAGGCTGATAATAGCCAAATCGGCAGATTCAAAATCTTTACCAGTATTCTGTACAGCCATATTTAAACGTTTATAATATTCCATAGTTGATGCCCAACTGACACCGCCAATTAATCCTATTCTTTCCATTTTTTTACCTTTACTCGATAATGTAGTTAAAAATAGATTTTTTTTCAGAAATGTTTTGTGATGAACATGATAGGTGAATAAACAAGCTAGGTATTGATAATTTGTGTCCTTTTAACATCTTAGGAAATATGCTATTTTTCATCATGCCCGGGATTGGATTTGATTCAAGAAAGTATATTTCTTCAGACTCGGTAACAATAAAGTCAAATCGACACATAAATTCATATCCAGTAGATTCAAAAATTTTAATAGATAAATCTTTTAGTGTTCTCGTTATCTCTGAATCTTGTATTAAAAGAATTTCTTCTGCTTTATTAATTCGATGCTTTTCATCATGACCGAAAAAACTATTCTTTGTGATTATTTCGACAACATTGAGTGCTATTGCTTTCCCTTCTATTCTAATGCAACCAACAGAATACTCTTTTCCTTTGATGAAAGCTTGTACCAAGGCAAATCTATCGTATTCAAAAATATTTTTCAAATTATCCAATATTGATTTTTTTTCATTTTCCAGATTAACATATTTATTTGTAAATAAAGAAGCGCCTAATGAATTAGGTTTTATAACTATTTTTTCTTCAGGGAAGTTATCGCTAATCAATGAAAATGTTTTTTCTAGATTATCTTCAGTTAAGAGTAATGTTTTCGGTGATTTTAAAGAGGGTAATAAACTATTAATATAGTGTGACATATGGTATTTACTCATAGAGAGCGAGGAAGGAAGTACACTACCAAATGTTCCTTTAATTTTAAAATACTTAGCAACTCCTTGGATATGCCCATCCTCACCTAAATTACCATGAAGAAGATTGATGTGAAATTCGTTTTGTTCAGACATCCTTTTGATTGCTGTATATAAATCTATTTTATCTCCAGAATGAGTAAAATCATCGGGAGAAATATAGGGTGTATAGGCGTTATATAAAACAGAACCATCTTTATCGAAAAAGTATATTGCATTGATATTTCTATCAAAATTAAGCTCTCTGAAATTTTTTATAAGATTATCAAAAGAACTAACTGATGCTGGATGTTCTGGGGAAATTCCACCAAAAATGATCGATAATGGTATAGTTGTTTTTGTGTCGCTAGGAAAATAAACCATATATATTTCCTTTTTTTGATTTTTTAAGAATATAATTCATGCATTGAAATTAATTCAAGCACACTATTCATTTCAATGCAATACCTTTTGGTGCTTTATTTTAAAAAAAGAAGAAAATAAAAATAATTATTAATTGTTTCTATGAGTTTTTATAATGGTGAATATTTACAAGATAATATTTTTATGTTTAATTAATTTCATCCTGATTTTATAAAAGATGTTTTTCAGGTTGACATTAGGCTAGCCTAAATAAACACAGATAATCGTGTTCTGGTAAACTTATTAAAAATGGTAATTATCTGATTAATTGGGAACTGCCGGATGGTGAGGACGATCATCATTATAAAGTTATAATATTCAGTAATCCCTTTATTGATATGAGTAAATCTGTTATTCATTATAAAGAGACTGAATAAAACCAGATTTGAAATTTATTAACTAATATTACGACAACCCCCTATTTTAAAGGGGGTCGTGGCTTTATAAATCACGATCTAATTCATCGACTACTGATTCTTCCACCACCGATATAACCCTTCAATATCCGCTGAAGTGAGCAGTTTCATCGCCGCTTTTAATTGTTCCAGCGGCCAGTTCCACCACTGCATTTCCAGTAACATCGCAATCTGTTCATCCGAAAAGCGTTTTCTGATCACCTTCGCCGGATTGCCGCCAATAATGGTGTAAGGTTCCACATCCT
Source organism: Xenorhabdus bovienii (assembly GCF_024721015.1). Classification (GTDB taxonomy): domain Bacteria; phylum Pseudomonadota; class Gammaproteobacteria; order Enterobacterales; family Enterobacteriaceae; genus Xenorhabdus; species Xenorhabdus bovienii. The sequence continues at coordinate 49,988 of NZ_JANAIF010000018.1, forward strand.
TGGTGACAAGAGCGCGGGTGCCGATAACTGCCCCATCGCCAATGTTTACACCGGGCATAATAATCGCTTCGGCACCCATCCAGACATCATTGCCGATAACGGTGTCTCTCATCGGCTGGTAGCCATCATGAGCATCGGCAAAGGCCGGCTCTTCCGACATATAGAAAAACGGAAAGGATGAAACCCAATCCAAACGATGTCCTTGATTACCCGCCATCATAAAGGCGACTCCGGTGCCGATGGAGCAGAAGCTGCCGATGATCAATTTATCGACATCAACTGAATCGGGATACAGGTAACGGGCGCAGTCATCAAAAGAATGTCCATGATAATAACCGGAATAGTAACTGAAACGGCCGACCTGAATATTCGGATTAGTGACCTGTTCCGCTAAGGTTTTGCCCTTAAATGGGCTGTCAAAATAATTTTCCATATAACCCTTATTGCTATCTGATTTGAATTTGAAAATTACAATTGGTTTTTCGGCATAAAGTCTTGGCTGAATGTCAGCCGTTTGCGTCCCGGTTCCATTTCTGCCAGCGGTTCTACTTCTGTAAGGTATTTTTGCAGCGTGTGACGAGATCCTGATATTCACGGGTACTGATGCGTTTCCAGTCCAGCTCTTGTTCTGTCAGGTCGCGCAGAGCACGGTCGGGTGGACAAAACTGCTTGGATGGATAACCGGGGTTAAACCATCAATTTGATAGACAGGCATAAGTATTTCCTCAAAGGGTCAGACGATACCGGATTCACTGTGCAGAACACCAAAACGGCGGTAATACGCCGCTCCCGGTTGCGGAAGTGTGCCAATGGTGGTTTCACAGCGTTCGCTGACGTAACGTGTCGCAGTAAGGTCTATTCGTTGGTAGATATTGGTACACAAGTTACGGGCAACCTGTCCTTCCCATTGTGCTGGCAGCAAAGCATCCGGCAGCAGCGGATCGCGCAGCACCACACGGCGGTAAAAGTGAATAAGCAGCAGGCGTAACTGGAAGCTGCGTTCTGGTGTCAGGTCGGCTTCACTGCAATCTTGCAGCAGCTTCATTAAGGGACGGAATGAGACGATAAACTCGTGATAGTGTTTTACCACTTGATCCAGTGACCAACTGGCCGATACCCGCTCTTTCAGGCTTTGTTCTGAACGGGGATAGGGATAGTCTGCCCGAAAATAGATCACGGAATCACTGGCGTTGAGTTCGCCAAGCAGGGCGGGAATATCACTTTGCGCGCTGCTGGGTGCCGCCATCAGGGTACTGTTGAGTTGGCCGAAGCCAAGCCAGCTTAGTTCTTTTTTCAGGCGGTTGCGTTCTTCTTTGGTTGTGCCTTCCAGCAGCAATAGATCCCATTTGCCATCCCACTCAGGCTGTTCGCTCAGGTAGATTTTGCTCTCGGCATGGCGGAATTGATTCATGCCACGCTCGGTGATGCGGTAATAGCTGCGACGGCCGATTTTCTCCACTGCCAGCCAGCCCTCTTTTTGCAGGCGAAAGACGGATGTTCGCACAAAACGGTCACTGAACCCCATCGGCTCCAGCAGGAGGCTCAGGCTGCCCAACCATACTTCACCACCACGGTGACTGAGGGCATCCCCAAACAGAGAGATGATCAGCGATGTTCCACTAATGGGCTGGGCATCAAGGGCGTGTCGGATAAAGTCGTCGAGTTTGTGTGCCATTTTTTCCATTATCTGCTCGCAAATGTGTCATGCCATTAGCATAACCGGAGAAATATACCCTGCAACTTGAAATCTACTGGGTATACGTTCGGAAAACCGCCACCGTTGCACGATGGGATAACCTCAACGGTGGCGAATGATTACTCATGCTGGCGGTGGTCGATCACTCTGACCGCCTTGCCTTCTGAGCGGGGGATGTCTCCGCAGTTGACGATACTGACCTCTGTACTCAGCCCTATCATGGATTTAATGTGATGGCGCAACTGGTGGCAGATGTCGCAGCGTTGTTGAGCGTCAAGCCGCTCCGGCTCTTTTAGCTCGACCTTGACTGACAGGCAGTCATAATTGCCTGTGCGGTTCACTTCTAACTGGTAATGAGGCGACAGCTCTTTGAAGCGGATGATCTGTTCTTCTACCTGTGATGGGAAGACATTGATGCCACGGATAATCAGCATGTCGTCAGAGCGTCCGGCAATCCTGTCCATACGACGCATATGACGGGCAGTAGTACCCGGCAATAAACGGGTCAGATCGCGGGTGCGGTAACGGATCACGGGCATGGCTTCTTTGGTCAGGGTCGTGAAAACCAGTTCGCCGGATTCGCCATCCGGCAGTACGCTCAGGTTGTCAGGATCAATCACTTCCGGATAGAAATGATCTTCCCAAATGGTGGAACCGTTAGCGTGCTCCACCGATTCCATCGCGATCCCCGGCCCCATGACTTCGGACAGGCCGTAAATATCCAAGGCTTTGATGCCCATACGCGTTTCAATTTCGCGGCGCAGCGCTTCTGTCCAAGGCTCTGCGCCGAAAATGCCAACACGCAGGGAGCATTTGCTGGCATCTCCGCCCATCCGCTGTTCCAGCGCATCCAGTAAAGTCAGGCAGTAGGAAGGGGTCATCATGATGACGTCGGGTTTGAAGTCCAGAATCAGTTGCGCCTGTTTTTCGGTCTGACCGCCGGACATGGGGATCACGGTTGCGCCCAGACGTTCAGCCCCGTAGTGTGCTCCCAACCCTCCGGTAAACAGGCCGTAGCCATAGGCGACGTGAACTTTGTCTTTGGCACTTGCTCCGGCAAAGCGCAGGCAACGGGCGACCAGATTAGCCCAATGGTCAATATCCCGCTGGGTATAACCCACCACGGTAGGATGCCCTGTGGTGCCCGATGAGGCATGGATGCGCACGATTTGTTCCATCGGAACGGCGAAAGTATCGAACGGGTAGTGATCCCGTAGATCCTGTTTGGTGGTGTAGGGAAATTTGGTGATGTCCTCAAGTTGCTTGAAATCACTGGGATGGATGCCGGCGGTGTCAAATTTGCGGCGGTACATGGGCACGTTGTTGTAGGCGTGATGGAGCGTCCATTTTATCTGTTCAAACTGGTGCGCCTGAATTTCGTCACGTGAAGCAAACTCAATGGAATCGAGGTGTTGTACGTTGTTGCTCATAGTTTCCTGTCCCTTTGTTGATTTGTTTGTAACAGGTTGTTGTTTTTATGTGCAGGTGTGGGTTATTTGCCAATACCCGATATAAGTTGTTGCCGTTACGATACGCGTTCAATAATCATGGCGATCCCTTGCCCTACGCCGATGCACATCGTGCACAAGGCATAGCGGCCGGCACGCCGTTCCAGTTCCAGAGTGGCAGTCAGCGCCAGACGCGCCCCGCTCATACCCAATGGATGACCCAATGCAATCGCGCCACCATTCGGATTAACCTGTTCTGCATCATCCGATAGCCCCAACTGACGCATGACAGCCAGTGACTGCGCGGCAAAGGCTTCATTGAGTTCAATAATATCCATCTGGTTCAGGCTCAGGCCAGTGAGCTCCAGTACCTTGCGGGTGGCTGGCAGTGGCCCGATCCCCATCATGCGAGGTTCAACGCCGCAGGTAGCGGTTGCGATAATGCGCGCCCGGGGTGTCAGCCCCTGCTGCAAGGCGGCCTTCTCTGAGGCGATGATGAGTGCCGCCGCACCATCATTGACGCCAGAGGCGTTGCCGGCGGTGACTGTCCCGTCAGTGCGGAAGGGGGTTTTCAGCCGTTGCAGTTGTTCGAATGTTGTCTCCGGTCGTGGATGTTCATCCTGTGAGACGATGGTCGCTACCCCTTTTTTGTTGGCGGCGGGCAGGATTACGGGGGTGATTTCTTCCGCCAGAATACCCCGTTGTTGGGCGCTGGCGGTGCGTTGCTGGCTGCGTAGGGCGAAGGCATCTTGATCGTCACGGCTGATTTGAAACTGGGCGGCAACATTTTCCGCAGTTTCTGGCATGGAGTCTGTGCCGAATTGCTGTTGCATCAGGGGATTGATAAAGCGCCAGCCAAGGGTGGTATCAAAGATCTGTGCTTGGCGGCTGAATGGGCTGTCGGTTTTACCCATGACGAAAGGGGCTCGGGTCATGGATTCGACACCGCCCGCCAGCATCAGTTGCGCTTCGCCGGCTTTAATGGCACGGGCGGCAAAGGCCAAAGCATCCAGACCGGAGCCACATAGCCGGTTAAGGGTGGTCGCTGACACCGAATAGGGTAACCCTGCCAGTAAAACCGCCATGCGTGCCACGTTGCGGTTATCTTCCCCCGCCTGATTTGCGCAGCCCAGAATGATGTCATCAATGTGTTGCCAATCCAGCGAGGGATAACGTGCCAGTAATGCCTGTAGCGGCAGAGCGGCCAGATCGTCAGCCCGCAGGCCGGAAAGGGCCCCGCCATAACGCCCGATAGGTGTACGAATGCCGTCGCAGATAAACGCATGGGTCATGATTGTTGCTCTCCCTGGCTCTCTTTCAGAATAGAATGACCGAGACGATGAGCATGACCCCGGAAGAAGGCCACTATTTTGCCGTCCTGATTGATAATTTTGACGTCATACAAGCCAGTGGTTTTGCCCTGATGCTGCATAAAAGCGGTGGCTGTCAGGTGGTCACCGCTAAAGGCCGGGCGGATAAAATCAATGCTGCAACCGGATGCCACCGCTGCCAGCCCTTCGCTGTTGCAGGCATAGGCGAAGGCGGTATCGGCCAGACTGAACAGGATGCCACCATGACAGCTTTGATGGCCGTTGAGCATGTCTGGTTTAATGGTCATGCTCACTTGGGCGACCCCTGTATCAACATGGTCGATGTGCATTCCCATATTCTGGGCGCAGGCATCTTTGGCATACATGGCTTCAATGCAGCGCTGAGCCAGTTGGCTGGAAGCGTTAGCGGACATGGTTGTGCTCCTTATCTTGATCCCGCTGGAGATGCAGCGTTACATAGCCTGCCGCCAGTTGGCGTAACAGAGGTGCAGGTCGGTAGCGGGGTTCGCCATAAAATTGCTGTAAGTTTTCCAGCGTGCTGAGAATGTGCCGCCAGCCCAGTTGTTCCCCCCATGCCAACGGGCCGATGGGGTAATTGACGCCGTAACACATCGCCAGATCGATATCTTCGGCGCTGGCGATGCCTTTATTGATGGCATCCAGCGCTTCGTTGCACAACATGGCCACGGTGCGCATCGTCAGTAAGGCAGGGTAATCCGGCAGGAGAACCACCTGCTTGCCGAGAGATTGCAGGAAACTGATCACTTTTTCCGTCTGCGGCCGGGTGTTCTGGCAGGCCGAGCTAAGAGTGATGATGGAAGCAGTCTGATGATTGGCGGCAAGATCAAACTGTACCACTGGCGCCCTGATTTCATCAGCAAGCTGTGCGCTGGTTTTACCTTGTGTCAGCGTTAATATAACGTCATCAAGCTGTAATGCTGGCGGCTGGGAACCGGTATTTTTGCTTTCTTCGAGGGCGATTCCATATTGTGGTAACAACGGTTTTAACAGCGCGGCAAAATGTGGCAGAGTTCCCCAATCGCCCGTTGCCTGAATCCGCGTAGGCCGTATTTGCTCTTGGAGGGTTTCCAACCGGGGTAATGGCTGATGTTTTTCTTTGCCATCATAAACATAAAACCCCCGACCGCGCTTACGTCCCAGATGATCGGCTTCCACCAACTCTTTCTGGCGCAGTGATGGCTGGAAGCGCGGATCACCGTGAAATGCGTGGAACAGGGATTCGGTCACGGCATAATTAACGTCATGACCAATCAAATCGGTAAGCTGTAACGCCCCCATCGTAAAGCCGCCAGATTCTTTCATCACTGCATCCAGTGTGGCGGGAGAAGCAATGTTTTCTTCCAATGCGCGCAAAGTCTCCGCATAAAACGGGCGGGCGATGCGATTGACGATAAAACCCGGCGTAGAGCGGCAGACTACAGGCTGTTTTTGCCAATCGGTGACGAGACTTTTGAGTGCGGCTATCGTTTGAGAAGATGTTTCCAACCCCTGAACGATTTCCACCAGCTTCATCAGTGGCGCGGGGTTGAAAAAATGTAGCCCCGCCATGCGTTGGGGTGAAGCCAGCACACGGGCAATGGCGGTAATCGATAGCGATGAGGTGTTGCTGGCAAAAATGGTTTCGGCTGAACAGAGCGGTTCCAGTTGGCGGAACAGGTTCTGTTTGACCTCCAGTTGTTCGATAATCGCTTCAATCACCAGTGCGCTCGGTGCTAGTGCCTGTAAGGAGTCAACCTGTGTGATGCGCTGCAATAGGGCTTGGGTTGCGCCAGCTTCTGCTTTGCCTGCCTCCACACGCTGATGCAGACGGGTGTGCAGCGTCTCCAGTGCACGCTGTGCCGCTTCACCCTTCACATCAAACAGCAGGACGGAATGCCCTGCTTGAGCGGCGACTTGCGCAATGCCGATCCCCATCGTTCCCGCGCCAATGACGGCAATCGGGCCGTGAAGGATCGGACGATGATGTGCTGGCGTGTTCATGATTATCTCCCTTTGAACTGTGGTTGGCGTTTGTCAATGAATGCACTGACACCTTCACGGAAGTCTTCACTGCGTCCGCACAGGCGCTGTAAATCACGTTCGAGATTAAGCTGTTGATCCAAGCTATTGGCTGCGGCGGCATAAGTGGCTTTCTTGATGCAACTCAGCGCCACCGTTGGCTGGGTCGCCAGATGTTGAGCGAGCTCCCGTGTTTTATCTTCTAACGCTTCGGGTTCGACGACCTGCCAGATCATGCCCCATTCCAGTGCTTGTTCCGCGCTGATTTTGTCTCCCAATAATGCCATTCCCATTGCCCGGGCATGTCCGATTTTATGGGGGAGGAACCAACTACCGCCGGCATCCGGCGTCAGACCAATGCGGCAGAAGGCTTGAATAAAGCTGGCGGTACGGGAAGCGATCACAATGTCACAGGCCAGTGCAACGGAGACGCCTGCGCCTGCTGCTACTCCGTTGACGGCGCAGATCACGGGTTTGGGCAGGGAAGTCAGGCGACGGATCAGCGGATTGTAGAAACGTTCAACGGATTGGCCGAGATCAGGAACGTCACCCTCCGAGGTGATGGCGTTGCGATCATTTAAATCTTGTCCGGCACAGAAGCCCCGTCCAGCGCCTGAGAGCAGGACACAGCGCACGGATTCATCCTGTTCAGCAATCTTCAGCGCTTCACTTAACTGTTGGTGCATTTCCTCGTTAAAGCTGTTAATGCGTTCTGGACGGTTGAGCGTAATGCTGAGGACACCTGCTTCAATATCAGTGAGTATCATTGACATATTTTCCATCGATCAGAACCCTTTGAATGTTGGTTTACGTTTTTCAAGAAAAGCGGTAATGCCTTCTTGGCGATCGGCTGTCCCCGCCAGAGCGACAAATTGCTGGCGCTCGGCGAGCAGCCCTTGTGACAGGCTGGTTTCGTATGCAGTCTTGAGTGCAGCCTTAGCCGCCCGTAACGCCAGCGGCGAAAATTCACTGATGCGTAGGGCAATCTGTTCCGCGCGTTCCAGCGTCAGAGCATCGATACAGACTTCGCTCACCAGCCCTGCCTGCTGTGCTTTTTGGGCGTCGATCGCCTCGCCAGTTAGGATCATTTGATTGGCCAGTGCTTTGCCCACACTGCGGATTAACCGCTGTGTACCGCCAGCGCCCGGCATCAATCCCAATGTAATTTCCGGCAGGCCGAAGCGGGCACTTTCACCGCAAATCACCAGATCACAGGCCAGCACCAGTTCGCAACCTGCACCCAGTGCGTAGCCATTGACGGCCGCAATAAGAGGTTTGGTGATGTTGTGCAAACGCTGCCAGAGTTGTGGGCGGCGGTCTGTCATTGCCGTCGCAACGGTCTGCTGCTGTAGTTCCTTGAGATCGGCGCCCGCCGCAAAATAGCTTGATGAACCCGTAATGACGATAGCTCCAGTTCCGGTATCGGCATCCGCCTGTTCCAATTGCTGCACGAGTTGCTCCAGACAGTCATTGCTGAGGGCATTGCGGACTTCTGGACGGTTCAGGGTCAGCGTGCGTACCCGTTGTTGCTGGTGGCATAAAATCCATTCGTGACTCATGGTAGCTCCTCATTTTTGACGGTGCTAGATGTCAAAATCCACAACCACGCCGTCGCCTTTCGGCCACGACTGGCAGCTTAAGATATAACCGGCAGCCAGTTGATCCGGCTCAAGGCTGTAGTTCACGCTCATATCCACTTCACCGGATTTGAGGCGGCATTTGCAGGTGGCACACACGCCTCCTTTACAGGCATAGGGCAAATCGGCACCTTGACGCAGTGCCGCATCGAGAATGCTGTCATCTTCGGTGTTCATGGCAATGTTCAGGGTGCGGCCATCCAGATGAATCTCCACATGGGTTTCATTGCGTTCAGCCAGATTGGCCGGGCGAACAGCGGTGCTTGATGGATTACGCCCGGTGTTGAAACGTTCCGTATGGATACGTTCGGACGCCATGCCGGCCTGCTCAAGTGCAGATTTAGCATCATCCAGCATGGCTGCTGGCCCGCAGAGAAAGGCCTGTTCGAACTGGCTGAAATTGAGCAGGATCTTGCCGAGGCGTTGAAGGTGTTCGCTATCAATGCGGCCGTTGAACATCGGGCTATCGGTGATTTCCTGGCTGAAAAGGTACAGCACCTGAAAACGGTGCAGGTAGCGATTTTTCAGATCGGCCAGTGCTTCTTTGAACATCACGGAACGGCTGGTGCGGTTACCGTAAATCAGCGTGAAGCTGCTATCCGGTTCCAGCACCAGTGTACTTTTGATGATCGATAGAATTGGCGTGATACCCGAACCCGCAGCGATTGCCAGATAGTTTCCCGCGTTGTTCCCATCGGGATGGTGGCCGAAATTGCCTTGTGGTTGCATGACATCCAGCTCATCCCCGACTTTAAGCTGCTGGTTGATGAAAGTCGAAAAACGCCCTTGATAGGTGGCCTTGACGCCAATTTGTAATCCATCGTCCAGTGGTGAACTGCAAATGGAGTAACAGCGGCGTAGCTCTGCGCCATCCACCCGTGCCTTGAGTGTCAGGTGCTGGCCGGGTTGATAGCAAAAGAGGGCTTTCAACTCATCGGGGACATGCAGTGTGACGGTCACGGCATCAGGTGTTTCCCGCTCAATCGCTGCAATGCTTAAGCGGTGAAAAGTCGGACGATGAAAAGTAGCCATCTTTTGCTGCTCCCTAAACTCAAATACATTTGAAATAGTCGAAGGGTTCCAGACACTGCTGACAGCGATAGAGCGCTTTGCAGGCGGTGGAACCGAATTCACTGATTTTTTCGGTCTCATGGCTGCCACAACGTGGGCAGGTGATTGTTTCTGTCTCTATCGGTTTTTCACAAGCCAGACCCTGCGGAGGCGCGATGCCGGACTCCCGCAGACGTTGCTTGGCATCAGCACTCATCCAGTCAGTTGTCCACGCCGGTGTCAGGCTTATTTCGATAGTGACCGGCGTAAAGCCCGCCCGTGCCAGTGTTTGCTGGATCTCATTGATCAGGTATTCCGTTGCCGGACAACCGGAGTACGTCGGGGTGAATATGACTCGCCAGCCGGTTTGCTGAGGGGTTACTGCCCGAACCATGCCGAGATCAGTAATGGAGAGTACGGGAAGCTCAGGATCGGCAATCTGGTGCAGACATTGCCAGATCTGATGGATAGCCGGCGGCTGTAATGTGTTAACTTGCTGTTCCATCATCCCCTCCTTTCGTGATCAACGGATGGTTACCAGTTACAGTTGGGATAGGTGCGTTGCAGATACTGCATTTCCGCCAGCATGTATCCCAGATGTTCGGTATGCAGCCCCTGCTTACCACCCTGTCGGTAGGGCGTTTCCTGCGGAATTTCCAATGTGGCCTGTGCGAATGTCTCGTTGATGATTTGCCGCCAAGGTTCGTACAAAGTACGGGGATCGACCGCAATGCCTTCTTCGGCCAGCCGCTGTTCCACTTCATCGCAATGGAACAGTTCGCCAGTAAAGCGCCACAGTTGATTGACCGATTGCTGGATTTTTTCGCGGCTCAGTTCCGTACTATCCCCCAGCCGGATCACCCAGCCACCGCTAAAACGCAGGTGATATTCGACTTCCTTCAACGATTTGGTGCTGATCGCGGCCAATTGGGGATCGCGGCTCTGCCCCAGTGCCTGATGGAGCAGGACGTGATAGGCATCGATAAAAAACTGACGCACCAGCGTATCGTTAAAGCCGCCATTGGGTTGCTCTACAAGCAGCAGATTACGGTATTCTCGTTCATCGCGGCCAAATGCCAGCCGATCTTCATCAAAATCTATTCCATAAAGTGTGGCGGCGTAGCTGAGAAAATGGCGTGATTGCCCCAGCAGATCGAGGCCAATATTCGACAGGGCAAGGTCAATTTCCAGCTCTGGCGCATGGCCGCACCATTCACACAGGCGCTGTGCCAGAATTAACGGGGTATCCGCCTGCCGTAGCACATAATTAAGCAGATCCTGATTGGGTGGAGCAACGCTCTGTGTCTTCATATTTCAGCTCCTACATATTTTTGATGCCATCAGGAATGGTGTAAAAAGTCGGGTGACGGTAGATCTTGTCTTCCGAGGGATCGAAAAAAGCCCCGCGCTCTTCAGGTTGTGAGGCCACCAGATAGAGGGATTTCACTACCCAGATGGAGCAACCTTCACTACGGCGAGTGTAGACATCGCGCGCGTTCTCCAGCGCCATTTGATCATCTGCTGCATGGAGGCTGCCGACATGACGGTGAGCCAGCCCCTGTTTACTGCGGATAAAGACTTCATACAGCGGCCAATCGGTATCACTCATGTTTTGTCTCCTGTTCCGGTCATCAATTCCGGTAATGAAACGGATTAAGCAGCATTTTTTCTGGCTGCCATTTTCTTGGCATGCACTGAAGCGGCTTCACGCACCCAGCTTCCGGTTTCCCAAGCTCGGCGTTTGGCTTCCAGCCGTTCGTGATTACATATGCCCTGTCCTTTGAGCACTTGATAGAATTCGTCCCAATCGATTTCACCAAAACGGTAGTGCCCCGTGGTTTCATCCCAGGCCAGTTCGGGATCGGGTGCGGTCATGCCCAGTGCTTCCAATTGCGGAACGGTGCTGTCGATAAATTTCTGCCGCAGTTCATCGTTGCTGAACCGTTTGATTTTCCATGCCATGCTTTGGGCGCTGTTGGGGGAATCATTGTCATTGGGGCCAAACATCATCAGCGTCGGCCACCAGAAACGGTTGATGGCATCTTGCAGCATCGCGCGTTGGGCGTCATTGCCCGCCGCCAGTACCATAACGGCTTCATAACCCTGCCGCTGGTGGAAACTCTCTTCCTTGCAGATTTTCACCATCGCACGGGCATACGGGCCGTAAGATGCCCGACACAGGGCGACCTGATTGATGATCGCCGCCCCATCCACCAGCCAGCCAATCACCCCGACATCTGCCCAATTGAGGGTGGGATAGTTAAAGATGGATGAATATTTCATCTTGCCATTCAGCAGCTTCTGGTAGATGTCCTGACGGGTACAGCCCAATGTTTCTGCCGCGCTGTACAGATAAAGCCCGTGCCCGGCTTCATCCTGCACCTTTGCCAGCAGCACCGCTTTGCGGCGTAGTGTCGGGGCGCGGGTGATCCAGTTGCCCTCCGGTAACATGCCGACAATTTCCGAATGGGCGTGCTGGCCGATTTGACGTATCAGGTTTTGGCGATAGGCATCAGGCATCCAGTCTTTGGCCTCAATGGAAAGATCCGCCGCGATTTTGGCGTCAAAATGCGCCTGAAGTGAGTTAGTTGTCATGTTGCCTCCGTTATGATTCTTATTTTTTTATTTTAAATAAAAAATCGAATCACTTTATATAGCTATAAATCTACAAACTGATAACAGAAATATCAAACACTTAGGTTGTGTATTTGTCGTACACATCACAATATGAATTTTTATTTATTTAAAAACAATAAGTTAATTTTTATTGTTGGATGAGGGTAAGAATATTAACAAGTGATCGTCCGCAAATGTTTTGCTTTTGTTAATTTATTGGGTGGTCTTGCTGATGAGTTATATGATACATAAATGCCATCTATTTACTTTATGATTGATTCATTAATGCGTTCGGCGGAGAAAAAAATGCAACAGTTAACCAGTTATATTTGTGGTGCTTGGGTTTATGGGCAGGGCAACGCCAGAGCCATTCATCATGCGGTGAGTGGTGAAGCCTTGTATCAGGTGTGTTCAGATGGCCTGCCACTGGCGGATAGTCTGGGATATGCCCGTGAAAAAGGCGGTAAGTCGTTGTCCGCCATGACGTTCCAACAACGTGCGCAGATGATGAAAGCGGTCGCGAAGCATCTGCTTGCTAACAAAGAAACGCTGTATGCTATTTCGGCAGAAACCGGAGCGACCCGTGCGGATGGTTGGGTGGATATTGAAGGCGGCATTGCGACGCTGTTTTCTTATGCAGGGCTGGCGGGGCGTGAGTTACCGGATGATACCCTGTGGCCGGAAGATGAGATGATCCCGCTTTCTAAGCAGTCGCAGTTTGTGGCTCGTCATATGTTGACTTCGCGTCCCGGCGTCGCGCTGCATATCAACGCGTTTAACTTCCCTTGCTGGGGAATGCTGGAAAAACTGGCACCAACGTGGATGGCCGGTATGCCAGCTATCATCAAACCCGCGACGGCATCCGCTCAATTGACGCAGGCGATGGTCAAAATGATCATCGATAGCGGTCTGGTGCCGGAAGGCGCACTGCAATTGATCTGCGGTGGCATTGGCGATCTGTTTGATCATCTCGATTATCAGGATGCGGTGACTTTTACAGGATCGGCGCAGACCGGGCAGAAGCTGCGTGTCCACCCACGACTGATCGAAAAATCGATTCCGTTTACCATGGAAGCCGATTCCCTTAACTGCTGCATGTTGGGCGAGGATGTAACGCCTGAAATGCCGGAATTTGGCGTGTTCATCAAGGAAGTTGTCCGCGAGATGACGGCCAAGGCAGGGCAAAAATGTACGGCCATCCGGCGTATTATCGTGCCAGTCAGTCAGCTTGAGGCGGTTAAACAAGCACTGCTTAAACGCCTTTCCGGAGTGACCGTCGGCGATCCTGCGCTGCCGGAAGTGCGCATGGGCGCGTTGATTAGCCTTGAACAGCGCGATGAGGTTCAGGCCAAGGTTGATGAACTGTTGAGTCACGGTTGTGAACCCTTGTGCGGTGGTTCTTTGGATCAACTGGTGCTGACAGGCAATTCCAGCAGCGAGGGCGCATTCTACCCACCGACTCTGCTCTATTGCGCTGATCCGGTGACACATAAAGCCGTACATGGCACGGAAGCTTTTGGGCCTGTTTCCACGTTGATGCCGTATCAGGGGACAGAACAGGCGATAGCGCTGGTGTTGATGGGGCAGGGCAGTTTGGCGGGTTCGCTGGTCACGGCGGATGAGCAGATCGCGGTGCAGGTGATCCGGGCAACAGCGTGTGCCCACGGCCGTATGCTGGTGCTGGATGAAGCGGCATCTGCGGAATCTACGGGGCATGGTTCTCCACTGCCTATGCTGGTACATGGTGGGCCGGGGCGTGCCGGCGGCGGTGAGGAACTGGGGGGACTGCGGGCGGTGAAACACTATATGCAGCGCACCGCGATTCAGGGCAGCCCAAACATGCTGGCCGCCATCGGCCGTGAATGGGTACGTGGTGCCAAAGTGAAGGTCGATCCGATTCATCCGTTCCGTAAGTATTTCGAACAGCTTGAGATTGGTGAAAGCCTGTTGACGGCTCGTCGTACTGTCACCGAAGCTGATATCGTCAATTTTGCCTGCCTGAGCGGAGATCATTTTTATGCGCACATGGATAAATTGGGTGCGGCGGAATCTCTGTTTGGTGAACGTGTGGCACATGGTTATTTTGTCGTGTCGGCAGCAGCGGGATTGTTTGTTGATGCAGCGGTTGGGCCGGTGCTTGCTAACTATGGTATGGAAAACCTGCGTTTTATTGAGCCGGTGAAAATTGGCGATACTATTCAGGTACGGCTGACCTGCAAGAAGAAGATTAAGAAAGCCCAGAAAACCCCTGATGACAAACCGCAAGGTGTTGTGGTGTGGGATGTGCAGGTCTTGAATCAGGAGCAACAGCCAGTGGCGCTTTACAGTATTCTCACGCTGGTGGAACGGCAGCAAGGGGATTTTACCGCGTCTGAGTAGGTGCGGTTGAGATAAACAAATCGGAGATTTGTTGAGTAAGGAAACTGAAATGCCTGAGGATATTTGTCAAAGAAAATAAAATAGCGGTGATCCTCAGGCTGTTCTCTAAAGTTTGAATTCGGGTTGAATTTTATCTGTAGAATAGGTGAGTTGCAGTTTTCGGAATAATTCTTCCAAGAAAGTAAAGATTTTATGATATAGCAGTCAAAGGTATTACCTTTTAATATTAAGGTGGACAAAATGGCGACATCAGTAAAACTTGACGATAATTTAAAAAGCCGGATCCAGAATTTGGCAGAAGTGCGCCAGCGTTCGGCTCACTGGATAATGCGTGAAGCTATACGTGATTATGTAGAGCGTGAAGAAAAACGTGAGTCCTTCAAACAGGATGTATTGCGAGCCTGGGAAGCGTATCAAGAGAATGGATTACACCTGACACTTGAAGAAGCCGACGACTGGTTAGCAAAGCTCGAAGCAGGAGATAATACGGAGTTACCTGAATGCCACGTTTGATCTGGTCTCCGGCGGCCCTTACTGACGTACAAAAGCTCTATCGTTTTCTAGTCAAGAAAGATGAAGCAGCAGCTCGTAGAGCTATTAAAACAATACGTGCCAGCGTGACACCAGCCTGAAGTAGGACGCCCTGCTGAAGATATGGATCCCGTATTCCGAGAATGGCTTATTGATTTTGGTAGCAGTGGCTATATTGACTTGTATCGTTTTGATGGTGAAACAGCCACAATTCTTGCGGTGCAGCACCAAAAAGAAGCGGGATACTAAATTATCTAGAAAAGGAGAGAGTGACGCTCTGTTGTTTAGGTAAGTTTTTTCGGTTGGGGGAAGTAATGATGGAAATCTGCCATTTGCTAATATTGAGTTCAGTATATTCAGGCTTTTTTTTAGTGTATTAGGTTCTTTTACCGTAACTTTCAAGCCATATCGTATATCAATATAATCTTCAATATACTGTTTCATCGCCCCCAATTGGCGGGACGAAAATCTTTTCCACCTGCGAAATCTAGGTCTTCACTAAAACGGTTACCACCATAACACAGGCTCAAAGATGTTCCTCCCTGGAAGCCGTGCGAAATCCGTACGATCAATTTTCATAGACCATTTCCTTTTCAACCAAGTGTGTGTTTCTGCCTACTCGCTTTAGATCACGGTAAGCTGCCTGTTTATTTGCTAGACGAAGTGGTCTGCCAACATCTTGGATGTGGTTGATAATGTCTGATACTGCTCTTTTAGTATGGGTAAATTCAACCGTACCAAAAGGTGTGTTGTATTCCCCCTTTCTACCCGTCGTCATCACCGTCAGCCGATCAATGGGGATTTGTGAGATAGCTCCGTATTCAGATAGAGCAGATTCCAAACTGACATAGTTGTATTCACCGCGTCGCATTGTTTTGGCAATCAATTCTAGTGTGTGAAGTCCTTTGTGTCTTGATAAGGTGAACACGTAAACCCCTTTACAAGCACGCGATAAGATACCTTGCTTGACTAGACGACTCAGTCCGGCTTCAAAAGCGCGTTTGCTGTCTTCCGAAAACAGTTTAGCGAGATCTCTACTGGTGAAGACGTAACGACCTTGTTGATCGAGCTTGTTTAAGCAGTGAATGGCTGTAGTCTGGTTCATCGCATTAAGTATACACTTATATCATTATAAAGTGAGATTTGTGTACACATATTAGCATGGCACTATATATACGTAAATAACATATATAAATGGTATATCCGACATTCCGCACCACTTTCAGGAATAAAATGATTCATAGGGTTGCCCCAATATTTTCAGCAGTTCATTTTGATAC
>NZ_JANAIF010000190.1 GCF_024721015.1 Xenorhabdus bovienii
CCGACATTCCGCACCACTTTCAGGAATAAAATGATTCATAGGGTTGCCCCAATATTTTCAGCAGTTCATTTTGATACACCTGTATTCCCGTCACCATACGGTGTTCCTGAAACTCGAAAGTACTAATCCCTTCGAAGGTCAAAAACACCCAACGCGCCGTGGGAGATTGGGTGGGTTTACCTTTCATATCGGGATAGAACGGGGCATTTTGCTTCAGTCCGGTGCGGATTTTATGCTCCAGTGCAGCATAAACCATTAAACTGCATGTCATTATCATTAATAACGCTTCGATGCGTTCTGGCTTTTTCAAATAAATCGCTGAAGTCAGAAACTCCGGACTTTTCAGGAAACGGAAACCCCGCTCGACTTTTTGTTGCGCTTTGTAATTAGCCAGCAGAGTTTCCATATTCAGCGCCTTATCGTCCATTTCATTCGTCGCCAGAATGAACATGCCGACTTTGAGGCGGGCATAAGCCACTTTCCCCAGTTGGCTGTAGACCGAGGCAGAAAGCTGATAATGAACACTATCGGGATGTTGACCTTTAGCCGGGCGGCCTCGCCCCTTATGCACCTCGATTTTTTGAACTTTGGGGGCCTCAATGCCGATAAACTGGCATTCTGCTTCGAAGTCACACAATGCCTGCAAAGCATCTTCACCACAGGGAAACGACTTTTTGCTGAGTTTTTCGAACTGTTTCAGTTCTTTTTCCGTCGAAATCCGCGTATTTTTCCTGAAAGTCTGATGTTCACACTGCATCGCCGCTTCACTGTTGACCAGTAACCAGCGCTGTGGAACGCCCCCGTAGCAAGATTCAATCCAATGACCGGCATAACCTTCTGTAACCGGTTGTAACTG
Organism: Xenorhabdus bovienii; assembly: GCF_024721015.1. Lineage (GTDB taxonomy): Bacteria > Pseudomonadota > Gammaproteobacteria > Enterobacterales > Enterobacteriaceae > Xenorhabdus > Xenorhabdus bovienii. The sequence goes on from NZ_JANAIF010000190.1 coordinate 857, forward strand.
GTCGGTATTAACCGTCAGCAGGTGCTGTTTCGCCTCTTTAATGGTTAACGGAACCCGGGTAATAAATTTTTGATTTTGTTGATGAAGTGAGGCCAGTGTCTCTTGGGTATAAAGCGCGGCATCGGCAATCAGATAACGGCTGTTTTGGGCCGCTTTCAGGCAGCCAATGTGATGTTTCGTCGTCTCTGCAAACGCTTTGGTGTCGTTGGTGTTTCCGCTCATCGCCTGCATGTATACGGGGATCCCCGCCTGATTTTCACAGATAAGTTGCAGCACAACCTGATTCAGGTCAGGACGGTGATCACGACTGTAACCACGCACCAAAACGAGGCGTTTTGTCTCGTCATCATCGGGGAGTTTGTACTCACCATCCACGTGAAAACTCGTGATATCAAGGTGAACGGAATCGGATTTTAATGCCAATTTATCAATAACCCGCTCAGCGATAACCTGATAAATTTCAGAGACACCGCAGTCAAACAAAGCGTCCAGCGTGCGGCCGAGCACATCATCATTGAGGTGTTCAGCCATAATTCCCACCCCAATCAGGCGTTCAACGGGTTTGTGCTTAAAAAAATCAGGGCACATATGGAGCGTTCGACTGTGGAAACCCAACCCATTGAGGATCATCGCTAAAAGAGCCTCGCCATGAGAAACCGTATGCTCTGCATATTTAGGCAAAATAGCATCAATCATGCGGGGTAAACCGATCTCATGGCAAAAAGCGGCGACAAGGCCGAGGTGATCGAGACGTTTGATGGCAGGTTCAGAGAGAGACATGTTGGGCTTCCGGTAAATAGAAGTAATAGATCAAAACCGAAGATTGCCGTCAATCTGATTTGAGGAGTAAATCAACAAAGCGTGCGGCAAATCACATGATTTTTAAATCAGGAATGAGGTGCGGAATGACGG
>NZ_JANAIF010000191.1 GCF_024721015.1 Xenorhabdus bovienii
ATTCTATTTGCTGGCTGCCTAAATAACCGGCAACACCACTTTTGCTAACTTGCCGCCGTTAACGCGACACTGCCCTTAAAATGCCTTTATCTCCTATAAGCAATTCAAATACTCAGTGTCTGATGAGATCCCATTAGAAAAAATGGCTCTTCACTGAGGAACGATGTCTTTGTTCCAATTTTATTGTGAAAGAGACTACACTTTTTAATATTGAGTGGTTTTCACTCATTGAAGGAATTGGACTAACACGGCAAAAAAACAAATAACCTATGGGAGAGACCTTATGAAAGCCCTTGTTTATCATGGCGCAGGAAAAAAGCATTGGGAAGTAAAAGCCCCCCCTCAACTGATTGAGTCAACCGATGCAATCGTCCGCATTATCAAAACCACCATTTGCGGAACAGATCTACATATTCTCAAAGGGGATGTTCCAACTGTAGATGCCGGGCGAACATTGGGCCATGAAGGGATTGGGATAGTCGAATCCGTGGGAGAATCTGTCCATAATATCAAAGTGGGTGATAAAGTAATTATCTCCTGCATCACAGTTTGTGGTCGTTGTCGTTATTGTAAACGCCAGCTTTATTCCCATTGTGAAGAGGGCGGTTGGATACTTGGACATAAGATCGATGGCACGCAGAGTGAAAAAGTGCGTATTCCCCATGCAGATAACAGCCTACACCGTCTGCCGGAAGGTATTGATGAAGAGGCGGCATTAATGCTCAGTGACATCCTGCCTACGGGTCTTGAGATCGGTGTCATCAATGGCAAGGTGCAACCGGGTAATACCCTCGCCTTGATCGGCGCAGGCCCTGTAGGGCTTTCTGCGTTACTGGCATCCCAGTTTTATTCACCCGCCCATATCATCATGATTGATACCGATGATAACCGCCTTCATGTCGCCCAACAGTTTGGTGCTGACACCGTCATCAACCCCACACATCAAAATGTGGTGGAAGTCATCCAGAAGCTCACTGATGGCCTGGGTGTCGATGTCGCAATTGAGTGCGTTGGTATCCCTGCAACATTCAAGATCTGCCAAGATATCATTACTGCTGGTGGACATATCGCTAACGTTGGTGTTCATGGAAAATCCGTTGAATTGCACTTAGAAGATCTTTGGATCAAAAACATCACTATCACGACAGGATTAGTGAACACAAGCAGCACACCGATGCTGTTGAAAAGCCTCCAATCCGGCAAGATTTCACCCGAAAAGCTGGTCACTCATCGCTATTCGCTAAGTGAAATTGAAACCGCCTATGAAGTTTTTGGTAACGCGGCAAAGGAGCAAGCTCTTAAAATTGTTCTTAATGCAGAATAAACAAGGGGGTAATCAGGTATCACTCAATTTGATTACCTCAAAGATTATCAGGTGAGGAGGCTCTGTTGCAATAAGCAAAGCCTAGGTAATATCTCACTTATTTGTTGATAAAGGTGTCGTCAATGTCGTTGATACGAAAAGCCTTCAAACGGTTGCATTACCCCGTTGATATCATCGCCCAGTGCGTCCGTTGGTATTTGGCCTATGCCCTAAGCCTACGCAATCTCGAAGAGATGATGGCAGAGCGCGGCATTGAGGTCGACCATGCCACGATACCTCGCTGGGTGTTACGTTTGGTGCCCCTGCTCGGCAAGGCTTTCCGACCTCGCAAAAAGGGTTCTGTCGCATTAACAGAGCGCTAGCAAGAGAAAATGATGTAATTGTTTTTTATGCAGCCAATTGATAGAAAAA
>NZ_JANAIF010000192.1 GCF_024721015.1 Xenorhabdus bovienii
GTGATTACTTGCGAGCCATTCCCGATACCTAAGCACTATATGGTTATCGATGGCATGGACTTTGGCTGGGATCATCCGCAAAGTCGCGTCCAGTTAGCAATAGACCTAGATAGCGAAACCTTTTATGTAACAAAAGCATGGAAGGCAAGCAAAACATCTCCGGCTGAGGCGTGGGGCGCTACTAAATCATGGGCTAACAAAGTGCCTACAGCGTGGCCACAGGATGGATTGCAAACAGAGAAGGGCAGCGGCTTGCAGCAGCGTGAATATTACCATGACGCAGGTTTTTTAATGCTTCCTGACCCGGCGCAATGGACAGACGGCTCTCGCTCGGTTGAGCCTGGATTGTTTGAGCTTCATGACCTAATGAGTACAGGTCGATTCAAGGTTTTCAGCGGACTGCGTGACTGGTTCGAGGAATTCAATTTCTATCACCGGGATGATCGCGGTCGCATTGTAAAGACGCGTGACGACCTTCTTGATGCAACACGCTATGCCTACATGATGCGCCGTTTTGCCAAGCGTTATGGCGACATCGGAATAGTAAAAGAGAAAAAAATGCCGGCACCCATCAGGCCGATAGCAAGAGGTAGATAATGGCCGAAAATACAAATAGCAGGCTGGAGACAATTCTACAGCGGTTTGATGAGGATTGGACAGCCAGCGAAGAAGCCAGAACCGAGGCGCGTAACGATCTATTCTTTAGTCGTGTGTCGCAATGGGACGACTGGCTAAACAAATATACAACCCTGCAATACCGTGGACAGTTTGATGTCGTACGCCCTGTGGTGCGCAAACTGGTGGCAGAGATGCGCCAGAACCCGATTGATGTGATGTACCGACCCAAAGAGAGCGCCAATCCTGATAGTGCCGATGTTCTGATGGGCATGTACCGAACAGACATGAGGCACAACACGGCCAAAACATCGGTAAACATTGCCGTTCGTGAGCAAATAGAGTGCGGTGTTGGTGCATGGCGCTTAGTGACGGACTATGAAGACCAAGACCCGACCAGTAATAATCAGGTCATTCGTCGCGTTCCTATTCACGGTGCTTGCTCCCATGTCATTTGGGACGGCAATAGCCAGCAGATGGACAAATCTGATGCAAAGCATTGCACCATCATCCATTCACTGAGTAAAAACGGTTGGACGGCATTTGCTGAGGAGTTCGGGTTAGATGGTGATGACATTCCCTCATTTCAGAGTCCCAATACATGGTCGTTCCCGTGGTTCACGCAGAACACTATTCATGTAGCGGAATACTACGAGGTAGAGGAAAAGAAAGAACTCGTATTTATCTACCAAGATCCGTTATCCGGCGAACCTGTCAGCTATTTCAAGCGCGAAATCAAAGACGTGATCGATGAGCTGGCTGATAAAGGGATGGTCAAGATAGGTGAGCGCAAGGTTAAGCGTCGCCGTGTCTATAAAACCATTTTGTCATGCTCTGCCGTCCTGAAAGATAGAGAATTGATTGCAGGTGAGCATATACCCATTGTTCCGGTGTTCGGCGAATGGGGATTCGTGGATGATAAAGAAGTTTATGAAGGTGTAGTCAGGCTAACCAAAGACGGGCAGAGGCTACGCAACATGATCATGTCATTCAATGCTGACATCGTAGCCCGAACGCCGAAGAAAAAGCCGATATTCTGGCCTGAGCAAATCGCTGGTTATGAGTATATGTACAGCGGTACAGATGATTATCCGTATTAC
>NZ_JANAIF010000193.1 GCF_024721015.1 Xenorhabdus bovienii
TTGCAAAATAGGGGTAAGTGCTTGATTTTAAATGGTACGCCCTACAGGATTCGAACCTGTGACCTACGGCTTAGAAGGCCGTTGCTCTATCCAACTGAGCTAAGGGCGCATACGAGATGAAAACACGTTGATGCGTTGATGCGTTGATGTAGACGGGATTATACGTGCATACTGGATTGAGTCAATGGGCTTTTCGTTCATATGCTTATTTTATGATTACCAATAAAACTGACAGACGATTCATGTTCTGACAAAATAGCGCCTATTCCTATACTCGATGATGGAATCTTAAATACATGTCAGCAAAAATTATTGATGGGAAAACGATTGCGCAGACAATCAGAAGCGAAGTTGCAGAAAAAGTCAGGCAACGAGTCGCCGCTGGAAGACGTGCTCCAGGTCTTGCCGTTGTTTTAGTCGGAGAAAATCCGGCCTCCCAAATTTATGTCGCGAGCAAACGCCGTGCCTGTGAGGAAGTCGGTTTTACTTCCCGCTCTTACGACCTGCCAGACATCACCAGCGAAGCCGAATTACTCTCCCTAATTGATAACCTGAACGAAGATCCGGAAATCGACGGCATTTTAGTTCAACTTCCCCTGCCTGCCGGCATTGATAATGTCAAAGTACTGGAACGCATTCATCCTGATAAAGATGTGGATGGTTTCCACCCTTACAATATTGGCCGCCTGTGCCAACGTGCTCCAAAGCTGCGCCCCTGCACTCCTCGCGGGATCGTGACGCTGCTTGAGCGCTGCAATATCAACACCTACGGGCTGCATGCTGTTATCATTGGGGCGTCCAATATCGTTGGGCGTCCAATGAGCCTTGAACTGCTGTTGGCAGGCTGTACCACGACGGTGACGCATCGTTTTACCAAAAACTTACGCCAGCATGTTGAACAAGCTGATTTACTGGTCGTAGCGGTCGGTAAACCAAATTTCATTCCCGGCGAATGGATTAAACCAAGTGCTATTGTGATTGATGTCGGCATCAATCGTTTGGAAAATGGTAAAGTCATTGGCGATGTGGATTTCGATAGTGCATCCGAACGCGCCAGTTGGATTTCTCCTGTTCCGGGAGGAGTGGGCCCGATGACCGTCGCAACATTGATTCAAAATACCTTGCAGGCTTGCGAGGAATATCATGATGTAGATAAAACCAAAGGATACTGATGGAAATTTTTTGTTTAGATGGACACCCTTATGTAGAGCTGTGCGATCTACTGAAACTTCAAGGGTGGTGTGAAAGTGGTGCTGCGGCAAAAGCGATGATTGCGGAAGGTTTGGTTAAAGTTGATGACCAGGTTGAAACCCGCAAGCGCTGCAAAATTATCGCTGGTAAAGCAGTGGCCTTTAACGGCCAATCGGTGCGCGTTGAAGCGTAATTTCGTGATATTGCATCACCGTTAATGCTCTTCTGAAAAACTGTACCCTCAATGTTTTATACATCCACGGTACAGTTTTTTATTTAAAAATATAATTAATAAAAGTAAAAATTATAGGAAATATCAACATCATATTGATTTTAATTCATCTTATTAGATTAAGATCCAGAATAAATAAAATAAAAATCCCAGAAAATACAAAATAAAGAATAAATACTACAGCAATATGAGACGGGGAAATAAGTTAATCAATGAAATTATCTGCACTTTTGTTATAGTCGGTAATACAATACACTGACTTACCGCGTCCACTA
>NZ_JANAIF010000194.1 GCF_024721015.1 Xenorhabdus bovienii
TAACTCCTAACCATTAAAAATAATTGTTCTCTGCGCCCATCAATGAGTTCAACGACATCATCTGATTGCAGGTGAAAACCAAATTTCAGCGCCAAATTACAGACGTGCTTCGATGCTGAAAGGATCGGCGCATGGATAACTCTATTGCCAATCAGTGAAAGAATGTCGCTGGCTGCATCACTGGAGCGGCGTCTTTCGCCTTTCTTCATCGCCATGTGCAATTCAACATGTTCGCCTCGTTCAATCACCACAAATACACCGCAGCCCTGCCAGAGATAGTAATCAGCCGGATAATCCACCCACGACGGAACGCCCCACAACCGCATGAGTTGTGAACCAGTGATAGTGTCTATTTTTGTCATTAATCGATGAGTCCGTGAGCTCGAAGTGCGTCTTCATACGCTTTGCATCTTTTGGCTAGCGATGTGACTGCATTCATTAGAGATTGGGTGACAGATTGATCATAAGTTTCACCTGCGTTCCATGACTGATTGGCATCAATTGCCCCTTTATTTGCCGCCCCAGCCATTGCAGTAAAGCCAGTAACCCTTTGACCAACAACATTAAGGCCATTTATTAGGTAGTTGTTTTTTACATCGATGGGTGACGAGATAACTTGAGTTGCTGTTGCCTTCTTGGATACATAGTCAACTTTTATTTCAGATACCTGACCATCTATGTCTTGTATCTTTATCTTAAGACCATCAACGTCATGCTCGATATTCAAAACCCTAACTTCAAGTTTTGCTAAGTCTTCCTCTGCTTTGGTGATTCTGACTTCGTGGTCTTCTAGCGTTTCTTCTGCCCTAGTTATTCTTTTTCCATGATCATCAAGGATAATATCCTGCTCATCGTTTTTGACCTGAGCATCATAAGCACCGTCACCCGCCTGATTAGCCTTGTTCGCCACATTCCCTAAATCAGCTCCCTGTTGAACGACATACAGAAAATAGGGCTGGGAGAAATTATTGGGGAGCAGCGTTGCATCTATTCGAGTCGCCTGTATCTCTACAGGGTTTTTGAGATTATTATCAGCCATAATTATTCCAACCTGATTTGACAACCGGAGAGAGTGACAGAGGATCTGGTGATTACTCGCACTTTAAATCCGATGTTTTTACGGATACGACCAACACGCAGCCACAATATCCGCTTGTCATAGATAAATGGCGCATTCTGTTCGATCATCTGTTCTCGACCGTAATTGATGCCGTCAGCCGTTGCAGAGAGGAATAGCCTGTCAGCGTACTGAGATACACCAGTCGAGGCTTCCAGCTCAAAATCGAATACCCGTGCGTTGTCGGCTTTGAACATTGGCGTATACAGCAAATGCTCCTGCTGCTGCCCGTACTGGTCAGATGCTGAGAAATTAAGCTGCCCGGTCACAGATTCACGCTTATCGCCTACCGTGATTTGATTACCTTCAAATATGAAATCGATACCGCGATAAACATCATCGAACAGACCTGTTTTTAGGATGCACCATTGCGGCACGTTCTGGCTGGCTGCTGCGTCATAACACAGGACATGACGCGGTAGATGGATAATCAATAATTCGTGTGCATCGAACCGCACCGTTTCCATCACACCAGTAGCTAGTTCATCCGCCGTGTAGTCTCTCAGTATCTTCTCTATTGATGCTGTGGCTATCGGGGCTACTTGTCCCTGACGAATGACATAGACCGA
>NZ_JANAIF010000195.1 GCF_024721015.1 Xenorhabdus bovienii
ACCCGCTCCCCGTTCCCACCCAATGCCGACATTGCCGCAGTCACGTAAAGATAGCCCATCACACGGAGGTGTTTGGGGAAATTCGCGGTCATTGGCCGTGGCTCTATATCTGCTGGTCATGTGATGCCCGTGTGGGAATGCACCCAGATACCAATATCCCGCTGGGAACACTGGCAGATATGCCGACACGGAGGGCGAGACAGAGTGGTAAAGAAAAATTCGAGCAGATGCGGACATTCAGGAACTGGGAACGTACGGATGCGTACAGATGGCTGGCGTGGCAATTAGGTATCAGTTTTAACCGCTGCCATTTTGGCTGGTTTGACACTGATATGTGTAATAAAGCAGCGAATATATGTCGGGAGTTTAAATGACGGCCTATTACAACGAGATAGACCCCTACGCAGCGCAATGGCTGAGGAATTTAATTGCAGCCGGCCATATAGCGCCGGGTGATGTTGATGAACGTTCAATAGAGGATGTGAAGCCTAATGACCTACGAAATTACACCCAGTGCCACTTTTTCGCCGGAATTGGCGTCTGGAGTTACGCACTCAGAAATTCCGGATGGCCGGATAACAAACCAGTCTGGACAGGCTCCTGCCCCTGCCAGCCTTTCAGCGCGGCAGGTCGCGGCAATGGGTTTGCTGACGAGCGGCACTTATGGCCCCATTTCCACTATCTCATCGAACAGTGCAGACCTCGCGTTGTGTTTGGAGAACAGGTTGCGAGCGGCCTTGGCTGGTTCGACCTTGTACAAACTGACCTGGCGGGAGCGGGTTACTCCTCAGCGGCGATTGATATTTGCGCTGCAGGCGTCGGTGCGCCGCACATCAGGCAGCGACTCTATTGGGTGGGCCACGCCAACAACCCGGTCCCACAAGGATTGCGGAGACATTGGGAAATCGTTCATCAGGAAGGATGGCAAGATTCGAAACGACACACTCTATCGTCAGATGTGGCTGCACACGTTTGGAATGAATGGGAACCCAACCAGGGAGCAGATGGGAAAATTAGAATCATACCAGCCAATTATGGCAAGGCTGTTGATGGGATTACCAACAGAGTGGGACGATTGCGCGCCTACGGAAATGCCATCGTTGCGCCGGTCGCAGAAGCGTTCATAAGAGCATATATAGGGAGTTTAAATGAAATTACTGAAATTTAACGACGAAATGTTGCAATTGGTCATTAATGGACGAAAGACTCAGACACGAAGACCGATTATTGATGGTACATATTCATATGATTCAGACAGAGGGTACAATACTCCGTACGGAAAAATAAACGACATAATCAGCTTTGCCAACGATAAGGGTGAAATTAAAGGAGAATTAATCATCACCAATAATCGAGTTGAAAACCTACATCGTATTTCTAAATCAGATGTAAAAAATGAAGGATTCGAAAGTTGGACGAATTTTGCTTTTGCGTGGTCATCTATTTACCACAATCGCGGTTATGGATGGGATGTTGACCAGCTCGTTTGGGTAATTGAGTTTCGGAGAATTAATAATGACAAATAAACGTCGTTTTAATTTGTGGCAATGGATGTGGTTGCAGGTCTGGAATTTATCAGAATGGAGCGGAATAGGTTTAGGCCGTTTTGCTCCGTGGGTACTTCATCAAATGATTGGATGCAATTATCCAGTTAAGAAAATTAAATCAGGTGATAATAATG
>NZ_JANAIF010000196.1 GCF_024721015.1 Xenorhabdus bovienii
TAACTCCTAACCATTAAAAATAATTGTTCTCTGCGCCCATCAATGAGTTCAACGACATCATCTGATTGCAGGTGAAAGCCAAATTTCCGCGCTAGATTACAGACATGTTTCGATGTTGAGAGAATGGGTGCATGGATAACCCTATTGCCAATCAGTGAAAGAATATCGCTGGCGGCATCACTGGAGCGGTGTCTTTCGCCTTTCTTCATCGCCATGTGCAATTCAACATGTTCGCCTCGTTCAATCACCACAAATACACCGCAGCCTTGCCAGAGATAATAATCAGCGGGATAATCCACCCATGACGGAACGCCCCACAGCCGCATAAGTTGTGAACCAGTGATAGTGTCTATTTTGGTCATTAGTCGATAAGTCCGTGTACTCGAAGTGCATCTTCCAGTGCCTTGATTCGTTGCCTTGCCTGAATCTGTCCAGCAGCTAACGCCTGAACCTCAGCTTGCGAGTATGTGGAACCGATAGCGTAAGATTGGTCTGCATTAAAGCCGTCTTTCAGTGCTGAACCCGTTGACGCTGTGAATCCGGTTACACGAGCACCTACCACCTGAACGCCACCAATTGAATAGGATGTGGTGACATTCAGGGGTGATGCTAGAGATTGCACTGTCGTAGCAGATTTCGAAATGTAATCAGATTTGATTGTCTTTACATCGCTCTCAACAGCCGTTATCCGCTGTTCATGATTGACCAGGGTTTCTTCTGCTGAGGTGATCCGTTTTTCATGGTCGGCAAGTTGTGTTTCGGCGGATTGTAAGCGCTTTTCATGATCTGCCAGCACAACATCTTGCTCATCGTTTTTAACCTGAGCATCATAGGCTCCATCACCGGCCTGATTAGCTTTGTTTGCCACATTTCCTAAATCAGTTCCCTGCTGGACAACATAGAGAAAGTAGGGTTGAGAGAAATTAGTAGGAAGTAAAGTAGCATCAATACGAGTCGCCTGTACTTCAACAGGGTTTTTGAGATTGTTATCAGCCATAGTTATTCCAACCTGATTTGACAGCCGGAGAGAGTGACAGGGGATCTGGTGATTACTCGCACTTTAAATCCGATGTTTTTACGGATACGACCAACACGCAGCCAAAGCACCCGCTTGTCATAGATAAATGGCGAGTTCTGTTCGATCATCTGTTCTCGACCGTAATTGATGCCGTCAGCCGTTGCAGAGAGGAATAGCCTGTCAGCGTACTGAGCCACCCCCGTAGATGCCTCTAACTCAAAGTCGAACACTCTTGCATTGTCAGCCTTGAACATTGGTGTATACAGCAAATGCTCCTGCTGCTGTCCATACTGGTCAGATGAAGAAAAGTTAAGCTGCCCGGTCACAGGCTCGCGTTTATCACCCACCGTTATCTGATTACCCTCGAACATGAAATCGATACCGCGATAGACATCATCAAACAGGCCAGTTTTCAGGATGCACCATTGCGGCGCGTTCTGGCTGGCTGCTGCGTCATAACACAGGACATGACGCGGTAGATGGATGATCAATAATTCGTGTGCATCGAACCGCACCGTTTCCATCACACCAGTAGCCAGTTCATCCGCTGTGTAGTCTCTCAGTATCTTCTCTATTGATGCTGTGGCTATCGGGGCTACTTGTCCCTGACGAATGACATAGACCGA
>NZ_JANAIF010000197.1 GCF_024721015.1 Xenorhabdus bovienii
TGACGCATTGCTTTTTTAAAGAAGCGCAGGGCGGCCGCCTTATCCCTCTGAGCTGTTAACAAAAAATCCACCGTATTGGGGTTCTAAGCCAGAATCGTCCGAAAGAGGATCGTTCAACGGACAGTTAAAAAAATTTTGGCGCTTCAGAGAAAATCACTGCTGACGTTGTCTCATATAACTGGTACGGTATCAATCTCTTTCATGGCCCCTTAAACGTACACATTTATGGCAGAAATACGGATCGGGTATGCCCGATGCTCTACTGATAAGCAGGATTTGACCGCTCAGCAGGAGGCGCTGGTGAAACTCGGTGTCTCCCCGGATAGAATTTATATCGACAAAGGGCTGACGGGTTCAAATCGGCAGAGGCCTGGTCTGGATCAGGCGCTGGCCGCTGTGCGCAATGGTGACACGCTGGTTGTTCCCAAACTTGACCGTCTGGCGCGTTCGGTTCCTGATGCACGTGAGATAGCTGATGCATTACAGGTAAGGGGCGTGAAACTGGCGTTGGGAACCAGCATCTACGATCCGGCAGACCCGATGGGGGAAATGTTCTTTAACGTGCTGGCGACGTTTGCTGAATTTGAAGGAGACCTGATACGTCTACGTACTCGTGAAGGCATGGCCATAGCCCGAGCGAAAGGAAAACTGCGGGGAAAACAACCAAAATTGTCGGATAAACAACAAAAAGAGTTGTGCCGGATGTATGAAACCGGGCAGTACTCGATCAGCGATTTGGCTGAATTATTTTTTGTCTCACGTCCAACGGTCTACCGGACACTTTCACGCAATCATAAGGAATAAATATAGTGCTGATAAAATCACTCAAGTTCCGATAGCAGGTCGTAAAATTTTGGTAGCTTCCATTTCACAACCCTTATAACAGGATTTATGATGAAAAAAGAGCATGTGCTTATCCAGTTCTCTACAAAAAGACCATTTTCTAATAAACCTGAAATGCCCGAAGGGGCAATTTATAACCAAGCCAAGGGCTATTGGATGAAAAATGAGAAACCTTTAGTGTCATATGATTCTGAATATGGCACTAGAGCGACTAAAAAATGTGATGTAGAGACAGGTGAGGATCAAAAAGGAGAATGAAAAACTTTATATTGATTATATCAAGTGTGTATGATTTTTCCACGGATCTGGTTGTTCAAAGGTTAGAGCATAACGGTGATAATTATATTCGACTCAATAAAGAGCAATTATGCGATTATGAAATTTTCTTAGACCCTGTTAATGCAACCCTAATGGTGAAAGGCGAGCACGTTGACGTTGAGATCTCTAAAATAAAATCGGTTTGGTTTCGACAACCGGTCTTTCTAAGAAATACCCCCGGGCGAAGTATTAATATAAATGAGCAGCTTTCCTTATCGCAATGGAATGCTTTTCTTCGAGGGTTAATGGTTTTTAATGAATCGTATTGGATGAATTGGCCACAGGCAACATATGCTGCTGAATCTAAGCCGTATCAGTTAATTACTGCAAAAAACATTGGGTTCTCCGTGCCACAAACTATTATTAGGGCGTGTTGACGTTTTGTGAAGGTAATCTGAACAGCATGATGATTTGGTATAATCAATTTCGCCAAAAACTCAT
>NZ_JANAIF010000198.1 GCF_024721015.1 Xenorhabdus bovienii
TGCGTGGTTCGACGACTTTCAGTCGTCGGCACCGAAGTGCGCTAACCCACCTACTTCAGTAGGTGGTAGTTAAGTTTGTAACACACTGACATTAGGTAAAGTCTCTTCGCTATACAAATCAGAAAACATAAGTTTCGATACAGTTCTAAACATTAGATACTTGCAAGATGAACCGCATTTTCGTGTGCATGAGGTAACATCCGAAAACCCTGAACAATTACTCGATGGTCTGTACATATTTCACAACCCATTTGCCAAAAACAAATTAGAGATCGATACGTTTGATAAGTTGGCACAATTCTCTATGGATGAATATGGGCTACATCAAATTGACAATTATCCTCTAATTGTTTCTAGGTTTCACACCAATATGTTGTCTAGCTCAATAATTCCAAGTATAAAGACTGATGCTTTTTTAAGCTACAACCCTGAATATTGTAGGCGAGAACTCAAAAAAGAGCGCAGTCTTTTAAAGCCCGCTAAAAGCGAAAGTATCAGGCAAAAGAAAAAAAGGACAAATAAAATTGCGAAGGCTTCTCGCAGAAAGAACAGATAAAAACACTTCAATGTTAGTAATGGTTTACCAACGCTCGCTCTTCGCTCAAATCAGACTTTTGGATCTTGCGTACCGGTAGTTTTGTGCCAAGAGCAGGCCTTGCAAACGCGGTTGTGTTTCAATCAATAGGTACAGGCAGCCTCGGATTACGTACTAATTATAATAAATTAATTCAATGAATTACTATTGCTCTATTGATATTTTTTACAATAGCGCTAGGTTAGACAACCGTAAGATTGTGAGTGGGCTAAGGCGTTTACTTATTGACAGATCTTCGTTCAGAAGATGCTTTATTAGTGAAAAATTATGCCCCGGTAATTTTACTTACCCAATCTTATAACACGTTTACCTATCAGAATAAAAAGGTTAAAAAATAATGGAAGAATATAAAAAATCTTGTGAGGACGAGCTTGATTGGGTAATCGTGAATCAACTCCATGAAGCTACACTGCAAATGAGCAAGAGCTGTTTTGAGTTCAAAAAAATATGTATAGGACTTATCGGTGCAACTTTAGCAATATTAGCAAAGCTTACCGATGGTAAACTTGATCATTCTTATTTTTATATAACACTTATTCTATGTTCTGGTTTCTGGATCGCAGATTTTTCTGCATATTATTTCCAGAGGAAAACCAGGATGGCTATGAATAGAAAACTTGCGGCATTGGCCAATAGGAATTCCATTAAAGACTATCCATCTGATAATCTTGAGGTAACTTGGCTTAAAGCAGCATTTAACCATTCAATGGTTCTATACTATGTTTTTGCTTTCATTGAAGTTAGTGGATGGCTTGTTTATGTAACTATAGGTAAGTAGTATGAATATTTTTGTTAGCTATACGACTAGAGACGATAATGTTGATAAAACCTTACTAGAGTCCATATCTGAAATCGTCTCGCTTTATGGTCATTGCTACATCGACCTACTACATAAGTTAATCAATGAAATTATCTGCACTTTTGTTATAGTCGGTAATACAATACACTGACTTACCGCGTCCACTAAT
>NZ_JANAIF010000199.1 GCF_024721015.1 Xenorhabdus bovienii
ATATCGGGCTTGTCACCCTGGTACGAAAGACAAAATCCTCGACCTGACCATGAATAATGCGGGCATTCGTGATACCGCTAGAGCTTTGCATATCAGCATTAATGCCGTCGTCCGCACTTTAAAATCTATGGTCTCCCCCGTTTTTGCAACCCTGATTTTGACGCATGTGGGCTTGCCTAAATCTATCTGACGTCTGTATGGGGAAAAGTACCCGCGCCACAATGAGTTCCGCACCCGGTAATCCTGAAAAAACTCACGGCTTCTATAAGCCATTTTAAAGTCTAGGTTTTTATCGGGCCGACTGGCCGTTCATGTCATCAATAATCAGTCTTCGCAAAACCAGAGAGTTAATCGTTATTTTCTCTATTAGTTCAACAACGTAGGGGGTATACCTGAATTCCCTTACTGATTGAATACTCCTTTTTTTGTAATGATTGCCCAAGCGATCCGAGCCAGCTTATTGGCCAATGCGCAGGCCACAACACAAGAATGCTTTCGCGTTAGCTGCTTTTTAACCCACTCCGCCAATTTTCCTGACTGGTGATCCAGTTTCTGTATGTAAACCCGGGCACACAGCACGAGCAGTTTTCTGAGTTGTTTATTGCCTCGTTTGCTGATGCCTAAGAGTGTATTACGCCCTCCCGTACTGTATTGCTTCGGGACTAATCCCGTGGAAGCGGCAAATTCCCGGCTGTGGCTATATTGTTTCCCATCTCCTAACCCTGATGCCAGTACGCTAGCTGTGATGGGGCCGATAGACGGAATAGTCAGCAATCATTGAGCACCCTCATCTTGTTTAATAGTCAGAACAAGTTCTTGTTCAATCTCGCTAATTTGCTCAACCAGATACAGATAATGGGCGTGCAGGCGTTGGAGCAGCTGTACCAGATAAGAGGGCAAATCATTTTCAGCGATAACTTCAGACAGCTGTCTTATCACAGCAATACCTTTTGGCATGCTGATACCAAATTCCAGTAAGAAAGCATGCATCTGGTTAGTGGTTTTCACTTTATCTCTGACCAGGGATTCTCGGACACGATGTAATGCCCGCATGGTCTGCTGGCTTTCCGTACGTGGCTGAACAAAACGCATAGAAGGTCGTGAAGCCGCTTCGCAAATCGCTTCGGCATCAATGAAATCGTTTTTGTTGCTCTTGATGAAAGGACGGACAAACTGAGGTGAAATCAGTTTAGTTTCATGGCCTAATGCCGCGATTTTACGCGCCATGAAATGCGCACCGGCACAGGCTTCCATCACAACAGTGGCATTGGGTGTCACTGCCAGAAACTCAAGGAGTTTAGTGCGGGTCATTTTCTTATGATAAAGCGCTTTTCCATTTTTATCCTGACCGTGCAGGTGAAAGGAATGTTTACCCAAGTCAATGCCGATAAGTGTTGTTCTGTTCATGATGATGCCCTCTTCTAAAAGAAAAACACACTGTCAATTTACTGCAACAGGGTGGGGGAGACCATCTCATTAAACTCTCGCCTCGACACGTAACCACGTTACCGCTCGACAACTTGCAAGTTGAGCTCCTCTGTGAAGTGGATGAGCA
>NZ_JANAIF010000019.1 GCF_024721015.1 Xenorhabdus bovienii
GAAACGCCGTAGCGCCGATGGTAGTGTGGGGTCTCCCCATGTGAGAGTAGGGCACTGCCAGACACCTATTTAGCCAGTCCGGCTCATAAGCAGAAGCCGGCTGAAGTTCCAGTCAAATGGATAAAAGAAATTCGGTGGTGCGGTAGTTCAGTTGGTTAGAATACCGGCCTGTCACGCCGGGGGTCGCGGGTTCGAGTCCCGTCCGCACCGCCACCGTATTTAGGGGCGTAGTTCAATTGGTAGAGCACCGGTCTCCAAAACCGGGTGTTGGGAGTTCGAGTCTCTCCGCCCCTGCCAGTTAACAACTAAGTAATAATTGATATAGCTTTCAGATTAATAGCCCAGCTAAATTTAGCTGGGTTTTTTCTTGTTTGTAATTTACCTCGTGTTCATTGTCTACTTGTAGAAATTCTCTTTAAAATCCCAATTATTTTCACAATATGGTTCTTATATGGTTCTTAGCTTGTTATAGGCGCTTTTTCGACAGGAATTTTTAACAACTGCTGAATAAATGTTTGTTGATCACTGTTTTGTAACCATACCGCATATAATGGGCGTTTGATTTGTTCTCTATTAGGTGACGTCACCAGCTTAGGATAATCTTCCTGCCAATGAATAGGCAGAAAGGCTGCAGCATTTACGCTATTTAGCAATTCTCGGGCAATATGTGCTGATGTGGTTGTAATGATCGGCGGATAGTCATTTTTTAAGATCTGTTGCTCTTGCTGGTGAAAATCAGCTCCCCACTCCAACTTGATGTAATTTTCTACGCCTTGTTTAAGATTATGTTGCGTTGTCAATAAAACGAGCTGGATGTTACCGATCAATTGACTTTGGAATTCATCCATCTTAGGCGGTTCTGTCGTGATTAAGAGATCTAATTCACGGGAGTGTAGCTGTTTGACTAGAATTTGGCGTGTAGAAACGCGAGATTCAACTCTCATCCCTTGATGATGCTGATAAAAAGTATTCAGCCAAGATATCAGGTAGCCCTCCCATAGGGACGCAGTAGCACCGATAGAGAGTTCTGTATGCTGTGAGACATAACTGATTTCTTTCTTTGCTAACTGCCAAGTATTCATTAGTGATTCTGCATAGGGTACAAGACGTTCCCCTGCGGCTGTCAGGCGAATATTATTGCGATGCCGTGTAAATAAATTGGTACCCAGCTGATTTTCTAATTGGCGGATCCGAAAGCTAACAGCGGATTGTGTTAGATAGAGTGATTCAGCTGCCCGACCAAAGTGGCGAGTCTTACTGACTTCCAAAAAGGTTTTCAGTAATTCAGTGTCCACATGTATCTCCAATAGTTTTTGTCGTTAAGATTTAAATATTTTGTTTTACAGAATGTCAAGCCTACCTAATACTCCGCGCCATAATTAGTATGACAGTAGAGTTAGGAGTGTGTCAGATGGCTGAAAGCTTCATCACGACTAATCGTTTTTTTGATAATAGAAATTATCCACGCGGATTTTCCCGTCATGGTGATTTCACCATCAAAGAGGCCCAATTGCTAGAACGTTATGGCCATGCGTTCAATGAATTGGATCTTGGTAAACGTGAACCTCAAACAGAAGAAGAAAAACTGTTTGTTGCCGTTTGCCGAGGTGAGCGTGCCCCTGCAACGACAGAGGAAAAAGTATGGACAAAGTATTTGGCAAAAATCAGCCGTCCAAAACGTTTTCATACTCTTTCCGGCGGAAAACCGCAGATAGATTCTGCAGAGGACTATACCGATACTGATGATTAATATCATCATTGATAGTAATGATCCATCAAGAGGGGCGAAATAGTCCCTCTTCTAGATTACCCTGCTTGTTTCTGTAGTTGAATAAGTAACCTATCTATGCTCCGGTAGCTGAGTGCTTCCATAATATCTGGTCTTTCTATTCTTTTTTGTTCTTTCAGGTCTGCAATCGTGCGTGAAACTTTGAGTATTCGGTGCCAGGCACGAACAGATAAGCCTAATTTCAGTAGTGTATCTTCCAGAAAAATTGAATCTTCCATCTTAAGTTTACAGGCGCTGTCAGTTTGTTTGCGATTGAGATAAGCATTCACATGTCCACATCGTTCTATTTGCACTTTTCTGGCGATTAGTACCCGTTTTTTGACTTCATAGCTACTTTCGCCATGTTTTTCTGATGACTGGCTTAAGATACCTGGAGGAAGTAAGGGAACTTCAATTGAGAGATCAAAACGATCTAGAAAAGGACCTGATAATTTGGAGAGATAGCGTAATATTTGCTGTGGGCTACTGCGATTGTGCAATCCTTGGTGATATCCCGTTGGGCTTGGGTTCATGGCAGCAATTAGTTGGACTTGAGCAGGGAAACAGACTTTCGCTCTTGCACGGGATATGACTATTTCGCCGGATTCTAATGGCTCACGTAGCGCATCCAGGGCACCTCGGCTGAATTCAGGCAATTCATCCAAAAATAATATACCATTATGCGCAAGGGAAATTTCCCCTGGTTTAGGAATTGAACCTCCACCAACGAGAGCTGCCATTGATGAACTGTGATGAGGCGCTCTAAATGGGCGTGTATGCCATTTTTGAGGATTAACCGAGTTACCCGTTAGGCTGTTGATTGCAGCGACGTCTAGAGCCTCTAGATGCGTTAAGGGTGGTAGTAAGCCACACAATCGGCTGGCCAGCATAGTTTTACCTGTACCAGGAGGGCCAAGTAGAAGAAGATTATGACCTCCAGCGGCGGTAATTTCCAGTGCACGCTTGGCTTGCTCTTGCCCGATAATATCCCGTATATCTAAAACAAGAGGGTCAGCCTGTAACGTAATGGGAGGTGGGGAGGATAAAATGGCGGTTTCTCCTCGCAGGAAGTGGCAGACTTGAAGTAAGTGATTGGCCACCAATGTTTCATTCTGGGATAAGATAGCCAGTTCAGCTTGATTTTCTATGGATAAAATCAATAGTCTTCCTGCTCTTTTCGCACTCAGTGCGGCGGGGATGGCACCCATGACTCGGCGTATTTCGCCAGACAGTGCTAACTCCCCTAAAAATTCATAATTATGCAGCTTATCTGTCGGTATCTGTTCTGATGCTGCCAAAATCGCGATGGCGATAGGTAAATCATATCTTCCTCCCTCTTTAGGGAGATCGGCAGGCGCCAGATTGACGGTGATCCTTTTTGGTGGATAAGTAAAACCGCTGTTGAGCAACGCGCTTCTGACCCGATCTCTCGCTTCCTTGACGGTGGTTTCAGGTAGACCAACAAGCGTTAAGCCAGGCAGGCCATTACTGATATGTGCTTCTATTGTGACAATGGGGGAATCAACGCCTATTGTTGCTCGAGTATAAATGACGGCGAGTGTCATGGTGCTCTCCTTAGCAAGAAAGTCGCTATCATGAATTGATAAAAAATAATAAAAAGTATTTTGTTGTTATTTTGCGAAGAGGCTCGTAAATATATTTACTGCTATTGGTATTTCGAAATTCATTCACTATTTGGTTTTTCTAATTAACATTTTGTTATATATGAATAATTTAATATTTTTAGGTGCTTTTTATAAAGAGAGTGAATGAAATCTGTATGATATTATTCGTCAGTTATTATATATAATTTATATTAATGAATTATCTGTTGTCCCATTTGTTCATAATAATGGGCATAGATAAAAAATATCTGCTTGGATGTTACCCCCTATAGAAAGGTGATTAAGTCGAGTTTTTATTATTTCCTATATTAATTATTTTATTAAACATACAGATGGCAATGTTTTCTGATAGCAAAAAGTATAAATGCCAGTGTATTTATCTGTTTAAATATTTATCTATATGAAAAATATAATTAAAATATTTTTTTGTGAAAAAAATAAAATTAATCGTTGTCAATAATCATGGAAAATGATAACTCTTAAAGATACGTTGAGCATACGAGTTAAAACGAAAAAAATTATGAACACATTTGTCCTAGTGATTAGCCTAATTATCGTGAGCGTGGTGGTGATTATTATCCCACCGTGCGGGGCTGCACTTGGACGAAGGAAGGCTTAAACAGAAAAATAGCCAGATTTCACAAAGACCCCCGCACCGAAAGGCGCGGGGGTTTTTTTTGACACGTAGAAACGCATAACAAAACAACATCACAGCAAGCCATTTACAAGCTAAATACAACAGGGGAATGACAATGAACGGGGCGCAATGGGTTGTACAAGCATTACGAACACAGGGAGTTGAAAAGGTTTTTGGTTATCCTGGTGGAGCAATCATGCCGGTTTATGATGCGCTGTATGACGGGGGAATTGAACACTTGTTGTGTCGTCATGAACAGGGAGCGGTGATGGCAGCAATCGGCTATGCAAGGGCGAATGGTAAACCCGGGGTTTGCATCGCGACATCAGGGCCAGGGGCAACAAACTTAATCACCGGATTGGCGGATGCGCTGCTGGATTCTGTCCCAGTTGTGGCTATCACCGGTCAGGTGAGTTCTGAATTGATTGGCACTGATGCCTTTCAGGAAATCGATATGTTGGGGCTTTCCCTTGCTTGTACAAAACACAGTTTTCTGGTCGATTCGCTGGATAAATTACCCCAGGTCATAGCTGAAGCCTTTACCATAGCAACAAGTGGCCGCCCCGGCCCTGTACTGATTGATTTACCGAAAGATATTCAGTTAGCTCAAAGCGATTTAGCGCCTTACCTGATACCTGTTGTGTCCGAATCTTTTTTCCCTGAACAAGAATTGGAACAGGCTCGTCACATGATGGCCATGGCCCAAAAACCCATTTTGTATGTAGGTGGTGGTATTGGCATGGCTGATGCAGTACCTGAGCTGCGATGTTTTGTTACCGAAACGGGATTACCCGTTGTTTCCACGCTGAAAGGCTTGGGAGCTGCGGATGCCGAGCATGAATGCTATTTGGGGATGTTGGGGATGCATGGCACAAAGGCTGCCAATCTTGCTGTCCAATCCTGTGATTTATTGATTGCCGCTGGAGCCCGTTTTGATGATCGAGTGACAGGGAAATTAAATACTTTTGCCCCCCATGCCAAAGTGATCCATGTAGATATCGATCCTGTTGAATTCAATAAATTACGTCAGGCACATGTTTCATTACCGGGGAATTTAAAAACATTGTTGCCCCACTTACAGCAACCTTTATCGATCGAATCCTGGCAACAGGAAGTCAAAAAATTAAAAAACGAACATACATGGCGTTATGACTATCAAGGCGTAAGTATTTATGCGCCATCACTATTAAAACAGGTGTCTGAACGCAAGCCATTCAACGCGGTAATCACAACTGACGTTGGGCAGCATCAGATGTGGACAGCGCAGCACATGACATTTGATGGGCCGGAAAATTTCATTACTTCCAGTGGATTAGGCACGATGGGCTTTGGCATTCCAGCGGCGATTGGCGCCCAGATGGCTCGTCCGGAAGATATGGTGCTCTGCATATCCGGTGATGGTTCTTTCATGATGAATGTACAGGAGTTAGGTACCATCAAACGTAAGCAGTTACCGATCAAAATTATTTTATTGGATAACCAGCGTCTGGGCATGGTTCGGCAGTGGCAAGAACTATTTTTTGACAAACGTTATAGCGAAACGATCTTAAACGATAATCCTGATTTTATTACCTTGGCAAAAGCTTTTGATATTCCTGGTCAGCAAATCACTGATGAAACCCAAATCAATGCAGCACTGGATGCTTTGTTCAGCAGCGAAGGTCCGTATTTATTACATGTATCCATTGACGAATTAGAAAATGTCTGGCCATTGGTTCCACCAGGCTCAAGCAATGCAACCATGTTGGAGAAGTCATTATGATGCAGCATCAACTTGCTATTCAGGCACGGTTTTGTCCTGAGATTTTGGAACGAATTCTGAGAGTTGCCCGTCATCGTGGATTTCAGATATGTGCTTTGAATATGGATCATACAACAGATAGTGATAATGTAAGCATTGAACTCACAGTCGCCAGCCAACGCTCTGTAAATTTACTTTTTTCTCAACTGATGAAATTAGTCGATGTTGCTGGTGTTGAGATCCGAAACAAAGAATCACAATTAATAAGCGCATAAGGCGCAATTGAAGGAAATTGAAGAATGACAAAGCAAGCTGATTATATTTGGTTCAACGGTGAAATGGTTCCTTGGGCCGATGCGAAAGTCCACGTTATGTCTCACGCCCTGCATTACGGAACTTCCGTATTTGAGGGCGTTCGTTGCTATAACTCTCACAAAGGGCCAGTTGTTTTTCGTCATCGTGAACATATGCGGCGTTTGCATGACTCAGCCAAGATTTACCGTATGCCCGTGAGCCAGAGCGTTGATGAATTAATGGAAGCCTGTCGTGAAACACTCCGTAAAAATAAATTAGTCAGCGCTTACATTCGCCCATTGGTTTTTATTGGTGATGTTGGAATGGGGGTCAATCCTCCAGACGGTTATAAAACAGATATCATTATTGCGGCTTTTCCATGGGGGGCTTATTTAGGAGAAGAGGCGCTGGATCAGGGTATTGATGCGATGGTTTCTTCATGGAATCGTGTGGCAGCAAATACGATCCCAACAGGGGCAAAAGCAGGTGGTAACTATCTTTCCTCTCTGCTGGTGGGCAGTGAAGCACGACGCCATGGCTATCAGGAAGGTATTGCACTGGATGTTCATGGCTATATTTCAGAAGGTGCGGGGGAAAACCTGTTTGAAGTGAAAGATGGGGTGCTGTTTACGCCTCCATTTGCGTCATCAGCGCTGCCGGGGATTACCCGTGATGCCATTATCAAGCTGGCGCAGGATCTTGGTCTGGAAGTTCGTGAACAAATACTTACCCGTGAATCGCTTTATTTGGCTGATGAAGTATTTATGACGGGGACAGCGGCAGAAATCACGCCGGTTCGTAGTGTTGATGGCATTCAGGTGGGTATTGGTAAATGTGGGCCAATCACTAAAAAAATCCAGAATGCCTTCTTTGGCTTATTTGATGGTACGACAGAAGATAAATGGGGCTGGCTGGACGTCGTTAATCCTTAATAAAAAAGACAAAATGTAACAGGCGGCTCGTTCCCTGCCTGTTTTGATTGCTGATACTAATTAGATAAGACACGGGAGTGAAAACAATGCCTAAATACCGTTCTGCCACGACAACTCATGGCCGTAATATGGCGGGAGCACGAGCCTTATGGCGTGCGACGGGTATGACCGATGAGGATTTTGGAAAACCTATTATTGCGGTTGTGAACTCATTTACTCAGTTCGTGCCCGGGCATGTTCACCTGAGGGATTTAGGAAAACTGGTAGCAGAACAGATTGAGGCATCAGGAGGCGTTGCGAAAGAGTTCAACACGATTGCAGTTGATGATGGTATTGCGATGGGGCATGGCGGAATGCTCTATTCCTTGCCTTCGCGTGAGTTGATTGCTGATTCTGTGGAATATATGGTCAATGCCCACTGCGCGGATGCGATGGTGTGTATCTCCAACTGTGACAAAATCACGCCGGGCATGTTGATGGCATCAATGCGCCTGAATATTCCGGTTATTTTTGTTTCTGGCGGCCCGATGGAAGCCGGTAAAACCCGCCTGTCTGATCAGATCATCAAACTGGATCTGATTGATGCGATGATTCAGGGAGCCAATCCCAATGTCAGTGATGAAGAAAGCAATCAGATAGAACGTTCAGCTTGTCCGACGTGCGGTTCCTGCTCAGGCATGTTTACGGCTAACTCCATGAATTGTCTGACTGAAGCATTGGGGCTTTCGCAGCCGGGTAATGGTTCACTGCTCGCCACTCATGCGGATCGCAAGGTGCTGTTTTTAAATGCGGGCAAACGCATCGTCGAGCTGACCAAACGCTATTATGAGCAAAATGATGATAGCGCTTTGCCTCGTAACATCGCGACCAAAGCTGCCTTTGAAAATGCGATGATACTGGATATTGCGATGGGCGGGTCGACCAACACGGTACTGCATCTGCTGGCGGCGGCGCAGGAAGGCGACGTTGATTTCACTATGGCGGACATTGATCGTTTATCTCGTCTAGTACCTCATTTGTGTAAAGTGGCACCAAGCACCCAGAAATATCATATGGAAGACGTACATCGCGCAGGGGGAGTCATCGGGATCCTCGGTGAACTGGATCGTGCGGAGCTTTTGAATCGTGATGTGAAAAATGTTTTGGGGCTGGATCTGCCGCAAACATTGGCTCAGTACGACATCATGCTGACACAGGATGAAGGTGTTAAGAGCATGTATTCTGCGGGGCCAGCAGGTATTCGAACCACTAAAGCCTTTTCGCAGGATTGCCGTTGGCCGTCATTGGACACAGATCGCAAGGAAGGGTGTATCCGTGAACGCACTCATGCTTATAGCCAAGATGGTGGTTTGGCAGTGCTGTCTGGTAACGTCGCGGCTAATGGCTGTATCGTAAAAACCGCTGGGGTGGATGAAGGAAGCCTGACTTTTCGTGGCCCAGCCAAGGTTTATGAAAGTCAGGATGATGCAGTAGAGGCGATTCTGGGAGGCAAAGTCGTTGCGGGTGATGTTGTGGTTATCCGCTATGAAGGCCCGAAAGGCGGTCCCGGTATGCAGGAAATGCTCTATCCAACCACCTATTTGAAATCGATGGGACTGGGTAAAAGCTGTGCTCTTATCACTGATGGTCGTTTTTCAGGCGGAACATCAGGGTTGTCGATTGGGCATGTTTCCCCTGAAGCGGCCAGTGGTGGTGTGATTGGGTTGGTTTATGATGGCGATATCATCGACATTGATATTCCGAACCGTAAAATCCATCTGGATGTTAACGAAACAGAACTGGCAGTACGTACACAGGCTGAACTATCTCGTGGAGATCAGGCATGGACACCTAAATCCCGCGATCGTCAGGTCTCTTTTGCCCTGCGTGCTTATGCTTTACTGGCGACCAGTGCCGATAAAGGCGCTGTGCGCGATAAAGCAAAATTAGGGGGCTGACTGTGGCAGTTTATCCTCTTAATGCTGAGCCAAAGGGAGCGGAATACCTCAAAGCCGCCTTGAGTGCACCGGTTTATGATGTCGCCCAAGTCACCCCGCTGCAAGAAATGGAAAAAATCTCTGCCCGTTTAGCGAATACCATTTTAGTTAAACGGGAAGATCGTCAGTTAGTACACAGTTTCAAACTGCGCGGTGCATACACGATGATCGCGGGTTTGACTGAGGAGCAGAAAGCTAAAGGCGTGATTACCGCTTCTGCGGGCAATCATGCGCAGGGGGTGGCACTTTCTGCCAGCAAAGTGGGTACCAGAGCCATCATCGTCATGCCGATTGCTACAGCAGATATCAAAGTTGATGCAGTCCGCAGTTTTGGTGGTGAAGTCCTGTTATACGGTGCTAATTTTGATGAAGCTAAAGCAAAAGCCATCTCGGTGGCAAAAGAGCACGGTTATACCTTTGTACCGCCGTTTGATCACCCTGCCGTGATCGCGGGGCAGGCAACACTGGCAATGGAACTTTTACAGCAGGATGTCCACCTTGATCGCATTTTTGTGCCGGTTGGTGGTGGCGGTTTGATTGCGGGTGTTGCAGTACTGATCAAACAACTTGTACCGGAAATGAAAGTCATCGGAGTGGAGGCCGAAGATTCTGCGTGTCTGAAAGCGGCACTGGAAGCAGGGCGCCCGGTTGACTTACCGAGAGTGGGGCTGTTTGCGGAAGGCGTTGCAGTCAAGCGTATCGGTGATGAAACATTCCGTTTATGCCAGCAGTATGTCGATGATGTCATTACGGTGGATAGTGATGCCATCTGTGCCGCCATGAAAGATATTTTTGAGGATGTTAGGGCGATTGCCGAACCTTCCGGTGCTATGGCACTGGCGGGTTTGAAGAAATATGTACAGCAGCATCAGATTCAGGGAGAAAGGCTGGCGCATATTCTCTCAGGTGCCAACGTGAATTTTCATGGTCTGCGTTACGTTTCTGAACGCTGCGAACTAGGAGAACAGCGCGAAGCATTACTGGCTGTCACAATACCTGAGCAAAAGGGAAGTTTCTTGAACTTTTGCCAGACGTTGGGAACGCGTGTTGTGACCGAATTTAGTTACCGTTATTCGGATGCGACTAACCCTGCTGAAGCCTGTATTTTTGTTGGTGTACGGCTGAATCGTGGCAATGCAGAACGTCTTGAAATCATCAATGAGTTGAAAGCATCGGGTTATCAGGTCGCTGACTTTACCGATGATGAAATGGCAAAACTGCATGTTCGTTACATGATCGGTGGCCGTCCTGCCAAGCCATTACAGGAACGGCTATACAGTTTCGAATTTCCTGAATCGCCGGGAGCTTTATTAAAGTTTTTGCAGACACTGGGAACACACTGGAATATCACACTATTCCATTACCGCAGCCATGGGATGGATTACGGTCGCGTATTGGCTGCCTTTGAACTTTCAGGTGCGGAAGTGCGTTTTGATCGCCATCTTGATGATTTGGGTTATGAATACCATGATGAAACGAATAATCCTTCTTTTAACTTATTGTTGAAATAGGATTCTTTGATCATCGGCATAAAAAATAGCACCTTGGCAGGTGCTATTTTCAGAATAAAGAATTTTTCACAACATCCCCCAAAATGCTTTAACCAATGGTTCCTGTAAGCGCTTACTCAGCGTACAGACGCCTAACTCAAATGGTTCGACCAGCGCAATATTCTCTAATAGGGATATACGATTGCGTACAGGTTCTGGGCTATTTTCGACGACAACCGCCGGGATCAGCGCGATACCGCAACCTAACGCGACCATCGAAACAATGGCTTCATGGCCTGAAACGGTAGCGTAAATCAAAGGATTAGGGATTTTATTCCGGCGGAACCACAGTTCGATGCGTGTACGTGAAGGCCCATGTTCCGGCAGAATAAAAGGAATGGCATTCCAGTCAGGTTGTTCCTGTGTGGCAAGTGTTCTCACAGCACAAGGCAGGGAAGGGGCAATCAATACCAAAGGGATTTCGCCTATCTTGGTAAAACTGACATTATGGGGCAGTTTCTCCGGTTTGCCTGCAATGCCTAAATCGGCTTGGTCAGATTGGATCCTATCGACGGCATCAGCGGCATCTCCCGTTGTCAGTTTTATTTCTACCAAAGGGTGCTCTGCCCGAAATTTATCCAGTACCTGCGGGAGATGGCTATAAGCCGCTGTAACTGAACAGAACAGGCGTAATTCACCGCTCAATGAGGGACTCTGGTGATTTAATGAGTGACGTAACTGTTGATATTGCAGGAGCGTCTGCTGGGCAAATTGTTTTAGCTGTTCACCTGCGAAAGTGAGCTTGACTGTCCGGTTATCCCGCAGAAATAACGGATGCCCTAATAGTTCTTCAAGTCGTTGGATTTGGCGTGAAAGTGTGGATGGACTGACGTGTATAGCTTTGGCCGTGCGTCCAAAGTGACAACTTTCTGCAAGATGTAAAAACAGTTTTAAATCGCGTATATCCATCGAGTTCTGGCCTTCTTACCGTGACAAGTTTAACGTTGCATAAAATGCAACATAGTCTTGTTAATATATCAATTTAAGCAATGGCTTTCATGGCATATATTGAAACGATGCAAACGACCTCACAACAATAATATCGGAGTCACCATGGCTAATTATTTTGATACGTTGAACCTGCGCCAGCAATTAGCGCAGTTAGGCAAATGTCGTTTTATGGCGCGGGAAGAATTTGCTGACGAAGCAGGATATTTAAAAGGCAAGAAAGTGGTCATTGTCGGCTGTGGTGCGCAAGGGCTTAATCAGGGTCTAAACATGCGTGATTCTGGTTTGGATATTGCCTATGCATTGCGTCAAGAAGCGATTGAAGAAAAACGCGCATCATGGCGTAAGGCAACGGAAAACGGCTTCAAGGTCGGCACCTATGAAGAGTTGATCCCACAGGCCGATTTGGTCATTAACCTGACACCAGACAAACAGCATTCTGCGGTGGTTCAGGCAGTTCAGCCTTTGATGAAAGAAGGTGCAGCACTGGGATATTCTCACGGTTTCAATATCGTGGAAGTGGGCGAGCAGGTTCGTAAAGACATCACCGTCGTGATGGTTGCGCCTAAATGCCCAGGTACGGAAGTTCGCGAAGAATATAAACGTGGTTTCGGTGTCCCTACTTTGATTGCCGTGCATCCAGAAAACGATGTGAAAGGTGAAGGCATGGCCATCGCAAAAGCATGGGCTGCCGCAACGGGGGGTCATCGCGCTGGTGTGCTGGAATCTTCTTTCGTGGCTGAAGTGAAATCAGACTTGATGGGCGAACAGACCATTTTATGCGGTATGTTACAGGCAGGTTCTCTGCTTTGTTATGACAAGCTGGTGGCAGAGGGAACAGAGCCGGGTTATGCCGGTAAGCTGATTCAATTTGGCTGGGAAACCATCACGGAAGCACTGAAGCAGGGCGGTATAACATTGATGATGGATCGCCTGTCCAACTCAGCAAAACTGCGTGCTTATGCCCTTTCCGAGCAGTTGAAGGTTATTTTAGCACCGCTGTTCCAGAAACATATGGATGACATCATTTCTGGAACGTTTTCTTCTACCATGATGGCAGACTGGGCAAATGACGATAAAAACCTGCTGACTTGGCGTGCAGAAACAGGCCAGACACCATTCGAAAACTACCCGGATCACAGCGGCAATATCAGCGAGCAGGAATACTTTGATCATGGCGTGCTGATGATAGCGATGGTCAAAGTTGGGGTGGAGCTGGCGTTTGAAACTATGGTGGATGCCGGCATTATTGAGGAATCAGCCTATTATGAATCGCTGCATGAACTGCCATTGATTGCGAATACCATTGCTCGTAAGCGTCTGTATGAAATGAATGTGGTGATTTCCGATACGGCGGAATATGGTAATTATCTGTTCTCTCACGTTGCGGTTCCATTACTGAAAGAGAAATTTATGGCTACCTTGCAGGCAGGGGACATGGGTAAACCCGTGGCAGACAGCAGTATCGACAATGCCCAATTACGTGATGTTAACGAAGCGATTCGTCACCATCCGATTGAGACAATTGGTCGTACTCTGCGTGGTTATATGACCGATATGCAACGCATTGCAGTGGGTGGATAATTTGCTCATCAGGCCGATCTGATAGAGATGGACTCCCATAAAACAACGCCCGATGAAATTCTCTCGGGCGTTGTTTTTTTATGGGGGTTTACAGGCTAAGCTGTTGTTTCAGATCATCGATTGCCTGACGCTGTAAAGTTTCAAAAGGCGCTCTTGGTTGCTGCAATTCAAGCATGGCAAGAGTCGGATCAATGACTTCAGTGCGAACGCCAGACAATTCTTCCATTACGGCCAAGCCACAGAAAGGCACATAAGCTTCGGAATAACCGCCTTCGTGCACCATCACCAGCTTGCCATGACAGAGTTCATCCGCCATTTGCTGCATCTTGCGGGTCATCTCGCGGAAACTGTCACTATGCAGCTGCATCCGTGCCAGCGGATCAAAGCCATTGGCATCATAGCCACAGGCAATGATAATCAACTCAGGCTGGTAGCGTCGCAGTGCCGGCATGACAATTTGATCCATGGCATACATGTAGCTGTCATGACCCGCCCCAGCCATCAGTGGAATATTGATATTGAACCCTTCACCCGGACCTTCACCGATATCGCTTTCGCCGCTGTAACCTGCCGGATAGCAGCGATCCTGATGCAGTGAAATTGTCAGTACATCATCCCGTTGCCAAAAGATATGTTGTGTTCCATTGCCGTGGTGCACATCCCAGTCGACGACTGCTACCCGGCCAAGGCCCAGTTGCTCTTTTGCTTTTTCAATCGCAAGAGAAATATTGGAGAGGAAACAGAAGCCCATGGCTTGATCGGGCAGGCAATGATGGCCAGGTGGGCGAGAAAGGCTGTAGGCATTATCCAGCTCATCCTGCAAGACGGCTTTTACTGCTGCATAGGTTAGCCCCGCGGACAGTTTGGCAATTTCATAACTGCCTGCACCCAGTGACGCTTCAGACCCCAATGTACCGCCACCGTTATCGCTCAGGTACTTAAAGCGCTGTAAATAAGATTCTGTGTGAACGAGCCTTAACGTTGCTTCATCAATAGGCTCTGCACTCATTAGCTCTAATGAGTGACTTAAACCGGAAACATCCATTAAGCTTTTCATTCTGCGTTTGGTTTCTGGTGATTCGGCATGTCCTGCCCCGCACGGTGGCTGTATCCATCCACCTACGGGAAATATGAAGGTATGTTGGGAACCCGTATTGTGCCAGAAACAGAGTTCATCAAAGAAAAAACCAGTTTTACGTAGCATATTGCACCCATTTTATTGCTTCGATGATAATAAGATTATAGTGCTAATTAAGTTAAACAGATATTATGTGTTACTGTAAATAGAGGTTCACTATTGCATAGAAGAAGGGAATAAATCTATTTTTATAGAAATAACTTTAATCTTTATCACAAAATTAAATTATAAATAATAATGATCACGTGACTAATTAAAATTGTTACTAAATATGAAATTTTTGTATTAATTAATTTATTGATTTTTAAATAAAAACATTGAAATAAATATTTATTATCATGATTTGACAAGGTAATAAATAATATATAATCAGGATGTTTTTTCGCTAATATGTACGGATGTTAAATAATAAGTGTTAAATAACAATAGGATATAAATTGTTATCGCTAAGGTTATGGTTGGTGTTTATTAATATTAAGATGAAGAATAATATTAATGAAAACAGAATATCGTAAAAATTTATTTTTTCTTAATAATATAGTTACTGAAATAGAATAAATAATTTTAAAAAAGACTGGAGCGTATTTATGTATGATAAGTATCTGTAAATATTCTATTTTAGCTCATTTAGCTTTGTTAAGTTAATAATGAAAATCAATATTTAATTTGTTAATGGTTTATTATGAAAAACGTTTATTGTTTTTTATTTAAATATAATTTGAAAAACAATTTTCATATAAATTAGGGTTAAAAAATAGAATGACTTAATTATTTTATCTCGTGATAACCAATTTATGTAAAGGAAACTTCCTTTCTGCTACACTTCTTACCCCTGATGTTTATCCTGATATAGCCCTCTAAAGAGTATGCGATTAAATCCTAGTCAACAACAAGCGGTTGAATTTGTCACAGGGCCTTGTCTGGTTCTGGCAGGTGCAGGCTCCGGCAAGACCAGAGTGATCACCAATAAAATTGCCCACCTGATCCGTGCCTGTGGTTATCAGGCGCGTCATATTGCCGCAGTGACTTTCACCAACAAGGCGGCACGGGAAATGAAAGAACGTGTCGCTCAGACTTTGGGGCGTAAGGAAACCAGAGGGCTGATGATTTCGACTTTCCATACTCTGGGCCTGGAAATCATCAAGCGTGAATATAAAGCGCTGGGCATGAAGAGTAACTTCTCGCTGTTCGATGATCAGGATCAGAGGGTATTGCTGAAAGATCTGACGGCGGATTTACTGGAAGAAGATAAAGATCTACTGCAAAAACTGAACTCCAGCATTTCCAACTGGAAAAATGATCTGATGTCACCAGAGCAGGTGATTAGACAGGCTCGTTCGGCGCAGGAGCATCAATTTGCGGAGTGTTATCGCCGTTATGATCTGCATTTGAACAGTTGCAACGTTCTCGACTTTGATGACTTGATTACCAAACCTACGTTGCTGTTAATGCAGAATGAAGAGGTTCGGGAACGCTGGCAAAATAAAATTCGTTATCTGCTGGTGGATGAATATCAGGATACCAACACCAGCCAGTATCAATTGGTGAAACTATTGGTGGGCAATCGGGCGCGTTTTACTGTGGTGGGTGATGATGACCAATCCATCTATTCATGGCGTGGTGCTCGCCCACAAAACTTGATCCTGCTGAATGAGGATTTTCCTCAGTTGAACGTGATCAAACTGGAACAGAATTATCGTTCATCAGGACGGATATTGAAGGCCGCGAATATCCTGATTGCCAATAATCCCCATGTATTTGAGAAGAAACTGTTTTCAGAACTGGGCTATGGCGATCCGCTCAGGGTGATCGAAGCGAATAATGAAGATCATGAAGCGGAGCGAGTGGTGGGAGAATTGATCGCTCATCACTTTATTAATAAAACCGAATATAAAGATTACGCCATTCTATATAGAGGCAATCACCAGTCTCGTATTTTTGAAAAAATGCTGATGCAAAACCGTATTCCTTATCGCATTTCTGGGGGAACTTCATTCTTTTCCCGCCCTGAAATAAAGGACTTACTCTCTTATCTGCGGGTGTTGACCAATCCCGACGATGACAGTGCATTTCTACGGATCGTCAATACCCCACGTCGAGAAATCGGCGCGGTGACAATCCAGAAATTGGGCGAGTGGGCAAATCAGCGTAACAAAAGCTTGTATTACGCCAGTTTCGATCTCGGTCTGGAGCAGAGTCTTACAGGGCGCGGGTTGGCTGGCCTACAGCACTTTACCCACTGGATGGATGAAATTTCCCGCCAGGCCGAGCGTGAGCCATTGCTGGCAGTGCGGGATTTGCTGCGCGGTATGGACTATGAAAGCTGGTTGTATGAAACGTCACCTAGCCCAAAAGCGGCTGAAATGCGGATGAAAAACGTCAATCAGCTTTTTACTTGGATGAGTGATATGTTTGAAGGGGATGATCTTAATGAGCCAATGACACTTCCGCAAGTTGTGGCGCGTTTTACCTTGCGAGACATGCTGGAACGCGGGGAGGAAGATGGGGAATTGGATCAGGTTCAGCTGATGACACTGCATGCCTCCAAGGGGCTGGAGTTCCCTTATGTTTTTCTGGTAGGCATGGAAGAAGGTTTGTTGCCGCATCAAAGCAGCATTGATGAAAATAATATCGACGAAGAGCGACGTCTGGCTTATGTCGGGATTACCCGAGCGCGACGGGAGCTATTTTTTACCCTCAGCAAAGAGCGTCGTCAGTATGGTGAGCTGATTCGGCCTGAACCGAGCCGATTTTTGCTGGAGTTGCCGCAGGATGATTTGCACTGGCCGAGAGGCAAAAAGATGATCAGTGCGGAAGATCGAATGAAGCAAGGGCAATCGCGTCTTACCGATATCAAATCCCGTTTGGGGCTTGGTCAAAAAAACAGCGGTAAATAAAATCTGATGAATACCCTGTATTCGCGTTGAATACAGGGATAGGTAGATTATCCGAGATGGGAGTTATTCTGCTCTTCAAGGAACAATGTCCACTGAATATAACTTTGCAACTGGATTTCCTGATGTAAGGCTTCAGCCCTGAGTGGATGCTGCATTTGCCACTGATAGGGCAGGGTGATGGTGAGCGTCTCATTTTCAACCCGCAGCCGCAAGGCCGGCAAAGTATCGTCTCGCCGACGGCTGGCCAAAATAATGGCCAGACGCAACAAGCGGCATAATTGCTGTGCCTGTAACGGTGGCAAGGCATTTTGCTGACTGAGTGAGGCCAGATCGACAGGGCCGCTTTGATTGTTCAACAGCGTTGCCAGCAATCGTTTTTGAGCGGGGGTATAACCGGGAAGATCCAAATGACTGATGAGATACGCTGAATGAGCCGGGCCTTGGCGAAAATCGACACACAGGCCGATTTCATGAAGTAGACAGGCGCTGGTCAACAACTCGCGACATCGTGCATCCAGATTCCATACCGTGGCGACCTGCTGACAAAAATGTTCGGCCAGTTGTTTGACGCGCAGAGCTTGTTCAATATCCAGTTGAAAACGGTGTTGAATATTGCACAGAGTTCTTGTACGGATATCCTGCTCAATGGGTAAATTCAGCATCCCATAAACCAGCCCCTCACGCAGTGCGCCCCCCGCAAGGATCATGCTTTCGATGTTCAGTGCCTGAAAGATGGCAATTAAAATTGCCAGCCCGCTAGGGAAAACTAATGCCCGCTCCAATGTCAGCCCGTCGATTTCAAGCTCTTCCAGCTTGCCGCATTCAATCGCCTTGTATTTAAGCTGTTGTAGCTTCGGCAGGGTGATAAGTTCATCCATTCCCTGTGCAATCATGATTTCCTGCAACGCCTGTACTGTACCGGAGGCACCAACACAAATCTGCCAACCCTGCTTAAGCAGGGTCGTGGTGATAGGGGCGAGAATATGATGGGCAGCGGATTCTGCCTGTGCAAAGTTTTCTTCTGTCAGGCTGCGATCATTGAAGTAGCGTTCCAGCCAAGTGACACAGCCCACTTCAAGGCTGAACAACAGATTGGCTTTTGCTCCGGTGCCTGTAACCAATTCTGTACTGCCACCACCAATATCCACCACAAGACGCTTTTCAGACCCACCTGTCGTGTGGGCAACACCTTGATAAATCAGCCGAGCTTCTTCTTCACCACTGATGACTTTGACTGGACTCCCCAATATTTCAGAGGCTTTCCCGACAAAATCAGCCGAATTTACAGCCAATCGCAATGTTGCCGTAGCGACAACGCGGATCTGCGAGGCAGGGATATCCTGTAAATATTCGGAAAATAGGCGAAGGCACTGCCATCCCCGCTCCATTGCCTGTTGTGATAAATGATTATTTTTATCCAACCCGGTGGCCAGCCTGACCTTGCGCTTGATGCGGGTGACCACTTGAATGCTACCAGACACTTCACGGACAACCAGCATGTGAAAACTGTTTGAGCCTAAATCGATAGCGGCATAGAGCGAAGAAGAACTCAGCATAGTATTATTCAGCCTGGATGTTTACGGTTGCGAGTTGGATTTCCACGGCGCGACATATTGGTGCGGCGTGGGTGCCCTCCTGAACGAGCGCGGTTACGGCGCTTGGGTACAGGTAAATCCATCAGCAGTGCATCACTGTTATATTTGCTTACCGGGATCTGATGCTGGATATACTCTTCGATCGACGTTAGATTCAGAGCGTACTCTTCACATGCCAGACTGATTGAATGACCGCTTTCTCCTGCACGACCCGTACGGCCAATGCGGTGGACGTAATCTTCACAGTCGTCCGGCAGATCATAGTTAAATACATGGGTTACCAAAGGAATATGCAGACCGCGGGCAGCAACATCAGTGGCGACTAGAATATCCAGATTTCCCAGACTGAACTCTTCCAGAATACGCAGACGTTTTTTCTGCGCAACATCACCCGTCAGCAGACCAACACGATGCCCATCGGCAGCCAGATGCGCCCAGATATCTTCGCAGCGGTGTTTGGTATTGGCAAAAATGATGCAGCGATCTGGCCACTCTTCTTCCAGCAGGGTCTGTAACAGACGCATCTTTTCTTCATTGGAAGGATAAAACAGCTCTTCCTGAATGCGATGCCCCGTTTTCTGCAAGGGCTCCACTTCTACATATTCAGGGCTATTCATCTGTTCAAAGGCGAGTTCACGCACTCGATAAGACAGGGTAGCGGAAAACAGCAGATTCATTCGCTGAGCGGCAACAGGCATCCGGCGGAACAGCCAGCGGATATCTTTGATAAAGCCCAAATCGTACATGCGATCTGCTTCATCCAGTACCACAACCTGAACCGCATTAAGATTGACATATCCTTGTTTGGTGTAATCGATTAAACGACCGGTTGTGCCAATCACGATATCGACGCCAGATTCCAGAACCTTAAGCTGCTTATCATAGCCGTCGCCACCGTAGGCGAGCCCCATTTTCAGTCCCGTGGCTTCTGCCAACTCCTCCGCGTCAGAGTAAATCTGGACGGCTAATTCGCGGGTGGGGGCCATAATCAGCGCCCTTGGCTGATTGGTTTTGTGATCTGCCGCAGCAGGATGGGTCAGTAAATAATGAAAAGTAGACGTCAGAAATGCTAGCGTCTTGCCCGTTCCGGTTTGTGCCTGCCCCGCAACATCTCGGCCTTCGACAGTAAAAGGCAAAGTTAGCGCCTGTATTGGCGTGCAGTTGGAAAAGCCCTTTTTATCAAGGGCTTCAATGACCTTGGGGTGCAATGCGAAGTCGGAAAACTTCTTTTCTGTCAAATGTGTTTTGCTCATAGTGTGGTAGAATATCAGTTAACTATTGCTTTAAGAAAGTGTATCCGCTGAAATAAAGACACGTTTATGTTGGTTAATGTACACTGGGACCGTAAAAAATTTTACTTTGGAGCAAAAATAATGAACGAGAAGATTATAAGTGATCGTATCATCCATTTGGCTGATGCGGATTTTGATGCAAAAAAATTAAACGTAAAAGGCGCAGTTCTGGTCGAATTCTGGGCTGAATGGTGTGGTCCTTGTAAAATGATTGCCCCTATTTTGGACGAAGTTTCCGAAGAATACGCAGGCAAGCTGACAGTTGCCAAACTGAACGTTGATGATCACGAACAAGCACCAAAAGCTCATGGTATTCGCGGTATTCCAACACTGATCTTGTTTAAAGATGGTGAAAAGGCCGCAACGCAAGTAGGTGCTTTGTCAAAAACGCAACTGAAAGCGTTTTTAGACTCACATATCTAATTTAGAGTCTGATCACAGTAATCACGGGCGTTTAGCGGATAAAGTGATTTATCTTACTGACCGCTAGACGTCTGCAACGAAGCGTGGTAAGTTAGCAGTCATGTGCTTGTATG
Organism: Xenorhabdus bovienii; assembly: GCF_024721015.1. Taxonomy (GTDB): domain Bacteria; phylum Pseudomonadota; class Gammaproteobacteria; order Enterobacterales; family Enterobacteriaceae; genus Xenorhabdus; species Xenorhabdus bovienii. Next base: position 20,514 of record NZ_JANAIF010000019.1, read on the forward strand.
AAGCATTGCATCAGTGGATTCTTCAATTTATATAAAGAATTGACATTAAGCGTGTTACATACTAAACAATCTGTAGTGTCTGATAAATCTGTTATCTCTGGTTCATCTGAAGTATCTGATGGCATATCGCATTTGGCAAAGTATTTGAGAGCATATATACGGGAATCATTCGGTATATAGCTTGGTGCTGACAGCGTCTCTATGTTAAGCATCTTTATGTCGCGATTTTTTATATCTCAATCGTTATTGAGATAGTATTTGCTGAAGTTGTGTTTACTGAGACAGTACTCACACTGAGATAATGCTTACGATAAGATAGTTTTTATGATGAGATAGTTCTTATATTTGAAATTAACTACGTTTCGTTACTATTCTCTCAGCCGTGTTTTGACAGTTTGTCAGCCTTATTTTGAAATCAATCTGAGTACTTCAAACTATTGCCTTGTAATATTAGTTAATATGTTAAAAGGTTTTATTCGTTTCTGGTACAAATAAACAGGCACCGATAACGCTGCCATACCATTCACGTTCATAGTTCGAGATATACCCCGAGTTAAAGAACCCACCATTATGAATCTTACCGAATTAAAGAATACGCCGGTATCTGAGTTGATTACTCTCGGCGAAAATATGGGGCTGGAAAACCTGGCTCGTATGCGCAAGCAAGACATTATTTTTTCTATTCTCAAACAGCATGCGAAGAGTGGAGAAGATATTTTCGGAGATGGGGTACTGGAGATATTGCAGGATGGATTTGGTTTCCTCCGTTCCGGAGACAGCTCCTACCTTGCAGGTCCCGATGATATCTACGTTTCTCCTAGCCAAATCCGCCGTTTTAACCTCCGTACTGGTGATACCATTTCAGGTAAAATTCGCCCACCAAAAGAAGGTGAACGCTATTTTGCCCTGTTGAAGGTTAACGAAGTTAACTTTGACAAGCCTGAAAACGCCCGTAATAAAATCCTGTTTGAGAACCTGACTCCACTTCATGCTAACAATCGTCTGCGCATGGAGCGTGGCAATGGTTCTACTGAGGATTTGACTGCCCGTGTTCTGGATTTGGCCGCACCTATTGGCCGTGGTCAGCGTGGCCTGATTGTTGCTCCGCCAAAAGCGGGTAAAACCATGCTGCTGCAAAACATTGCGGCTAACATTGCCAACAACTACCCAGACTGCGTCTTGATGGTTCTGCTGATCGATGAACGTCCAGAAGAAGTCACTGAAATGCAGCGTCTGGTAAAAGGTGAAGTGATTGCTTCAACCTTTGATGAACCTGCTTCCCGTCACGTACAAGTGGCTGAAATGGTTATCGAAAAAGCAAAACGTCTGGTTGAACACAAAAAAGACGTTATTATCCTGCTGGACTCCATTACCCGTCTGGCTCGTGCGTATAACACTGTAGTTCCTGCTTCCGGTAAGGTACTGACCGGTGGTGTGGATGCTAATGCACTGCATCGTCCAAAGCGTTTCTTTGGTGCGGCCCGTAACGTTGAAGAAGGTGGCAGCCTGACCATCATCGCGACTGCGCTGGTTGATACGGGTTCCAAGATGGACGAAGTTATTTACGAAGAATTTAAAGGTACAGGTAACATGGAACTGCACCTGTCCCGTAAGATCGCTGAAAAACGCGTCTTCCCTGCCATTGACTACAACCGCTCTGGTACACGTAAAGAAGAATTGCTCACTACGCAGGATGAACTGCAAAAAATGTGGATCTTGCGTAAAATCATCCATCCGATGGGCGAAGCTGATGCGATGGAATTCCTTATCAACAAACTGGCTATGACAAAAACAAACGAAGAATTCTTCGACTTTATGAAACGTTCATAGTTTGTAAATGATAAATAGTCATTTCGTCAAAACGCCACATTCTTGTGGCGTTTTTTTTATCAAGGGATTAACTTGTTCGCCTGAAATGGTACATATTTTGCATCTTTTTCATCAGATTAAGTGAGTGTTTTCTGGGCGCAGCCATTTACAAATGCTTAGGAAACCATTATTAATCACGCTCTACAGCTTACGTTGTCTATTTGCTTTATTTTTATACATAGCAGAATGTCTTCTTTTTAATAGGGAGCTTATGGATTTGGTGTCGAATGGAACATCCATAAGCCAATGAATAATAGATGATCCATCATTATTTTTACAGAGAGTTGTTATTGTGAATATTCCCAGTATGAGTGTCGAAATTTTTTGCATATTTATATTTTCATCCGTGTTTCTGTTTCTGGCACGCAAGGTGGCAAAAATTATCGGCCTTGTTGATAAGCCGAATTACCGCAAGCGTCACCATGGATTAATCCCTCTGGTAGGTGGTATCTCTGTCTTTTTTGGCGTTTGCTTTGCTTTTGCTATAACAAAAGAATTTATACCTCATAAATGGTTATATCTGGCTTGTGCGGGAATATTGGTTTTTGTCGGCGCGTTAGATGACCGTTTTGATATCAGTGTGAAAATTCGGGCAGCAATTCAGGCACTGGTTGGGATCAGCATGATGTATTTTGCTGATCTCAAAATTGAAAGTTTGGGCAGTGCTTTTGGCCCATGGGAAATGACATTGGGCCCATTCAGCTACGTTGTTACTCTGTTTGCTGTCTGGGCTGCCATTAACGCCTTTAACATGGTCGATGGGATTGATGGCTTGTTGGGAGGTCTGTCCAGTGTTTCTTTCGGGGCATTGGGAATTTTGCTATATGCAAACGGTAATACGGCACTGGCATTCTGGTGTTTTGCGTTTATCGCGGGGATATTACCGTATATTTTTCTCAATCTGGGGCTACTCGGGAAGCGCTTCAAAGTATTTATGGGAGATGCGGGAAGCACTCTGATCGGCTTTACCATTATCTGGTTGCTGACCGAAACGACTCAGGGCGAACACAGTTCGGTTAATCCAGTGACTGCATTGTGGATTATCGCGATCCCATTAATGGATATGGTTGCCATTATGTATCGCCGACTGCGCAAGGGCATGAGTCCGTTTTCGCCCGATCGCCAGCATATTCACCACTTGATCATGCGTGCGGGTTTCACTTCCCGTCAGGCATTTATCTTAATTACTGTGGCCGCTGCTTTATTGGCATCGATAGGGATCATTGGTGAACAACTGAGTTTTGTGCCCGAGTGGGTCATGTTGGCATTGTTTTTGCTTGCATTTATGTTGTATGGCTATTGCATCAAACGAGCATGGCGGGTGGCCCGTTTTATTAAACGGTGCAAGCGTCGTATGCGCCGGGCAGTCAGCCATCACTAAAAACATTTGACTTATCAAAGAGGTTTTGGGCAGTGATAAACTCAGAAACGAAATCTAAGCAGGATCAATCTGTTATAGAGCATGAGTTGGATATTCGTGCACTGTGTCATGCTCTGTGGCGCGGAAAGATATGGATTATCGCACTGGCAATGATTTTCGCTGCCGTTGCTTTAGGTACATCGTACCTGATGCAGCAGAAATGGAGCGCAACCGCGATTGTGGATTTACCGACGACCAATGATCTGGGGAGTTATTATTCACAACAACAATTTCTGCGCAACCTGGATACCCACATCAATGCCTCTCCAGAGGCACAACTGCCGACTATTTCAGATGGTGCATACAAAGAATTCATCACACAGGTGGTGGCGTATGATACCCGCCGCGAATTCTGGCTTCAGTCTGATTATTACAAACAGTACAGGGAAGGTAATGAGAAAGCAGATGCGGTATTGCTGGAAGAGTTAATTAATACGATTCAAGTGTTACGGCGTGATGATAAAAAATTACCGAATGAAGTCATAAAATTGACGGCAGAAACGGCAGTGAATGCCAATCAGTTCCTGCGAGAGTATATGGCGTTTGCTAATCAACGTGCGAGTACTCACCTGAACAATGAGATTAAAGGTGCGTGGGCAACCCGTATCCAGTCGATGAAAGCGCTGGTCAAGCGTCAGGAAATGGTCGCCAAGGCGATGTACAGCCGCAAATTGAATGTCTTGCAGCAATCATTGAAAATAGCTGAAAAACAAGGCATCAACCGTAATCAAACAGACACTCCCATTGAAGAATTACCTGAATCCCAGATGTTTATGATGGGGGCGCCATTACTGCAATCACAAATTGAAACCTTGGAAGTCACTGGGCCTAATTACAGCATCGATTATGATCAAAACATAGCGATGTTGGCTACATTGAATGTTGGCCCGACTCTGCAAAATACTTTCCAGACCTACCGTTACCTCAGAACCCCTGAGGTGCCTGTCAACCGAGACACCCCCCGCCGTGTATTCATGATGATTATGTGGGGAGCTATTGGTCTGTTAGTTGGAGCTGGAGTCGCGCTGACAAGGCGTTCGCACACATAAAATCAGCTCAAATAAGTTTTATTCAGGGAAATATAAATTAATGACTGTTTCCGATGGTCTGTATTCTACATACACATACACATACACATACACATACACATACACATACACATACATCGGAAGCAGGGATAGAAATGGCGGTAAAGAACGCCCTTTCCTGGAAGCATCAGTAATGATTGACAAAATAAGAGAGCCACTGTGAAAGTGTTGACTGTGTTTGGTACTCGGCCGGAAGCTATCAAAATGGCTCCTTTGGTACACGCATTGGCCAAGGATGCTGCCTTTGACGCAAAAGTGTGTGTGACTGCACAGCATCGGGAGATGTTGGATCAGGTACTGCATTTGTTTGAGATCACGCCAGATTTTGACCTCAATATCATGAAAAAAGGGCAGGATCTCACGGATATCACGTGTCGTATTCTTGAAGGCATGAAGCCAGTATTAGAAGAGTTCAAACCAGATGTAGTGTTGGTGCATGGTGATACCGCGACTACAATGGCGACCAGCTTGGCCGCTTTCTATCAGCGCATTCCGGTAGGCCATATTGAAGCGGGCTTGAGAACCGGCGATCTTTACTCCCCGTGGCCGGAGGAGGCCAACCGTAAAATCGCAGGTCATCTGGCGATGTATCATTTTGCACCGACAGAAAACTCTCAAAATAACCTCTTGAAAGAATCCATTGCCGGAAGCTCTATTTTTGTGACGGGCAATACGGTTATTGACGCTCTGCTGTGGGTACGTGATCGCATTGTGAGTGATGACGCGCTGAGTGGTCAGCTTGCTAAACTTTACCCCTTTATTGACCCGAATAAAAAAATGATTCTGGTGACAGGTCACCGCCGTGAGAGCTTTGGGGGTGGGTTTGAGCGTATTTGTGAAGCGTTGGCACAGGTAGCCAGAGCGCACCCTGAAGTTCAGGTCGTTTATCCTGTTCACTTGAACCCGAATGTGAGTGAGCCTGTTAAACGTATTCTGCATGACATTGATAACGTTATTCTCATTAATCCACAGGACTATCTGCCATTTGTCTACTTAATGAATCATGCCTACATGATTCTGACAGACTCTGGTGGTATTCAGGAAGAAGCCCCTTCTCTAGGTAAACCCGTTCTGGTCATGCGCGACACCACGGAGCGGCCAGAAGCCGTTGATGCGGGTACAGTGCGGCTGGTGGGAACAAAAACGCAGACCATCGTTGAGGAAGTCACGCGCCTATTAACGGATGACATCGCTTATCAGCAAATGAGCCGCGCTCATAACCCTTATGGTGATGGTCAGGCTTGCCAGCGAATTCTTGAAGCATTGAGGAAAAATCAGGTGACATTATGAGCTTTGAAACAATTTCTGTGATCGGCCTTGGTTATATCGGTTTGCCAACTGCTGCGGCATTCGCTTCCCGCAAAAAAAACGTCATCGGTGTGGATGTCAACCAACATGCGGTAGAGACAATTAACCGTGGTGCGATTCATATTGTTGAACCTGATCTGGACAAAGTGGTGAAAACCGCTGTTGAAGGCGGTTACCTGAAGGCCGTGACTTGTCCGCAGCCTGCGGATGCTTTCCTGATTGCAGTACCAACGCCGTTTAAGGGCGAGCATGAGCCTGACATGGCCTATGTGCGTTCTGCGGCAGAATCGATAGCGCCAGTTTTGAAAAAAGGGGATTTGATCATTTTGGAATCCACTTCTCCTGTTGGTGCGACCGAACAGATGGCAGAATGGCTAGCAGCGGCACGTCCTGAGCTCTCATTCCCACAGCAGGCAGGCGAAAATGCAGACATTGATATCGCGTACTGTCCTGAGCGTGTTTTACCGGGTCAAGTCATGGTGGAATTGATCAAGAACGATCGCGTAGTGGGCGGCATGACACTAAAATCGTCCCGTAGGGCGAGCGAGCTGTACAAAATTTTCCTTGAAGGCGAGTGCGTTGTCACTAATGCCAAAACGGCAGAAATGTGCAAATTGACTGAAAACAGTTTCCGTGATGTCAATATTGCCTTTGCCAACGAACTTTCCCTGATCTGTGCCGAACAGGGGATCAATGTCTGGGAACTAATCAGTCTGGCAAACCGCCATCCACGCGTCAATATCCTGCAACCCGGCCCTGGCGTAGGCGGGCACTGTATCGCGGTAGATCCGTGGTTTATCGTATCCCAGAACCCGGCACAATCTCGCTTGATTCATACCGCGCGTCTGGTTAATGATGGCAAGCCGCTTTGGGTGGTTGACCAAGTGAAAGCCGCAGTCGCGGACTGTCTGGTGGAGAGTGGTAAACGGGCGGATGAAATTAAAATAGCCTGTTTTGGTCTGGCTTTTAAACCAAACATTGATGACTTACGGGAAAGCCCGGCTGTTTATATCACGAAGATGGTGGCACAGTGGCATGTTGGTCAAACTGTAGCGGTTGAACCGAATGTTCATCAATTGCCTAATTCGCTGAAAGATCGTGTGGAATTAGTTGATATACAACAAGCATTGAATGAAGCTGACGTTGTTTTGATGCTGGTGGATCACAGCCAGTTCAAGGCAATTGCCGGCAGAGAAATAAAACAAAAATGGGTTGTTGATACAAAAGGAGTTTGGCGTTGAAACGTATTCTGATTACGGGTGGTGCAGGTTTCATTGGTTCTGCTGTTGTTCGCCATATTATCAATCATACCGAAGACAGCGTTGTTGTGGTTGATAGTTTGACTTATGCGGGTAATCTTGAGTCACTGTCATCGGTGGTTGATCATCCACGCTATGCCTTTGAGCAGGTTGATATCTGCCAGCGTGATGCATTAGATCGTGTATTTCAGCAGTATCAACCGGATGCCGTCATGCACCTTGCGGCCGAAAGTCATGTGGATCGCTCCATTGATGGGCCTGCTGCCTTTATCGAAACCAATATCATTGGTACCTATGTTTTGCTGGAAGCATCCCGCGCATTCTGGCAGCAACTGGATCAGGAAAAGCAGGCTGCATTCCGTTTCCATCACATTTCAACCGATGAAGTGTATGGCGATTTGCATGGCGACGAGGGTTTCTTCACAGAAAATACGCCTTATGCACCAAGTAGCCCTTATTCCGCGTCGAAAGCATCCAGTGACCATTTAGTCAGGGCCTGGCGTCGTACTTATGGCTTACCGACCGTGATCACCAACTGTTCGAATAACTATGGTCCTTATCACTTTCCGGAAAAATTGATCCCTCTGATCATCTTGAATGCATTGGCAGGAAAGCCATTGCCTGTCTATGGCAAAGGAGAGCAGATCCGTGACTGGTTGTATGTGGAAGACCACGCGCGCGCGCTGCATCTCGTCGCTACCACGGCAGAACCGGGTGAAACTTATAACATTGGTGGTCATAACGAGCGCAGAAATATTGATGTCGTAGAGACCATCTGTGAACTGCTGGAAGAGCTGCGTCCTATAAAACCCGCAGGTATTGTCTGTTACCGTGACCTGATTACTCATGTGGCTGATCGTCCGGGGCATGATATGCGTTATGCCATTGATGCGGCGAAAATTGAGCGCGAATTGGGCTGGACTCCGCAGGAAACCTTCGAATCCGGTATTCGCAAGACCGTGCAATGGTATCTGGAGAATGAGAATTGGTGGCGGAGAGTTCAGGACGGTTCTTATGCGGGTGAACGTCTTGGTCTGGCGAATGAATAAACCTGTCTGGGGGATAGTATGAAAGGAATTATACTCGCGGGAGGCTCCGGCACCCGTCTGTATCCAATAACACGCGGCGTCTCAAAGCAGTTATTGCCCATTTATGATAAGCCGATGATCTACTATCCACTGTCAGTCTTAATGCTGGCAGGGATACGCGATATCCTGATTATTTCCACGCCGGAAGACTTGCCTGCTTTCAAACGCTTATTAGGCAGTGGTGAACAGTTTGGTATTCGCCTGAGCTATGCCGTGCAGCCTTCTCCCGATGGTTTGGCACAGGCATTTATCATTGGTGAAGAATTCATTGGCAATGATGCCTGCTGTCTGGTGCTCGGAGATAATATCTACTTTGGTCAGGCGTTTAGTCCGAAACTGCAAAGTGTCGTTGCCCGTCAGACTGGAGCAACGGTATTCGGTTACCAAGTGATGGATCCTGAACGGTTTGGTGTCGTGGAGTTTGATGAGCAATACCGCGTACTCTCGATTGAGGAAAAACCAGCCCAGCCGAAATCAAACTGGGCAGTCACCGGGCTCTATTTCTACGACAACAAAGTGGTGGATTTAGCTAAACAAGTGAAGCCTTCTGTCCGTGGTGAGCTGGAAATCACCAGTATTAACCAGATGTATCTGGAATGCGGCGAATTGAACGTTGAACTATTGGGACGCGGGTTTGCGTGGCTGGATACCGGCACCCATGACAGCCTGATTGAAGCCAGTACTTTTGTGCAGACCGTCGAAAAACGACAGGGATTCAAAATTGCCTGTCTAGAAGAGATCGCATGGCGTCACGGTTGGTTGAATGATGAACAGTTAAAAGCCGCTGCTGCCAACTTGGCAAAAACGGGTTACGGTAAATATCTGATGGACTTGCTCCATGTCTATTCGCGCTAATATTGAATCACTGGCATGGGATAGCCAATTTTTCGGTTTGCCCACTGCCCGTTTGAACTTTTCACTGCAGGCATCAGTGCTGACGACGGCTCAGTTAGATGAGTATGCACTGGTGCAGGCGAAAGTCCCTGCCCAGCAGATGGACACCATTGACGGTTTATCTGCCTTGGGGTTTTCATTGGTGGAAGGTGAAGCAGATTTTTTGCTGCCGGTGGATTCTGGCGCGATGCGTTGTAGGAATGCGACCGGAATTCAGTCGAAACAAGCGCTGATTTCCGCAACACCGCAGGATATACCTGTATTGACGGCAGCAGCAGCCAGTGTATTCAAGGCCAGCCGCTTTCGGGCACCTTGGTATCAGCCTGATGATAGCGGCCGGTTTTATGCGGCTTGGGTTGAAAAAGCAGTTTTGGGTACTTTTGACCATGAATGCTTGCTCGTCAACGATGAGTACGGTCAAATTATCGGCTTTGTCACCCTGAGAGATATCGGTAGCCATGAAGCCCGTATTGGCTTACTGGCAGCCCTTCCGGGCAATTATCACCGGGGCATTGGTAAAAAATTAATGTCGGCGGCGCAGCGGTGGTGTGAAAACCACCAGATACAGCGGCTGAGAGTGGCAACACAAATCAGCAACATCACTGCCTTGCGTCTTTATACACGTAGTGGTGCAACCATTGAGAGCACCGCATATTGGTTATACAGAGGATGAGATGATTCCATTTAACAAACCACCAGTAGTCGGCACGGAACTGGAATATATGCAACAGGCGATGGGCAGTGGCAAATTATGCGGCGATGGCCACTTCACTAAACGCTGTGAAGAATGGATGGAGCAGCATTTTAACTGTCTGAAGGTGTTGCTGACGCCCTCTTGTACAGCAGCATTGGAAATGGCGGCCATTTTGTTGAATATCCAGCCGGGTGATGAAATCATCATGCCGAGCTACACCTTTGTTTCGACCTCCAACGCCTTCGTCCTGCGTGGTGCAACCATCGTTTTCGTGGATATCCGCCCAGACACGATGAATATGGATGAAACCAAGATTGAAGCAGCCATTACAGACAAAACCCGTGCCATTGCGCCAGTGCATTATGCGGGTGTTGCCTGTGAAATGGATGTCATCATGGCGCTGGCGGAAAAATATAACCTGTATGTGGTGGAAGATGCCGCCCAAGGCGTGATGTCCACCTATAAAGGCCGCGCACTCGGTACTATTGGCCATATCGGTTGTTTCAGCTTCCACGAAACCAAGAACTACTCTTCCGGCGGTGAAGGTGGTGCGATATTAATCAACGATGAATCGATGATTGCCCGTGCCGAAATTATTCGTGAAAAAGGAACCAACCGTAGCCAATTCTTCCGTGGACAGGTGGATAAATACACGTGGCGTGATATTGGCTCCAGTTATTTGCTGTCTGATCTGCAAGCTGCATACCTTTGGGGGCAGCTGGAAATTGCTGAGAATATCAACCAGCGCCGCTTATCCCTGTGGGATAACTATTATCAGGCCTTGCAGCCATTCGCAGAAGCGGGACATCTGACCTTGCCAGTTGTGCCGGAGGGTCTGGAACATAATGCTCATATGTTCTACATCAAACTAAAAGGTGTCGAGGAGCGCGGCGCATTCAACCGCTACATGCAAGAAGCAAATATTCTGACAGTGTTCCATTACGTAGCATTGCATACGAGTCCGGCTGGCGAAAAATGTGGTCGTTTCCATGGAGAAGATCGTTTTACGACCAGCGATAGTGAGCGGTTGGTGCGTTTGCCAATGTTTTACAACATTACTGATGAAGAGCAGCAGGTAGTTATCAACCGTATCAAGGAATTTTTTGCCTGATATGTCACTTGCTAAAGCTTCTGTATGGACGGCGGGTTCCACACTAATCAAAATCGGTGTGGGGCTGCTGGTCATTAAACTTCTGGCGGTGTCCTTCGGCCCAGCGGGTGTTGGGCAGGCGGGCAACTTTCGCCAACTGATTACCGTACTGGGCGTGCTGTCTGGTGCGGGGATTTTTAACGGTGTCACCAAATATGTAGCGGAACACCATCAGCAGCCGGAAAAACTCAGGGCGATACTGGGTACTTCGTCTTCGATTATTCTGGGGTTTTCCACCCTGTTGGCGGTTATTTTTCTCTTGTTCACTGACGCCATCAGTATCGGCCTGTTTGGTCACAATAACTACAAAACAGTTGTACAGGCGCTCGCATTTATCCAAATGGGTATTGCTTACGCCAACTATTTTCTGGCCATCCTAAAAGGTTTCAGGGATGCTCAGGGCAACGCACTGTCGATTATTCTGGGTAGCCTGACAGGAATGATTGCCTATGGCCTCTGTTATTGGCTGGGAGGCTATGAAGGCGCGCTAGCGGGCTTGGCTTTGGTACCGGCTTTGGTGGTTCTGCCAGCGGGGTTGATGATCCTGCGCAGTAAGGTGATTACGTTTTCAGCATTAAAGCCCATGTGGGATCGCGTGATTGCCAGCCATCTGGGGAAATTCACGCTGATGGCGCTTCTGACTTCTATGACGCTACCAGTGGCTTATATCATGATGCGAAATCTGATGGCAGAGCGTTATAGCTGGGAGGAAGTCGGAATCTGGCAGGGTGTGAGCAGCATTTCGGATGCCTATTTGCAGTTTATCACCGCCTCTTTCACCGTCTATTTGTTGCCGACACTTTCCCGATTGGAAAGTAAGCAAGAAATTACTGGCGAAATCGTCAAGGCGCTGAAGTTTGTGTTACCTGCCGTTGCCGCAGCCAGCTTTTCAGTTTGGCTGTTGCGTGATTTTGTGATTTGGCTGCTGTTTTCAGATAAATTCACCGCGATGCGGGATCTATTCGCATGGCAGCTGGTGGGCGACGTTTTGAAAGTTGGCGCTTATGTTTTTGGTTATCTGGTGATAGCGAAAGCGGCGCTGCGTTTTTATGTACTGACTGAAATCAGTCAATTTCTGCTGCTGACAGGCTTCTCTCATTGGCTGATACCCGAAAATGGAGCGTTGGGGGCGGCGCAGTCATACATGGCAACTTACATTATTTATTTCATCCTTTGTTGTAGTGTATTTATTATTTATCGCAGGCGAGCATGACAACCCTAATTCACGTCTTGGGATCGGATATTCCACATCACAATCAAACGTTATTGCGTTTCTTTAATGACGTCTTGGCTCAGGAAATGATTTTTCCAGCTAAACCGTGTTTTATGGTGGTGTCCAAAGACCACACATGGCTATCTAATTACCCGGCCTTGGCGATCACGGTTTATGGCAGCAAAGCTGCTTTGGCACGGGCTGTGATAGAGAAAGCGCAGGCAGACAGAAAGACCCGTTTCTTTTTCCACGGCCAGTTCAATGCGGCTTTGTGGCTGGCTTTACTGGTTGGCAAAATCAAACGCCATCAATTCTGGTGGCACGCTTGGGGGGCTGACTTATATGAAGACTCCCGCCAGCTAAAATTCCGTTTGTTCTATCAGCTTCGTCGTTTGGCACAGAAACGGGTAGGGCAGGTTTTTGCCACGCATGGTGATCTCCAGTATTTTAGCCAGTCCAACCCCAATGTACCGTCAACACTGCTCTATTTTCCAACGCGTATGGAGCCATCACTAACCGTAACGGAAAAGACATGCCCGTCAGAGGGGATCACCATTCTGCTGGGGAATTCCGGTGATCAATCTAACCGCCATATTGAAGCGTTAAACAAGATTCACGGTCAATTTGGTGATGAAGCACGAGTGATTATGCCAATGGGTTATCCCGGCGATAATCAAGCCTATGTACAATGTGTGGAGCAAACCGCATTGTCGCTGTTTCGGGCGGAAAACGTCCATATTTTGAAAAATAAAATGGCTTTTGACGACTATCTGTCATTGCTGCGTCAATGCGATTTAGGCTATTTCATTTTCAATCGCCAGCAGGGAGTCGGAACTCTTTGCCTGTTAATTCAATTTGGTATTCCGTTTGTCCTGAGCCGTCAGAATCCATTCTGGCACGATCTGACAGAACAGCAGATCCCCGTACTGTTTGATGGAGATGAACTGAATAAACACTGGGTGCAGGAAGCACAGCGTCAAATGCTGTCCCTCGATAAAAAGGCGATTGCCTTTTTTGATCCCAATTTCATTGAAGGGTGGAAAGCCGCCCTGTCGGCTGCATTGGGAGAGTATTAATGACTTTGACGCAATTCAGCGGGTTATTTGTTGTTTACGTGATCTCGCTGTTCTTTATCCTAACCCTGACATATCAAGAGTTCCGGCGCGTTCGCTTTAACTTTAATATCTTTTTTTCACTGCTTTATTTGCTGACATTCTATTTTGGCTTTCCGTTGACCTGTATGTTGGTGTTCCATTTTGAGGTGCAGATAGTCCCTGTAGACTCATTGTTGTACGCGATGCTGGCTTCTGGCTGTTTTTATGCTATTTATTATGTCAGTTATAAAACACGTCTCAGTTATAAGACGCCAGCCCGTAAGACAGCCTCGTTTAGCACACCATCTTCTGTCGTGTCTCGCCGGCCGCTGTTCACCATGAATCGGGTGGAAACTAACCTGACGTGGCTGTTGTTGGCCAGCATTGCTATCTTTACAGTTGGCTCGTTCTTTATGCAGAACGGCTTCTTGCTGTTTAAGCTACAGTCGTATAGCCAGATATTTTCCAATCAAGTTTCCGGCGTGGCACTCAAGCGGTTTTTCTACTTTTTTATTCCTGCCATGCTGGTGGTGTTTTTCCTGAAACCCACTAAAACCCGCTGGTTGTGCTTTTTGGTGGCGACAGTCGGGTTTGGCATACTGACTTATGTGATAGTTGGGGGAACACGGGCTAACATTATTCTGGCTTTTGCATTATTTCTGTTTATTGGAATTGTCCGTGGCTGGATCACTTTGTGGATGCTACTTTTGGCGGGTGTCATCGGGATCGTCGGCATGTTCTGGCTGGCATTGAAACGTTATGGGCTTGATGTGAGCGGTTCGGAAGCATTTTATACTTTCCTGTACCTGACGAGGGATACCTTTTCTCCGTGGGAAAACCTCGCTTTGCTGCTGGATAATTACGGCAAAATTGATTTTCAGGGACTGGCGCCGATTGCCCGTGATTTCTATGTTTTTATTCCAAGTTGGATGTGGCCGGACAGACCTAATCTGATATTGAACACGGCAAATTACTTTACGTGGGATGTGCTGGATAATCACTCTGGTCTGGCGATCTCTCCAACCTTGATAGGCTCATTGGTGGTAATGGGCGGCGTATTTTTTATCCCCTTTGGCGCGATTGTTGTCGGATTGATTATCAAATGGTTTGACTGGGTCTATGAAGCGGGAAAACAGGAAGTTAATCGCTATAAGGCAGCAATTTTGCAGGCTTTCTGTTTTGGGGCGATTTTTAACATCATTGTCCTTGCCCGTGAAGGAATGGATTCTTTTGTTTCTCGAGTGGTGTTTTTTTGCCTCATTTTTGGTTTGTGTCTGGTGGTCGCAAAATTGTTTTATTGGTTGTTTGAAAGCGTGGGGCTGGTTCGAAAATTTGTCATCAGTAATGTGCCTGCGTCGCAGAAAATATCCACTATTGCGGATGTTAAGGAAGAAAAATGACACTGAATAACATTCCAAAATACCGTATCCGTGGCCTCAGTCTCTGGGGCTTTCGTGGAATGTCGCATTTCCTCGATCATCTTTTTCAGGATGGGCAGGTAAAAACAGGTACATTGGTTGCGATTAATGCAGAAAAAGTCCTCACTGCGGAAAAAGACAATGCGCTGAACATATTGCTGGATGAGGCTGAATACTTATATGCCGATGGCATTAGTATCGTGCGCGCCATTCGCCGCAAATATCCCGATGCGCAGGTGTCCCGCATTGCGGGGGCGGATTTATGGGAAGCTTTGATGGAACGGGCAGGTCAGGAAGGTACGCCGGTATTTCTGGTGGGTGGAAAACCTGATGTTCTGGCGCAGACAGAAAACAAACTGCGTAGTCAGTGGAACGTTAATATTGTCGGCAGTCAGGACGGTTATTTTACCCAGGAAGGGCGTGATGCGGTGTTTGAGCGTATCCATGCCAGTGGTGCCGCCATTGTCTCGGTAGCCATGGGATCGCCTAAACAGGAAATTTTCATGCGTGATTGCCGTAAAGTGTACTCTGGCGCACTGTATATGGGCGTAGGAGGAACGTATGATGTCTTTACCGGACATGTCAAACGTGCACCGAAAATTTGGCAAAATTTGGGATTGGAGTGGCTTTATCGTCTGTTATCGCAGCCAAGCCGCATCCGGAGGCAAATCAAGCTATTGAAATTTCTGGGCTATTATTACGGTGGTAAGCTGTAAACCCGTTATTTAGCTACCCACTGTATCAACATCAGTGATTAGGATGGATATCGTGGGTTTGACCTGCCTCGCTAATTTCTTTTCATTCCATACATCCATTGTGTCTGTTATTCACTATGCATAATGAAACAGGCTTTGACTCGATTTTATAATTTTTTATTTCACTGATGGGCAAAACGTGTTTTGATCCCTGCCTTTTTTTACAATGATTGATTATCAATTCCTGTAATTTTCTGCTTGCAAATAGAGACATCATAAAAATGGATAGGGAGTTTTATGAGTGATTCAAAACAAAGCCTGCAAAGGGGACTTGAGGCACGTCATATTGAGCTGATTGCGCTAGGTGGCACAATCGGCGTTGGACTGTTCATGGGATCTGCCAGCACATTGAAATGGGCGGGACCTTCGGTTCTGTTGGCTTACATCATCGCTGGGATTTTTGTTTTTTTCATCATGCGTTCGATGGGGGAAATGCTGTTCCTTGAACCCGTCACTGGCTCATTCGCCGCGTTTGGACATAAGTACCTCAGTCCTTATTGGGGATGTCTGACGGCTTGGGGCTACTGGTTTATGTGGGTTTCAGTGGGGATTTCAGAAATCACCGCTGTGGGGGTCTATGCAGAATTCTGGTTCCCAGATCTGCCCCAATGGGTTTCTGCATTGGTTGCTGTCGGGTTGGTTGCCCTAGCGAACTTGGCGGCCGTGCGTTTGTATGGGGAGCTGGAATTCTGGTTTGCCATGATCAAAGTGACCACGATTATCGTAATGATCCTGATTGGTATCGGTTTGATCTTTTTCGGACTGGGTAATGACTGGCAGCCTATTGGCTTGGATAATTTGACCGCGCATGGCGGCTTTTTCTCTGGTGGCTGGAAAGGGTTCTTGTTTGCCCTCTGTATCGTGGTGGCCTCGTATCAGGGAGTGGAGCTGGTTGGCATTACAGCAGGGGAAGCCAAAAACCCACAGGTAACACTTAAAAAGGCCATTAACAATATTCTGTGGCGTATCCTGATCTTTTATGTCGGTGCGATTTTTATTGTTGTGACCCTGTTCCCGTGGACAGAAGCTGGCACGCATGGCAGCCCGTTTGTTATGGTTTTTTCCAAAGTAGGGATTGCTTCTGCCGCAGCGGTCATTAACTTTGTGGTGCTGACTGCTGCGCTTTCGGGATGTAATAGCGGCATGTACAGTGGTGGCAGAATGCTGTATGCCTTGGCGAAGAATCGCCAGTTACCGGCTTCATTGCTGAAATTGTCAAAAAATGGCGTACCTGTGAGATGTATTGCGATCACCATTGGCTGCCTGATTGTAGGTTCCACCCTGAACTACCTGATCCCAAATCCACAGTCGGTATTCGTTTACGTTTATAGTGCCAGCGTATTGCCCGGTATGGTACCGTGGTTTGTCATTCTGGTAAGCCAGTTGCGTTTCCGCCAGCAGAATCAGGAAGCATTGAAACAGCATCGGTTTAAGTCGCTCCTTTTCCCTTACGTCAATTACCTGACTCTGGTATTTCTGAGTTGTGTTCTGATAGGGATGGCGATTAACCCGGATACGCGTTTTTCACTGATGGTAGGTGGCGCATTTTTACTATTTGTGTCACTGGCTTATTGGCTGGGGAAATTTATTTGCGGCAAAACGCAAAATAGTTCGTTAGATTAATTATTGACCAAATAAACCCTTTGCGGTGGAAATATGCTGGCTTTATCAACGAAGTGATTGAAGTGCAATCAAACAAATCATTTCCTTAAAAAAAGCACTGGACAGTTCGACATTAAATCCGTACTATCCTCCACCGCAACGGCGTTAAGCGCCCGTAGCTCAGCTGGATAGAGCGCTGCCCTCCGGAGGCAGAGGTCTCAGGTTCGAATCCTGTCGGGCGCGCCATTTAAAGCGTGCGAGAGCAGTGGCAGTGGGTTATCGTGGTGAACGACGTTGTAAGCAGTTTATGAAAAGATAACTTTCGAAAAGATAGTTGTTATGGTGGCTATAGCTCAGTTGGTAGAGCCCTGGATTGTGATTCCAGTTGTCGTGGGTTCGAGTCCCATTAGCCACCCCATCTTTTTTATGACACGCGATGGTGGCGGAATTGGTAGACGCGCTAGCTTCAGGTGTTAGTGTCCTTACGGACGTGGGGGTTCAATTCCCCCCCTTCGCACCATAAAAAAGAGATTGTAGAAGAAGTACATTTCGGCGAGTAGCGCAGCTTGGTAGCGCAACTGGTTTGGGACCAGTGGGTCGGAGGTTCGAATCCTCTCTCGCCGACCAAATTCTGAGAAAGCCCTGCTATTTTTGCAGGGCTTTTTCTTTTTGTATCTCTGGGAGAGATGCTATTTCTAATCGTTATTTCCCAACTATCAAAAAGCCCTTCATTTCTTTTTGTCATTTCCCACTTGTAGCTTGAAATCTATTATTTTTGCACTTTTATAGGTGTTATAACTATTTGTTTTTAAATGTCTTTTATGTATGGTGTTGTATTTCCGCGACAAACATACTATTGAATGTCTCGGTTTGGAGACATTTAACTCATTGATTATTATCTTCTATATGTAAACAGCTGAAAGGGCGTCTCAAATGAGAGACGGTATTGTTCGATTATTCTTAGTGAGAAGTCGAATGCCTGTTGTCGGGTATCTGATACATCTTGAGTAAGAGAGAATTAACCTGATGACTAAAAGTTGGCACGAAACGTGCTTATAAAGAATTGTAGATACTCATCCCACTCCTTATGACAGCACAGACTTCATAAACCTCGGGATGATGTAGAGCTGATTATCAGTGCCTATGGTCCACGTTATAGATGAATAAGCATTTAGTCTTTTCATCACCAACCGGACACAACGTTGAGTGAGGCACTATCCGTCTGTAGACCTGATTGTATTTATACACCTGTCTTTTTTGATAGGTGTTTTTTTTGCTTGTATCCTGAGATTTGCATGATGCACCAAGGTTAACGATTCAATAGTATCGATAGGTATTGCAACCGTTAACCTTGGTGAATTTTCATCTAACATGAAGGTGTTTTATTCTTCTGCATCACTTTCGCGCTTCAGAGTCAGCATAAAGCCTTTGCTACGTGTTTGAGCGGCTTCTTCACGCTTATGCTGTCTATCGAACGCATCGGCAAGCCAAGCATAATCATGGGCGTCAGGACGCTGTGCAAGAGCCGTCTTGAATGCGGTTTCAGCCTCAGCCCACTGACCGTGGTGTAAGGCTACCTGCCCAAGTGTACTGTTCAGTAATGGTGTCGCTCCATGCTGCTTTAATAAATACGCCAGTGATTTTTGCACGGCTTCGGCATCATCTGTCTTTAAGTGTGGAATTAACAGCAGCAGGCGTTCGTCATATTGCTGCTTTAACCCATTGAGGACAATCTGCTGTGCAGTGTCGTGATCATTACACTCAATCAGATGTTCGGCCATGGCGACTTGTAGCACGATATCATTGCGGAGTTTGCGACTCTGATCTTTCCACCATGCCTTCAATCCCGTACTGCCTTTTTCTGCCATGATCTGATTCATCAACCCGATGTAGGCTTGCTGGCGCAATTGATGAATATGTTCTTCATCACACAAACCAACCTTTATCAGAGAAGGCAGGATATCGATGAGGGATTGGTAGGCTCCTGACTGCGTATAAGCCTGCTCCGCCAGTCGCAGTACTTCAGGATGGCGCGGTGCGTGGTTCAGTAGCTTATCCACACCATTGCGGGCGGCATGAACTTCGCCTTGTGCCAGTTGGATACGGACTCGGGTAATATCGACAGGCAACTGATCTTTATCGGCGACTTCTGCGGCACGTTCAATATACTGGTTGGTACGGAGGTAATCGCCACGCTGCTGGGCGGCTTCTGCGGCCAGTAAATAGTTGACGACGGGGTTTTCCGCATGGTCAGCATTACGGGTCATCAAATGTTCAACCTGCTTGAAGTCCCCTTCGGCCAATTTGAGCAGGGCCTGTTTGGTCTGCAAACGTGCCCGGCTGCGTTTGTATCCGCCAAAGAGCCAACTGTGGGTGAACGTACTGGTACGTATCAACCTGCGGTAACACCAGCCGATTAAAATCAGCAGGAACTGTAACAGAACAAATATAATCACCATCGCAGTGACGCTGGTGGTGATATTGTGATTGTCTGTTTGGATCAAAACGTACCCCTGATGCCCGGACAACAGAGGGCCGAGTACAACACCTACTATGAGGATAATGAACAGCAATAATACTTTCAGCATGTTCAACCCTCCTGAACAGGCGTTTCTGCCTGACCAGATGTTTCTGGGGGTTTCGGCTGGGGTTGAACCTCTGATTGAGGCTGAACTTGAGTGTCTGACTGATGTGGCAAATTGTAGATACGCTTGCGCACTAAGTCTGCCAGTATTGGCTGACTGCTCAGGTGTTCAGGGAGTTCAATAGAAAGCGGTTTCTGCGCCAGCGAATCAATATCCTGCAAAAAGGCTTTTGTATCTGGGGAAGCAGTATCGAAATAAGACCTCACCCAACTTGAAACGGCTTCCAATGATTGTTTATAGACTTCATTCTGGTGACGGGGAACCGCTTGGGCTGCCACCAGTAGTTTGGAGCGGATGTTTTCACGCAGGTAAACGTCTTGGTTCGGAGCCAATAATGGTACTACGGAGCTGTCACGACGTTTGATAGTAATGAAATTCTCCATAAAGCTGTCCCAGCTCTTACTCAGGTTTTTACGCCAGTCAGAGAGTGAAGCACTGATTCCTCCATCGTCTTCATCCATTGGCGCTTCTTGTTCTCCATTATCTTCCAGCCGTAAATTATCGATCTGATTTGATAAGCGATTCAGAGTAAGAATAATGCCATCTAAATCAAGCTGATTAATTTTAGAGAGCGTATTGATATCTTCCATGATGGCTTGGCGGATGTGTAGCAGGCTGGGATCATCCATCTCGGCAAGGCTTTGGTCGGCATTTTTCAGCAGTGCGATTGCGGTAGTCGTATCTTGTTCAGCCCATATTTTGCGGCCAGCCATCTTCACGAGATAATTTGCTTGTGCCAGGTGCCAGTTTTCGAGATCCGTATTTGAAATTTCTGATAAGCGGGTCTGAAGCTCCAACATGTGGCTGTCTGTTTGTTTATTTTGCAGTTTGGCCTGTTGCAAGTTGCTCTCTAGCTTCCGAAACTGGGTAGCGAAACCTTGTTTGTCGCTAGACTGTTGTTGTGCGAGAGAGGCAACCTGCTGCTGAAGAGCGAGGTTTTCGGCTGTTAATATTGCATTTTGTTGCTTGCCATAATGGTAAAGGTAAATGGCACCTGCACCGATCGCCAGCGTAATGGCAATTGAGAGTGTATTTCCCACCGATCCATAACGTTTGGGTTTATGGGGAGCCGTTTCAGGCTGCTGAGGGTATTTTGTCTCAACCGCATCAGTGGATTGCTTTTGTTCCGTCATAATGGACATCCCATATTGGTTTATTCTAGTGCCTGCATTAAGGCGTCATTATCTGCACTCTTGGCTATTTTTATTGCCTGCCAGCCCAGTGTTTGGGCAATATCGGCAAGGCGTTCGCTGACCACAATCAAGTCGCAACTCAATAACCACGTTTTGCCATCACCATCAGTGACTAAGTTATATAACAGTTGCAGCATTTCGCCACTGGTAACAACGAGGGTTTTTATACCATATTGTTGCCAATGGTGATTGAAATCAGCGACATGATATTTGATAGGCTGGCGTGAATAACACTCACAATAATCGACTTCCCCTCCCCGGTTTCTCAATGTTGAAGCGATAACTTCACGACCTCCATTGCCCCGGAGCAATAAAATCTTTTTATCATTCACCCGCTGCAAAATGGGGAGTTGCAGTAGATCTTCACTTGTTTCACCTTGTTCAGGCCAGAGGATCTCCAACCCGGTTTTTTGATAAAACATCAGGGAAGTTGATTTGCCGATACCATAATAGGATAGCTTATCAGGCCATGATAGACCTTCTTGCATAAGCTGTTCATTGGCATAGTGAACGGCGTTTTTTGATAACAGGAAGACTAAATCACCCGCCGATAGCCGTTGGAGTTTCTGTGACAGCAACGGCAAATCGCCGCCCGGATAAATCGCAATGAGTGGCGCACTGAATGCCATTTTTCCTATAGCCCTTAGTCGTTTGACTAACTGCTCTCCTGCGGGATTTGGGCGGGTGATCAAGATGCTCATTCAGGTGAGTTCCTCTGGTAGACGTCAGCCAGAATCTGGCGTGCGCCTTTCTCCAATAATTCTTCCGCCAATTCTACACCCGCTCGACAGGCCTCTTCTGGTGATACGGTTTTTTCACCACGTACAGTCATGCTGCCATCGGGAGCTCCGACAAGCGCGCGCAGCCAGATAGTGTTTCCCTGCCAGATAGCATAGCTGCCAATTGGCACCTGACAGCCTCCCTCAAGGTGGGTATTCATGGCGCGTTCAGCCAGAACGCAGATTTCTGTTCCTGTATGGTTTAAGGGAGCCAGTAACTCACGGGTTTGCTTATCATCAAGGCGGCACTCAATACCGACTGCACCCTGACCGACTGCGGGCAGCAGTAACTCCGGTGTCAACGGCATACGAATGCGATCTTCCAGCCCTAACCTTTTCAGACCCGCCGCTGCAAGGATAATGGCATCATAATCGCCGTTATCAAGCTTGCCCAGACGGGTACCTACATTGCCACGCAGGTCACGGACCACCAGATCAGGACGTAACTGACGAAGCTGGCATTGGCGGCGTAAACTGGATGTACCGACGACACTGCCAATGGGCAGCTCATCAAGCGAGGCGTATTTTACTGAAACAAAGGCATCCCTTGGATCACCCCGTTCACAAATTGTGACCAACCCCAAGCCGTCAGGAAATTCCACAGGGACATCTTTCATGGAGTGGACGGCAATATCAGCCCGATTTTCGAGCAGTGCCAACTCCAGCTCTTTCACAAATAACCCCTTACCACCCACCTTTGCTAGTGGAGTATCGAGGATCACATCCCCGCGTGTCACCATTGGAACCAGTTCCACTTTCAGTTCTGGATGAAACTGTTCCAGTTGCTTTTGGACATATTGAGCTTGCCACATAGCCAGTGGGCTTTGGCGGGTCGCGATACGAATGATTTTCATTGTCATTGATAATTATATTGGGTAATCGTATTAATAACGGTATTTAGGGGCTTTTGAGCCGCTAAATCGCGAGAAAATAGAGTCAGTTTTAACATTTCAATACGTTTTTTTCCAGTTAGGTAAAAGCCAAAAAAAACCTGAATAGATTATAGATATACAGGTGGTGAGATAAAAATAATTTTAAATATTAAAATAATATTTTATTTAAATAGAGAAAATAAACAAACAGATTGATTTAAAAGCAGATTACTATTTGAAATTTATCCTGATGGAAAAAACCGAAGGAGAGGTATTTACTAATTAAAAATATTATTAGTTTAAGCACTTATGTAAACCTTCTGGCATTACAATGCTTTACATAACCTATATATAAAATAATCAACTATAATCCCTTTTTCAAAAAACATATTATTATGTCTATTTTGTGATTAATGTAATATTTTACAATGAGTTAGTTGATCATTGACTGTTGCGGAGAAGGCGGAAAGGTGGTAGTGCGTACTTTACGCTTCGACCGCAAGGTGTTAAATTGATCACGTTTCCGACAATAATTTTGTAAAAATTTTTAAAAGTCATCTTGCAATACGATGCTTTATCGGAAACGGGGGCTACTTTAGGCACTGGAACTCAATCAGGCGAAACTCTTGTATCTCTATATTGAAACGTTGAAGCAGCGACTGGATGCAATTAACCAGCTTAAGTTAGAGCGTGCGACCAGCTCAATGAGTCCCGTTTTTAAGCAGGTTTATAATTTAATTCCGGTATTATTGCATTATCATCATCCAATGATGCCAGGCTATATCAAAAGCAACGTTCCTCATGGCGTTTGCTTTTTCACGTCTGATGAATCTCAGCAATTTTGGATTAATGATCTGGCAGGCCAGCCTGCTGGTATTTTGTCACACACTCCCAACGGTGAGCTGCCGATTACGGGTATTTACTCGATGGGCAGCACCTCTTCTATAGGGCAAAGCTGTTCCTCTGACTTGGATATCTGGGTCTGTCATCAATCCTGGCTGGATCATAGTGAAAAAGCGTTACTGGAACAGAAATGCACTCTGATAGAACAGTGGGCGGAGTCGCTGGGTATTGAAGTGACATTTTTTCTGGTTGATGAAAATCGCTTTCGTCATAATGCTTGTGGCAGCCTGAACGGGGAAGACTGCGGAACAACCCAGCACATTCTTCTGCTGGATGAATTTTATCGCACGGCGGTCTGCATGGCAGGTAAGCGCTTGTTGTGGATGATGGTTCCTGTGGAAGAAGAGGGGCAGTATGACGAATATGTGCTTTCTCTTTATGCCCAAGGTGTTTTGACGCCAAACGAGTGGCTGGATCTGGGCGGGTTGAGCGAACTGTCAGCAGAAGAATATTTTGGGGCAAGCCTGTGGCAGCTCTACAAGAGTGTTGACTCTCCTTATAAAGCAGTTTTGAAAAGTCTGCTGCTGGAGGCCTATTCATGGGAATATCCGAACGGAAAATTGCTGTCAATGGAGATGAAACAGCATTTCCATGATGGTTCTATTGTTTCCTTCGGCCTTGATTCTTATAGCATGATGCTTGAGCGTGTAACCCGTTATCTCACCGCAACGAACGATTTCACCCGTCTGGATCTGGCGCGCCGTTGTTTTTACCTGAAAGTTTGCGAAAAGATGCTGGGAAGCCACGAGGATAAAGGCTGTACAGGATGGCGCCATCAGGTCATGTCGCAGCTGGCGCATGAATGGGGTTGGGATGCCAGCAAATTGGCAATGCTGGATAACCGTAATTCATGGAAAATCGGGCTAGTGCGTGATGCTCATAATGAATTACTGGATACCATGATGATGAGTTATCGCAATTTGATCCGCTTTGCCCGGCGTAACAATTTAAGTGTGAGTGCCAGCCCACAGGATATTGGCGTACTGACCCGTAAATTGTATGCAGCATTTGAAGCCTTGCCCGGTAAAGTCACTCTGGTGAATCCACAAATTTCACCGGATCTGACAGAACAGGATCTGACATTCATCTATGTTCCGCCTGGGCGTGTAAATCGTAGCGGCTGGTATCTTTACAATCACGCGCCCACGATAGAAACGATCATCGGCCACCAGCCACTGGAATATAACCGCTATTTAAATAAATTGGTGGCGTGGACTTATTTTAACGGCCTGCTGACGAAAGGATCTCGTATCCATATTCATCACGGGAAGTCGCAATGTGACTGGAATAACTTGTGTGATTTGGTGAGCGATATCGCTACCCATTTTCCAATCCGCCTGCCTGCACCGACGCCAAAAGCGTTATATAGCCCCTGCGAGATTCGCCATCTGGCGATTATTGTTAATTTGGAAAAAGATCCCACTACGGACTTTTCCAATCGGATCGTGCATTTTGATTTCAGGAAGCTGGATGTTTTCAGTTTTGGTGAATTGCAGCAATGTTTGGTGGGGAGTATCGACCTGCTTTACCGTAACTCGTGGAATGAAGTGAGGACATTGCATTTCAGTGGTGAACAATCCATGCTGGAAGCGTTGAAAACCATACTGGGCAAAATGCATCAGGATGCGGCACCACCCGCTGAGGTTGACGTATTCTGCTATAGCGAGCATTTGCGTGGATTGATCCGAACTCGCGTCCAGCAGTTAGTTTCAGAATGTATAGAGTTGCGTCTGTGTAGTAATCGTCAGGATCCCAATCGTTTTAAGGCGTTGCGCATTTCAGGCCAGACGTGGGGTTTATTTTTTGAACGGTTAAACGTTTCGGTACAGAAATTAGAAAATGCGATGGAATTCTATGGCGCGATTTCGAATACTAAATTGCATGGTCTGCCCGTTAAGATTGATCCTAAAGAAAAACACTTACCTCCCGTGATCGATGGATTTGCCTGTGAAGGGATTATTCAATTTTTCTTCGAAGATATTGAAAGAAGTCAGGGATTCAATATTTATATTCTTGATGAGTCAAATCGGGTAGAAATTTATTCCCATTGTGAGGGCAGTAAAGAAGAATTGGTACGTGACGTCAGCCGTTTTTATTCTTCATCGCATGATCGTTTTACTTATGGCTCCAGTTTCATCAACTTCAACTTACCGCAGTTTTATCAAATCATCAGGAAAGGTGAGCGTACCCATGTCGCTCCATTTAGAGATGGTGTGTTTCCACCGGATAATACGGAACATAATGATACCGCGTGCAGTATTGATGTACATCTGGATGACTCGTGTAGGTCACACGATCCTTGTCATTCGTTGTATCCCTATTGATATAAAGCGAATAATTTGCAAAATACGTGAATTTTCGGCATATCATCTATTATATTCCAAGCGTATTTTATTACTTGTTGAATTAATTAAATATAGATTTACACTGTATTTTACTATAATTAAATATTGTTATTTAATTGAATTATAATATAAAAATAATTCATTAATTCATTAATTCATTAATTCATTAATAGTATTTTTCGTTAATATCTATATTTCAGATTTACATTAATTATTTCTTATATTATTTGTGATATTTTATATTTTATATTTTATATTATGGCGATTGGCTTTATGGCGATTCGGTTTATGGACGGTAATAAAAATGCCGTATTTTAATACGGCATAAGCAGTAGATGGGTTGCGTAGTAGCAAAAAAATGCTAAAACTGAAATGATTCGCCGCTCTGTTCTGTGATCGCCTGTTCCAGCATAGATAGAAAATCGTTACCACTGCGGTCACAAATCCATCTGTTTTCCTGACAACCAAAGTGGTAGCCACCACTTTTGGTTGCCAACCAGATTTGATGAAAGGGTTCTTGGCGATTGATAATGATTTTGCTGCCGTTTTCGAAAGTCAGCGTCATTACGCCGCCGTTTGTTTCACAGTCAATATCGGCATCGCCATCGTAGTTATCCAGTTGCTCTTCAATACGCTGCATCAATTGATCGGCCAATTGATGAAATTCGCTATCGTTCATGTTCATTTCCTATTTGCTTTTCAGGGTCTAACTGCGATTATAGAGAGTATTGGCGCATGAATTACAGGCATTAATTATTATGATGAAAAAACAATTCCGTTGGTCACTGGCTATCATAACACTACTTGCGGTTTCTGGTTGTGGCTTGAAAGGTCCTCTTTATTTCCCGCCGGCAGAGCCAACTGTGACACAACAGGCTCCAGCAGATCAGGCGAATAAAGCACAGCTAGAACACAATACACAATCGGATACTCAACAAAAATAGAGCCGATTTATGTGGTTTCTCTTGGAGCAGTATATGTTGGAGTAGTATATGCAGTTCTCCAAAATGCATGGTCTTGGCAATGATTTTATGGTCGTTGATGCGGTGACCCAAAATGTTTATTTTTCGCCAGAATTAATCTGCCGTTTGGCCGATCGACGTACTGGCGTAGGCTTTGATCAACTACTGGTCGTTGAAGCTCCCTATGATCCTGACTTAGACTTTCACTATCGCATTTTTAATGCTGATGGCAGTGAAGTTGCCCAGTGTGGCAACGGGGCGCGCTGCTTTGCCCGTTTTGTTCGCTTGAAAGGGTTGACCAATAAGCGTGATATTAAGGTCAGTACGCAAGCAAGCCGTATGGTACTGAGCATCACCAATGATGATCAGGTCTGTGTCAATATGGGAGAACCGGACTTTGAACCACAGCATGTTCCTTTTCGTGCCAATAAGGCGGAGAAAACCTATATTATCCGTGCCATTGAACGCACCGTGCTCTGCGGTGTTGTGTCGATGGGAAATCCTCATTGTGTGATACAGGTTGAAGATGTCGACACCGCAGAAGTGGAGATTTTGGGGCCAGTATTGGAAAATCATGAACGTTTCCCTGAGCGGGCGAATATTGGTTTCATGCAGATCATGAATCGTAGTCATATTCGATTGCGTGTCTTTGAGCGTGGTGCAGGAGAGACACGGGCTTGTGGCAGTGGTGCATGTGCAGCGGTCGCCGTCGGTATCCAGCAAGACCTGCTGGATAGCAAGGTTCGCGTTGATTTGCCGGGGGGTTCTCTGCAAATCTGTTGGGACGGGCCGGGCAAGCCGCTCTATATGACGGGGCCTGCAACTCACGTTTATGAAGGTACGATTCATTTGTGATTGATTCAGTTTTATCTGAGTCATTATTGAAATATGGGGCATTGGAAAATGGGTAAAAATGACGATCCACTGCACTTGGAAAATTGGTTGAATGATCAGGCGGTAGTGGATTATTTGCTGAATAATCCTGAGTTTTTTATCCGCAATGCCAATAGGGTCGATAAGATACGAGTTCCTCATCCGGTGCGTGAATGTGTCTCCCTGATGGAATGGCACATGGATCGCCAGAGAAAGCGCATCTGTCATCTGGAAGACGATTTGATACATTTGGTGGAGCAGGCGAAACAGAATGAAATACTGTTTTGCCGTCTGCTGCAATTACTCGCTGATCTCTCCGCTGCCAAAAGTTTGCAGGACTTTCTTTCCCGTTTGAGTTCATGGTCGAAAACCCTTGGGTTGAGTAATAGTTATGTTCGGTTATTCAGTGATAAATGGCGTCTTGGTGCGCCGCTGAATTCGCCGGAACTGGCTATCTCGCGTAATTTTTTTGAGCCTGTCCGCATTCAGCGATTTGGTGACAGTAACCATTATCTTGGCACACTGTATGGTCCAGAAATTTTACTGCTGATACCACAGGCTCGCTATGTAGGTTCAGTCGCTATCTCCCTTTTGGGTTCACAGGGGGAGCTGGGCATGGTGATTTTCAACAGCCGCGATAAACAGCACTATCATGAAGGTGTGGGAACCGATCTACTTGATCATCTGGCGAAATTGCTACCGAGATTATTGTCCCGCTGGGTAGAACGAGTATGACTCAGCCGATTGACTTGCTGCTTGAACCAGTAGAAACCTTTTTGCATTATCTGCGGGTTGAGCGTCGTTTAAGCCCATTGACGATCACTAACTACCGTCGTCATTTGGTGGTTCTGGCGTCGATGTCACTGGATATGGGGATACATGAGTGGCAGGCACTTGATCCGGCTAAAGTCAGAATGTTTGCCTCCCGCAGCCGTCGGTCGGGGTTACAGTCTGCCAGCCTGGCCCTGCGTCTTTCTTCCCTGCGCACTTTCCTTGATTGGATGGTGATACAGGGAAAACTGGATGCCAATCCTGCCAAAGCCGTTAGTGCACCACGTAAAAAGCGCCATTTGCCCAAAAATATGGATGTGGACGAAGTCAACCAGTTACTCAATATCAACCTGAATGATCCATTGTCCGTTCGTGACCGGGCGATGATGGAAGTGATGTATGGTGCAGGTTTGCGTTTGTCAGAACTGGTTGGTCTGGATTGTCGGCATCTGGAGTTGGAAAGTGGTGAAGTCTGGGTGCATGGCAAGGGCAGTAAAGAACGTAAAGTACCCGTGGGTCGTACAGCACGGGAATGGCTCCAGCGCTGGCTTGAAATGCGGGAATGGTTTGAGCCGGAAGATAATGCCGTTTTCATTTCTACCAAAAGCGGAAAACGGATCTCTGCCCGTAACGTACAAAAACGATTTGAACAGTGGGGCGTTCGCCAAGGGGTCAACAGCCATATCCATCCCCATAAACTACGCCACTCTTTTGCCACGCATATTCTGGAATCCAGTGGTGATCTCCGTGCAGTGCAGGAGTTACTGGGTCATGCGAACTTATCGACGACCCAGATCTATACCCATCTGGATTTCCAGCATCTGGCCAAAGTCTATGATGTGGCCCACCCCAGAGCCAAACGAGGAAAATCATAATGCGTTTTTATCGGCCTCTCGCGCCGTTTGCTGCGATGACATTCGATCTGGATGATACGCTTTACGATAATCATCCTGTAATCGATAAAACCGAAAAAGAAGTGTTGTGTTTTATCAGGCAGTACGATGTCAAGTTCAATCATTTTGAGAGAGAAGATCTGTATGTGTACCGTCAGGCGGTTCTTGAGTCGGAGCCTGAAATTTACCATGACGTGACATCTTGGCGCCGCCAGTCAGTAGAACTGATGTTCAGCCACCACGGTTTCAATCGTGAGGAAACCCTGCGTGGTGCGGATGAACTAATGTCCTGCTTTACTTATTGGCGTAATCAGATCATCGTGCCGGAATCCACCTATAATACTTTATCTGTACTGGCGAAAAAAATGCCGTTGGTGGCGATCACTAATGGGAATGCCGAACCTTCTGCGTGTGGGCTTGAGCCTTATTTTGAGTTTGTCCTCAAAGCGGG
Organism: Xenorhabdus bovienii; assembly: GCF_024721015.1. GTDB lineage: Bacteria > Pseudomonadota > Gammaproteobacteria > Enterobacterales > Enterobacteriaceae > Xenorhabdus > Xenorhabdus bovienii. The sequence continues at coordinate 50,053 of NZ_JANAIF010000019.1, forward strand.
TGTGGACGGGCGAGCCAAACCTTACCCAGATATGTATCATCTGGCGGCTGAACGGCTGAACCTGCCAATAAGCCAGATCCTGCATGTTGGCGACAATCTGAAAACTGATGTGGAAGGTGCTCTGTGCAGTGGCATGCAGGCCTGCTGGATTAATATCGAAAATAGAAATCTGATGCAGGAGCCGGAGGGGCGTCGGGTTCCACATGTTGAGATTTCTGATTTGGCTTCTTTGATCGCACTGATATAATTTCAGATTGTAATCTGTATAAAAAAACAGTGACAAAAGTGACTGTTCTCAATTGATGGTAATTATGGACGTTTCTTATCTGCTCGAAAGCCTGAATGATAAACAACGCGAAGCTGTTACGGCATCGCGTACCAATATGCTGGTGCTGGCCGGGGCTGGCAGTGGCAAAACGCGCGTGCTGGTTCACCGGATCGCCTGGTTACTGTCAGTTGAAAATGCGTCACCTTTTTCCATCATGGCGGTGACCTTTACCAATAAGGCGGCGGCTGAAATGCGCCATCGGATTGAAAACCTGATTGGCACGAGCCAAGGGGGAATGTGGATCGGAACATTCCATAGTCTGGCTCATCGCCTGCTGCGTTTTCATCACCTTGACGCCAATCTGCCGCAGGATTTCCAGATCCTCGATAGTGAAGATCAGCACCGACTGATCAAGCGTATCATCAAGGCGATGAATCTGGATGACAAACAGTGGCCAGCCCGTCAGGGCATGTGGTACATCAACGGTAAAAAAGATGAAGGATTGCGCCCTCAGCATATCGAAAGCTACGGCAATCCGGTAGAAGCGACATGGATGAAAATTTACCAAGCCTATCAGGAAGCGTGTGACCGCGCCGGGTTGGTGGATTTTGCCGAATTGCTGCTGCGTGCCCATGAATTGTGGCTGAACAAACCGCAGATCCTGCAACATTATCGTGAGCGCTTCACTAATCTTATGGTGGATGAATTTCAGGACACCAACAGTATTCAATACGCTTGGATCCGCCTGCTGGCAGGGGATAGCGGCAAGGTGATGATTGTCGGCGATGATGACCAGTCGATTTACGGCTGGCGTGGGGCGCAGGTGGAAAATATCCAGCGTTTTCTCAGGGATTTTCCCGCCGCAGAAACCATTCGTCTGGAACAGAATTATCGCTCCACCAGTAATATCCTCAAAGCGGCTAACGCCCTGATTGCTCATAACAGCGACCGATTGGGTAAGAGTCTGTGGACAGAAGGCGGGGAAGGCGAGCCGATTGCACTTTACTGTGCTTTCAATGAGCTGGATGAGTCGCGTTATGTCGTCAGCCGTATCAAGCATTGGTTGGACAACGGCGGCGCACTGAAAGAGTGTGCGATCCTGTATCGCAGCAATGCCCAGTCCCGTGTGCTGGAAGAGGCGTTATTGCAGGTCTCCATGCCTTACCGCATTTATGGCGGCCAGCGTTTCTTCGAACGTCAGGAAATCAAGGATGCTTTGTCCTACCTACGTTTAGTATCGAACCGTTATGATGATTCCGCCTTCGAGCGCGTGGTCAACACGCCGACGCGGGGTATCGGAGATAGAACGCTCGATGTTGTGCGTCAAGTGGCGCGTGATCAGCAGAAAACGCTATGGGAAAGCTGTCTGCTGTTGCTTCAGCAAAAAGTATTGGCGGGGCGTGCCGCATCCGCATTGCAGCGTTTCATTGAATTGATTGACGCGTTGGAAACGGAAACGCAGGAGATACCGCTGCACGTACAGACCGACCGCATTATCCGTGACTCCGGCCTGTGGGCGATGTATCAGCAGGAAAAAGGCGAAAAAGCACAGGCGCGTATCGAAAACCTTGAAGAACTGGTTACTGCGACCCGCCAGTTCAGTTATAAGGATGAAGATGAAAACTTGATGCCATTGCAGGCCTTTCTGTCCCATGCGGCACTCGAAGCGGGGGAAGGGCAGGCGGATGTTTATCAGGATGCCGTACAGTTGATGACCTTGCACTCTGCGAAAGGGCTGGAATTTCCGCAAGTTTTCATCGTCGGCATGGAAGAGGGAATGTTCCCCAGCCAAATGTCTCTTGACGAAGGCGGGCGATTGGAAGAAGAACGTCGTTTGGCCTACGTGGGCGTGACAAGGGCGATGCAAAAACTGACACTGACCTATGCCGAAACCCGTCGTTTATATGGCAAGTCAGTGTATCATCGCCCGTCTCGTTTTGTCGGGGAATTGCCGACGGAATGTGTTGCTGAAGTTCGCCTGCGGGCAACCGTATCACGTCCGGTCAGCCATAAGCAGCTGGGAACACCTATCAGTGCCGACGACAGTGGTTACGCACTTGGTCAGCGTGTACGTCATCCGAAATTTGGTGAAGGGACAGTTATCAATATAGAAGGCAGTGGAGAACATTGCCGCCTGCAAATCGCGTTTCAAGGTGAAGGTATCAAGTGGCTGGTTGCCGCTTATGCCAGGCTTGAAACAGGCCAATAATAATCCGGTCGAATGTTGACAGGCTTTTTCGTCTAAGCGTAACATTCGCGCCTTACGATAAACGTAGGGAGTATAAGGAGACTTATGGTACATGCTGAACGCATTTAAATTAGAGAATAATCGCCTGCTCCGTCTTGAGCTTGAAAACGGTGATCAGTTATCTGACTCCATGTGGGTAGATTTAGTCGGTCTGGGAGATGAAGATCGTCTCCGTGTTCAGAATGAACTGGGGCAAGTACTGGCAACCCGCACTGAATTGGATGATATTGAGGCATCGGCACGTTTTTTTGAAGATGAAGATGGTCTGCACGTCCATTCATTCTTCTACTTTGAAGACGCCGAAGATCATGCTGGTAACTCGACAGTGGCATTTACCATCCGTGACAGTCGTCTCTACACATTGCGAGAGCGTGAACTTCCTGCATTTCGATTATACCGAATGCGCGCCCGCAACCAGACTATGGTTGACGGGAATGCCTATGAGCTACTGTTGGATTTGTTCGAAACTAAGATCGAACAGTTGGCAGATGTGATTGAAAATATCTACAGCGTACTGGAATCCCTGAGTCGAGTTATCATGGAAGGCAAACAGGGGGATGAATTTGACTCAGCGCTTTCAAACCTTGCCGAGCAGGAAGATATCGGCTGGAAAGTCCGTCTGTGTTTGATGGATAGCCAGCGTGCTCTTAACTTCCTCGTGCGTCGCGCCCGCCTGCCCGCTAATCAGCTTGAACAGGCCCGTGAAATCCTGCGAGATATCGAATCTCTGTTACCGCATAACGAATCTCTGTTCCAGAAAGTCAACTTTCTGATGCAGGCGGCTATGGGTTTCATCAATATCGAACAGAGCCGCATTATCAAAATCTTCTCGGTTGTTTCCGTCGTATTCCTGCCTCCAACGCTGGTGGCTTCCAGCTACGGTATGAACTTCGAATTTATGCCGGAATTGCACTGGACATTCGGTTACCCTGCGGCTATTGGTGTGATGATTGCAGCGGGGCTAGCACCTTATCTTTATTTCAAGCGGAAAAACTGGCTGTAATAATCCCCGCCCACTGGTGGGCGGAGGGATAATTCGGTTACTTGCGCAAGCGGTGCTGGGTGTACAGAGCATCCAGCGTAAACAGGATCAATGCAGCCCAGATAAAACCAAACGTGATCAGGCGCTCCGGACCAATCTGTTCGCCATAAACCAGCGTTGCCAGCAAAAACATCAGCGTTGGGCCAAGATACTGGAAAAATCCCAGTGTGGATAAACGCAGATGAGCAGCGGCTGCGGTGAAAAACAGCAGCGGTACAGTGGTAATGATACCTGCGGCAATCAACAACATGTTCAGTGATAGCGTGTTATCTAGCATATTACTGGTTGGGCTGCTGGTAAAACAGAAAAGATAGATCATCGCGACCGGAAATACCCAGACAGTTTCAATCATCATGCCGGTTTGGGAATCAACGCCCAATTTTTTACGGATCAACCCATAAACGGCAAATGTCATGGCCAAGTACAGTCCAACCACGGGGATAGAGCCAAATTGCCATAACTGAATCAATACGCCGGTGAAGGCCAGCCCTACCGCGATCCATTGCATCCGGCGGAAACGCTCGCCAAGAAATATCATGCCGAACAGTACGTTAACTAATGGATTGATAAAATACCCGAGGCTCGCTTCCAGCAGATGTCCATTATTAACCGCCCAGATATAGACGAGCCAGTTACTGGCAATCGTAAAAGCGGTGATGCCTAACAGCAGCAGTTTTTTCGGTTGACGCGCAACGACCCACACTTTACGCCAGTGGCGTGTCAGTGTTAGCAGTAGCACCATAAAGAACACAGACCATATAACACGGTGCGACACAATTTCATCGGGCGGTACCTGTTGTATGGTCTTGAAGTAGATGGGAGCCAGCCCCCAAATAAGATAAGCGCCTAAGGCATATAGAACGCCTTTGGCAGTCTGTTGGTCAGTCATAATATCCCTGAATGTAAAAGAAAATCAGAAGAGCTTGTGAATCGTTAGCACTCATACAATGTGTCACTGGGATGAATGATTTACAAGGGGTTAATGCCGTGAGGGATGAATAAAATTTTGCCACTCATTTTAATGGCGTTTTATGCTTAATTTGTATTTGTTAATAACATAATTCACTATATTTATACAACCTAACTCATTTTTCATCTCAAAGCTTGTGTGTTCAGGAGTGGATTAAAAAATGAACTTTCGTGGTTGATGGACTAAACGTAACTTATCTAGAAATTAGTTTGTTCTAATCTTATACAATCAATGTAACTGGCTATTTTTTATAATTAAATTATCTTCTTCCCGGATATATATTCTGAGTCATCAGGCTCAAGATCACCTCCTGTAGTATCTTCTCCTGCACCAATAAATATTTCTCCCGATGGAGACTTTATACATACTTCAACATCGGGGTTTCTATATAAAAAAAGGTGGGTTTGGAAATAGGGATGTTTGTCTGTTATCGGGTAATATTGGAATCCATTATTTATCGGAGACGGACAGGAATATTTATTCTGCTGAATTGAGCTGCGAAATTGTCTAGGTAAATAAAGTGATATGTTGAATGGAATTTAGGAAGAGTGAACGACTTGGGCTCACTCATAATCCAATGATTGGCGTACTTATCCTGTAAAAAAGGAATGTGTTTTTATGGCACATTCCCTTATTTTGGCTTTTGGGAGTCAATAAAGTATCACCCAACCAAATACGTTGCCATTGCGCTGGCGATATGCACCTGCCGCTCATTGTGCAGTTCAACTCTGGCCACTGACACTTTGTTGCCACTACGGACGATATTGCTGCTGGCGGTGAACACTTCACCGCGTCCCGGACGCAGGTAATCAATACGCAAATCAATAGTACCGATGGTCGGCAGGCGTTTTTCCATCTCTGCTATCGTGATGGTTTCCATTGCAGTCAGAGCGTTGCCTGCGCAAATCAGGCCACCGGCAACATCCAATATTGAGGCAATCACGCCACCGTGCAGGATTTTCTGGGCCATGTTGCCGACCAGCTTATCTTGATTGCGAAATCGAAGCTCTGCATAGTCGTGATCAAAGCGGAGTAATTCGAACCCCAGCAATTGGTTGAATGGCATGTGATAAACAAATAACTCACCAATAATCTTACGGGCTTCTTCCTGTGTTAATGGCTGGGTTGATCGCTGTATTGTTTCCATGTCGGATTTCCTGATGTTAAAAAGTCAATAAGCTGATATTGAACAGAACCTTATGGTTAATAATTTGTTAAGTTTATGCTTTTATAACTCATCTTACCAGTTTGCGAAGCACCTCGGAAAACAATTTATTGAAGGAAAACTTACTACAGAAAATTACCATTCAGTGTGTAGAATAAACAGGTGACTTTTTTGTTTTGGGATAGCCGTTTTTATACGCAGCTATTCAGTGGATATGGAGAATCCATGATCGATGATGATTTCGGGAAGATCCGTTTTGGCATCGGCACCATGCTGAATGATATGCTGTCATTGTTTCAACAGTGAGATAGCATAATATGTACAGGCGCCTGAATCGCGTCTGTATTTTTTACTGCCTGTTTTTTTAAATGATTGAGGGAAGGCGTGTCTACCGCAGAAGCCATCAGCACGGCATCGCTGGCTGAACAAGTATTACGAAAAACATTCGGATATCAGCAATTTCGTCCCGGACAGCAGCAGGTTATTGATGCTGTTCTCGATGGGCGTGATTGTCTGGTAGTCATGCCAACCGGTGGCGGTAAGTCGCTGTGTTACCAGATCCCTGCCCTGATCAACAATGGGCTGACGTTGGTGGTTTCGCCATTGATCTCGCTGATGAAAGATCAGGTTGATCAATTGAGGGCGAACGGCGTAGAAGCGGAATGTTTGAATTCAACCCAAAACCGTGAGCAGCAGATTGATATCGTTCAACGCTGCCGTCAAGGAAGCATCAAGCTTCTCTATATCGCACCTGAGCGGCTGGTGACGGATAATTTTCTCGATCAACTGCATGATTGGCACCCTGTGCTGCTGGCTGTTGATGAAGCACACTGTATTTCTCAATGGGGGCATGACTTCCGGCCAGAATATCGCGCGCTGGGGCAATTTCGTCGACGCTTTCCTGAACTTCCATTTATTGCACTGACAGCAACGGCGGACAAAACAACCCGTCAGGACATTACTCGCCTGCTGGAACTGCACGATCCGCTTATCCACCTCAGCAGTTTTGATCGTCCCAACATCCGTTACACATTGGTTGAGAAATATAAACCTCTCGATCAGCTATGGTCATTTGTGCGTGGTCAGCAGGGAAAAAGTGGGATCATTTACTGCAACAGTCGAACCAAAGTGGAAGAAACTGCTGAACGCTTGCAAAAGCGGGGGCTGAGTGTTGCCCCTTACCATGCTGGGCTGGATAACAATCAACGGGCATGGGTGCAGGACGCTTTCCAGCGTGACGATTTGCAGGTCGTTGTGGCAACCGTCGCTTTTGGTATGGGGATCAACAAACCTAACGTGCGTTTTGTAGTGCATTTCGATATTCCGCGCAATATCGAATCCTATTATCAGGAAACTGGCAGGGCGGGGAGAGACGGCCTACCGGCTGAAGCGATACTGTTTTACGATCCGGCGGATATGGCATGGCTGCGTCGTTGTCTGGAAGAAAAACCAGCAGGTGAGCAACAGGATATTGAACGGCACAAATTGAATGCCATGGGCGCATTTGCGGAAGCCCAGACTTGCCGTCGGCTGGTACTACTCAACTATTTTGGTGAAAGCCAGCAGACATCATGCGGCAACTGCGATATTTGTCTTGATCCACCAAAACGTTACGATGGTCTGGTGGATGCGCAAAAAGCGCTTTCCTGCATTTACCGTGTTGGACAACGTTTTGGTATTGGCTATATTGTAGAAGTATTGCGCGGTGCAAATAACCAACGCATTCGTGATTTTGGCCATGACAGACTGCCCATTTACGGTATCGGTAAAGAACAGAGTCAGGAACATTGGATGAGCATCCTGCGTCAGCTCATTCATCTGGGATTGATTAGCCAAAATATTGCCAATTATTCTGCGTTGCAGCTCACAGAGGCGGCGCGGCCTGTTTTGCGGGGAGAAGCGTCTTTACAACTTGCTGTGCCACGCATTCAAAGCCTGAAAAGCCGGAATCAGCAAAACAAATCATACAGTGGCAATTATGATCGCAAATTATTTGCCAAATTGCGCAAATTGCGTAAATCCATTGCGGATGAAAATAACATTCCGCCTTTTGTGGTTTTCAATGACGTTACGCTGATTGAAATGGCAGAACAATGTCCAATAACACCTAATGAACTTCTGCTGATTAATGGTGTTGGGCAGCGTAAACTGGAGCGTTTTGGCGATGTTTTCATGGCGCTCATCCGTGATCATTTCGAAGGGTCAGAATAACCAAAGGATATTAACCGAGGATGATGAATGGCGCCTGAGATATTGAAAGCAAGCTGGTTAAACCGCGAACCTCAGTTCTCTGCGTTTACGAATGGACTATTACTGGATTTCTGGAAAACCAGAGACGAACGGGAATTTATGGGCGTTGATGATATCCCCATTCGTTATGTCTCCTTCCGTTCTCTCCATCACGATAAAACGCTGTTGATCCTGCCGGGCCGCAGTGAAAGTTATGTGAAATATCCTGAAATAGCCTACGATTTTTACCACTTGGGCTACGACATTTTTATTATTGATCACCGTGGGCAGGGGCGTTCAGGGCGAATGCTTGATGATCCCCAAAAAGGCCACGTTGAAAAATTTGATCACTATGTGGATGATTTGGCCAAATTTGTTGAATTGGAAATTACCCCGCGTCAGTCCCACCGTTGTTATGCGTTGGCTCACTCAATGGGAGCCGCGATCCTCAGCCGTTTTCTATTACGGCAAGAACTCGTACGTCAAGAACCCGATTTTCGGGCGGTAGCTCTGTGTGCGCCGATGTTTGGCATCAACTTACCGATGCCTCGCTGGTTGGCAAATTTTCTGGTCAATCAGGCTGAACCTTATCCTAAAAGGCGTAACAGTTACGCGGTATCAACGGGGCAGTGGCGTCCGTTGCCCTATCTTATCAACCTGTTAACTCACAGTTATGCACGTTATCAGCGCTATTTACGCTATTATGCCGATTATCCTGAATTGCGCCTCGGAGGGCCGACTTACCATTGGATGCGTGAAAGTATGCAAATGGGAGACGAACTGATTGAAAATGCAGGGGTAATTCAGACTCCGCTCATTGTTTTAAAAGCAAGTGAAGATAAGGTCGTTAATAATCGGGAGTTACTGGCATTTTGTGAATCTCGACAAAAAGCCAGAACAGGAAAAGCAGAAAAAAAACCTCTGGTCATCCAAGGGGCACATCACGAAATCCTGTTCGAAAAAGATGCATTACGGGCGCAGGCTCTCAATGCAATTTGTGATTTTTTTGACCAGCACTGATTTAGCTTAGGAATTATAACCATGTATCATGTTGTTGCTTCAGACTTGGATGGCACATTATTGTCTCCTGACCACAAATTAACGCCGTATACCAAAGAAACGCTGAATTTACTGACGAATAAAGGGATTCACTTTATTTTTGCGACAGGCCGTCATCATATTGATGTAGGGCAGATCCGCGATGGTTTGGGCATTGATGCTTATATGATTACCTCTAACGGGGCGAGGGTGCATAATACTCAGGGAAAATTGGTATTCAGCCATAACCTGGCGCCTGATATTGCTCTTGATTTGTGCTTAATGGAGTTCGATAACCCTAATACCCTCACCAATTATTACCGTAATGATGATTGGTTCATTAACCGTGAAAGTCCTGAACAGAATGAGTTTTTTCAGGAATCTGTTTTTCAGTATCAGATTTTTCCGCGTGATAACTTCCCTACGGATGGCGTGTGCAAGGTCTATTACGTCAGTGAAGATCATGACTATTTGGAACAGTTGGAAGAAACGATTAAAGCGCGTTGGGGAGATAGCGTTAATGTCAGCTTTTCACTGAGAAATTGTCTGGAAGTGATGGCGGGTGGTGTATCTAAAGGCCATGCGCTGGAACAAGTCTGTCAGGCCATCGGATATCAATTGAGTGACTGCATTGTCTTTGGTGATGGCATGAATGATCAGGAAATGTTGTCTGTGGCGGGTAAAGGCTGCATTATGCAGGGCGCACACCAACGCCTGAAAGACATTTTGCCGGAAATGGAAGTGATTGGCGCTAATGCTGATGATGCCGTTTCATATTATTTGCGGAGCATGTATCAAGTCTGATGGTAATGGTTCGGAATGTTGATTGAGAGCAGCACCTGATGGGGTGCTGTTTTTTTATAGGTAATGTTAATTATAATAATTGATTATATTATCTATTTTTCATTTTTATATAAATAAATCTGTTTGTTTTAGAGGGTTATTACTTCGGTAAAGATGATTGTATTATTTATTTGATTTTATGACGGGTTAAATATAAGAAGTTATTTTCTTATTTTTTAATCTTATTTACTAACTTACCCTTAAAACTAATATTTAGCTCTTTGTGTCTTTATTTCAGTGATTTGACATAATCAGGTAACAATATCAAGGTCATCATTTATAGATATACTATAATTTCTGATTAAAAATCAATCTATCAAGGAGGTTCATATGCTGATTTTATTAAAATTTTTTATTTTTAATAGGTTGGTTGAAATTATTTCATTATGTGATAATTTTATTAGTTTTAATATTTACCAATTAAGAGATGTTATATATAGTAAACAGAGTAAAATATATGTTTATATATTGCTTTAAAATAAATTTTGATAGAGTGATTTTGTTTTTATGGATTGAAAATTTTTATTTTTTTACTATTATTTGTGACTGAGGTGCAATTGTTATTTTCAAGATTTGTGAAAATCTACTCGAGTAGATAAGTTGAAAAATAAAAACTATAAAAATATAACTATAAAAAATTATTTTTCCGGTTTATAACATCGGAATTGATAATTTACTGTTCCAATACTCAGGGAACATTTTATGCAGTTTGGAAATGTCATGGTGCCCCTAACGAGAAAACGACATACATCCGAAGTGTGTCCGGTGGCTCGGAAGGGGCATAAGGATTTTTGTCGAACCGCTTTTTCTTGTTGGTTAGGCACAACAATGGAATATGCCGATTTTGCACTTTATGGTTTAGCAGCAGGGATTGTTTTTGGTGATATATTTTTTCCTGATATGACACCAGCGACTGCTCTGCTTTCCAGTTTTGCAACTTATTCTGTTGGATTTATCGCTCGGCCTATTGGCGCTTTATTGTTTGGATGGTTGGGTGATCGTAAAGGGCGAAAGCTCGTTATGGTAACGACTATTACTCTTATGGGAGTCTCTACAACACTTATTGGATTGATTCCTAGTTATGCTCAAATTGGTATTTTGGCCCCTATTTGTTTAGTCATTTTACGATTCTCACAAGGGCTGGGTGCGGGCGCTGAACTTTCTGGTGGGACGGTGATGTTAGGAGAATACGCTCCTCCAGAAAAACGGGGTTTGGTTTCTTCTATCATTGCACTTGGCTCCAATAGTGGAACATTGCTGGCATCATTGATTTGGCTGCTGGTATTGGCGATGGATCAAGAAAGTTTACTTGCATGGGGATGGCGTATCCCATTCTTATCTAGTTTCTTACTCGCTGTGGTTGCTTTGTTTATTCGTCGACATGTGAGTGAAAGCCCTGTATTTCAACGTCATAAAATGGAACTAGAGGCTCGAAATCTACAAGTATTGCCTAGGGAATATAGCGATAAAGAAGAGCGTGAGTGTACGAATATTTGGAAACGAACAAAAGCCTTTTGGATCATGGTTGGCCTGCGTATTGGTGAAAATGGCCCATCTTATCTTGTTCAAGGTTTTATCATTGGCTATGTTGCAAAGGTGTTGATGATAGATAAATCCATACCTACGATAGCGGTCTTTATTGCTTCAATTTTCGGTTTTTTTATTGTTCCATTGGTGGGATATTTATCTGATCGCTTTGGGCGCCGAATTATCTACCGTTGGCTTTGTCTATTGTTAATTCTGTATATTGCCCCTGCGTTTCTCTTGCTGGAGAGCAGTAAACCCATCATCGTTATTTCAACAATTGTTGTAGGGATGGTACTGGCCTCTCTAGGAATCTTTAGTGTTCAGGCCGCATGGGGAGTTGAACTGTTTGGAGTGACAAATCGCTACACGAAGATGGCTTTTGCAAAAGAATTGGGCTCCATTTTATCTGGTGGTTCTGCACCATTAGTTGCATCAGCTCTGTTGTCTTTTTTTGGGCATTGGTGGCCTATCGCATTTTATTTTGCATTTATGGCAGGAATTGGGTTTATAACAACATTCTTTGCGCCAGAAACCCGCGGCAGAGATCTGAATTTGCCCGAAGATGCTATTTAATACCTAGCAAGATAACTCATTATTAATAACTTTGGCATGAATTAACATTATTTAATTCGTGCCAAAGGTTTATTACATTCCAAAGCATGGTATTTTATCCCCTAAACTATTTAAATTATAACCTTTTCCTACACACTAAATTAATATCATGAAGTTACATTCTAAACGAGTGACTCGTACTGATGTCGCCAGAGAAGCAGGCACATCAGTGGCTGTAGTCAGTTATGTTGTTAACAATGGCCCGAGGCCCGTTGCAGAAGCGACACGCCAGCGTGTATTAGCGGCTATAAAGAAAACAGGCTATCGTCCAAACGGTATTGCAAGAGCACTGGTTTCTGGGAGGACCCAAACTTATGGGCTTGTTGTACCAAATATATCTAACCCATTTATTTCCTCTATGGCTCACGCGTTACAGCAAGAAGCGTTCAAACATGGGCAAGTATTGCTATTGGGGGACTCAGGAGATGATCGAAAACGTGAAAAAGAATTGATCAACAACCTATTGCATCGTCAGGTTGATGGGTTGCTATACACCAGTATTGATCGTCATCCTTATATCGAACTGATCCAAGAAAGTGGAACACCTTGTGTCATGTTAGATCGAGTTGATGCAAAGCTAAATGTTAGTGCAATCATTGTCAATGAACGGCTTGCTGCATTTAAAGTTACTCAACATCTAACTCGGCATGGTTATCGTGATATAGCCATTATCTGTGGACCACGTGATATGTTAAATACGCAGGATCGTATTGCTGGTTGGTGTGATGCATTACAACAGGCGAATTTGACTGTGCATGAAGAGTGGATCTTTTCTACAGACTATACCCGAATGGGAGGCTATGAGGTGACATTGCAAATGTTAAAAGGAAAATGGCCTCGTGCATTGTTTGCCACCAATGAGTTACAGGCATTCGGGTGTCTTCGTGCACTGTCTGAACATGGAATAAAGGTACCTGATGACATTGCGTTGGTTTGTTTCAACGCTACACAACAATCGCAATTTAATGTGCCTTCTTTGACAGCAGTACGTCAGCCAGTTAATAAAATGGCACAAACAGCTATTGAAATGCTGAAAACATGGAATGGAGAAACTCGTGAATGTGAATTTGAATTTGATTTACAGATCGGAGAATCCTGTGGTTGTACATCTTTTGTAAAAGAATAAGTATGCGTTTAATTATTGATTGTGATCCAGGGAACGGTATAGCAGGAGCTAATATTGATGATGGTCTTGCATTAGCTCTTGCCATAGCAGCCCCACAAATTTCCCTTGAATTAATTTCTACTGTTTCGGGCAACACTCCCAGTGAAATTGGGTATTCTGTTGCAAAATCACTTTTACAGAGATTAGGTGAAAATATTCCTGTATTGCGTGGTGCTTCTCAAGGATTCTTGGAACCCATGAACATTTGGCGTGAGAAACTTGATTATGGTGTTGATCAAAATGACCTACGTGATTTATGGGAATATGTTGCGCCTCCGAAACAATTTCCTATAGTTGCTCCATCGGCGTCTCAGGGAATGGGGGAGCTTGTATGTCGTAATCCAGGAGAGGTTACGCTAGTGGCGATTGGTCCTTTGACTAATGTTGCTCATGCTATGCAGTTATATCCTGAGTTTGCTAAATCCGTGGCTGAAATTGTCATCATGGGGGGAGTGTTTAACGTTCCTGGTTATCAAAAAGATACCAATTTCGGTATTGATCCAGAAGCAGCACATCTTGTGTTAACAAGTGGTGCAAATATTACTTTGGTGCCGATGGATGTGACGACGCAGACCCAGATGCTACATTCTGATTTGGATTATTTATCCACATTTAATAATCCTCTTTGTAGGTTTTTGGTTGATACGATTCGCCCTTGGATGAATTATTCAATAAAAACAAGAGGGCTAGAGGGGTGTTGGATACATGATGCGCTCACGGTTGCTTGGTTAATTGATAGAACAATAGTAACTAGCACACAAAATTATGTGGATGTTGTTTTAGAAGGAGCTGATCGTGGAATGACCTGCTTTTATGAACCAGAATCAGCATCGTTTAATATGAATGTTTCCAATAAGATAAATCCTATAACAATCTTGAACACAGTGGAGAGTGATCGATTTTTATCGATGATTTTCCACTATATTCAGAATTACTGAATGTTTGTCGATTAATGTTGTTTTTCTATGGGTTTTATTATTAGGTTCAAGATTTTTTGAGTGAACTGTTATTTGCAAATAGCAGTTCACCATACTGGAATACAACTGCTTCACTAATATCCCCTTTTTTTGTTACAGCCCAATCGGCATGTTTTCCAAACAGTAATGCCCGTGGGGCAATGACACTAATCGCAAAAACATAAGTCCATGCCTGATAGTAATTAGCAACAAAAATCAGAGGAACCATCTTCAAAACGAATCCCGTGCTTACGGAAATTGCTCTCCGCTTTGGCGGGATTCCATTCAAATTCAAGCTCCATCTTCATACTATGAAATATATTTTCGTATATATAATAGTGCATCGCAAGTGAGGAATTTAACATAACTCCGTTCCCTGCCTGTGTCAGACCAAAGCGATAGTATCGTATTTTACCAAAGTTAAAATATCATGTTCCGATTAGTCTACTTTCGTGCATAAAGACATCTTTAATGAATCTCTGTCGGGTAATATAGAAAATCGAAAAATAAATCTGGATAAACATAGAGGTATAAATCAGAGAATACAGGCGGTTGAAAGAATCGATTATTTTACCAATAAGCGGGATCGAAAAAGTATCAGGACGGCAGAAAGTATGGTTGTTGTCGCGAGAAAAGCCGGTATTACTGATGTACTGTGGGATAAGGTATATTCCCAATAGAAACCGTTACTAATGAAAAGAAATTCTATATCAAAAAAATGCTATCAGTAACCACGGCCGACCAGATAAAATCTTCATGTCATCTCGAATAGTGTGGGATTAAGCGTGTTAGGCTGCGTCCCTTAATTAGATAACCGCCTGTAAAAGAGTCGAATACAGCCTAATTTCACCATGGACAAATAGTTTCGAGCGGTTTTTTCGTAACGGGTTGCGATACGCCGATTTCCTTTAAGAAAACCGAAACAACGT